>DATMQV010000167.1:0-12648 GCA_035566615.1 Xanthobacteraceae bacterium
TCAAAACGCGCTCGATCATGCGCCGTTTGAGCCGCGCGGCACCGCCCGGCTCGATCATGAAGCCGCCCTCGCGCATCGCCTCGATCGCCTCCTTGAAGGCCGGATAGGTCGAGGGCGGCAAGCTCGCCTGATCGAAAAGCGCCCGCAGGCCGGCATTGCCGGCATCGTACAAGAGATTCGAGACGCGCTCGACTGGCATCTCGGTCAGCTCGGCCAACGCCTCTTCGAAGAGAGTGATATTGCCGGAAAGAAGCGCCCGCAGAATAAGACCGGCGGTGAGCTGCCCGCCCGCGCGCAGGTGGCGGATGAGCGCGCGCATTTGCGTCGCCGGCGTTTCCGCCGCGAGCGTCACCGTCGCCTTTTCGCAGGCCTCGCGGGCGATGCGCTTCGCGTGATCGGCATCGAGCCATCGACGGGCGGCGACAAAATCGACCAGCGTCGCGGAGACGCGGGCAACCATTTTGAGGCGGGTCGCCGCCGCGAGATCGTCCCGAGCCAACAGCGCTTCGCGAATGGCGGGCCTTTCGCCAAAACGCTCGAGAATGCGATCGACCGAGAACTCGGCAATCTCAGCATCGCTATTTTGTGCCAGTATCAGACAAGCCTCGGCCGTGCCGACTTCGGCCAGGGCAGCCGCAGCCGGGCGCTGGAGGCCGGAACGGCTCGCGATGGCTATTTGGACGTCTTCATTCCCAGTGGCGACCGCATCGACCAGATCGGCATCGACAAAGAGCGGCGAAAGCGCCAACACCGGAGCGGCGATTTGCGGCTGATCCGCGGCAAGCGCCAGCACTACCGCCGGCGGCGCGCTCGGGCTCGCCGCCAGCACATCGGCAAGTGCCCGGCGCACCAGCGGCGACGGGTCGTCGAGCAATATCAGCATGGCGCCTTCGGCCGCTGCGGCGTCGTCAGGCGAAAGATCAGAATAAAGATACGCGCGGGCGAGCGCGGCGGTCGCCTCGGCCCGTTTGCCGGCCGGCGCAGTGCGGACCCAATCGAGGAAATGGCGGACGATCATGGGTTCGCTCGCGTTGCCTGAGTCAAGAGATCAAACAAGGATAGACATCGCTCATTCAACACGTCGTTCACCTGAAGTCTTTGCAGGGCTGAGTCCATGGGCTGATCTAGGAGCTTGTGGGCGGCAGGTCTTTGAAGAGGTCGAGCATGCCGCCGGAAAGGGATTTCCGCGCCGGCGCGCCGCTCGGCGCGGCCGCTTTGGGGGCGCCCCAAAGCGCACTCACCACCGGAGCAAGCGGCGCAGTGCGGTGATCGTCGGCGAACAGACCGTGGAAGACTTGCGTGTCGTCCGCTTTGAGCGTCGGAATGGCCGCTGCGAATGCGTTGGCGATGCCCGCGGTATCCGGGGCTGCCGCGGCGGGACTTGTCGCAGCGCCGCTCGCCGCGTCGGCCCGGGCCGAAGGGTCGGCCTGCGCGGTCGCAGCCGAATAGTCCTGTTGGCCGCGTGCCACGTCATAGCGGGCGGTGAGGATATCGCGCACCTGGGCGAGGCTTCGGGCCGCCCCGCTCGATCGATCGTAAAAGATCGAAGGGTTTGCCTGCGCCGCATTCGGAAAATAGTCGGCGGCCCTGGCACTCGGATTGCTGCCGGCAAGCCCGACGAGCCGCGCTGCGCCGCCCACCCCAAGAAAATGCGCAATGTAAAGCTCGCCCTCGCTGGGCGCGCGGCCGAGCCGCTCGCCCAAGGCCGAAGCGTTACCCTTGGTGAAGGCGCCGCCCATGAGCGCGTTGGCGTTGGGATCGTTGCGGAGCTTGAGGATCTCGCTGTGCATCGTGGGATCGCGCACCTCATAATTGCCGGAAGCGGTCTGCTGATCGCATCGGCATAACGGCCGAAGCCGAGCGCCGCGCCCGCCTGCTTGATGGTGGCCAGCCAGGTTGTTTCGATGAATTGGAACAGCCCGCGCGCCGATGACGTCGAGGCGCCGGCCTGCGGGTTGAGCCCCGACTCGACCTGCGCCGTCGCCAAGAGGTAATTGAAGCTCGCACCGGTGGCCTGCGACGCTTGCTGAATGGCGCCGGTCACCGCCGAGCTGGCGGAATTGCTGGAATTCACCAGCATGAAGACCCCCCTGTCCGGCTCCCACCGGACTCATCGTCGGGTCTAGGAAGCATTAACGATCGTGGTAAATGACACCTTAACGGTTCCATCAGGGAGGCAGCGATGACGGTTCAATCGGCGATACGGCACAAGCGCGGCGGGGTCTATTTCGAGGACTTCGCGCCCGGCGAAGTCGTCGAGCACCGCTTCACGCGCACCGTCACCCAAATGGATAACATGCTGTTCTCCAACATGACGCTCAACCCGCAGCCGCTCCATATCGACCGGCACTTCTGCGAGCAGGAGACCGAGTGGGGCCAGCCGCTGATGAACTCGCTGTTCACGCTCGGTCTGATGATCGGCATGTCGGTCAGCGACCTGACGGTGGGCACGACCATCGCCAATCTCGGCATGTCGGAGGTGAAATTTCCCCATCCGGTGTTCGAAGGCGACACGCTGCACGCCGCCACCGAAGTGATCGGCAAACGCGAATCAAAGTCGCGGCCGGGCGCCGGCATCGTCGAATTCCAACACCGCGCTTACAACCAGGACAACAAGCTCGTCGCCGAATGCCGCCGGCAGGCGTTCATGCGCATGCGGCCGAAGTGACGGCAGACGCGGCGGACGTCAGGCGTGTCATTTTTCTGGCATTTGACTCTTGATCCGCCGCTTTTCATGATCGGCCCTGGGGTGGGCTGACGATGAGCGGATTTGACGGCACAGGCGAGCGTTTCTGGCGATCGCTCTTGAGCGTTGTCGTCGCCTATGCGGTCGCCATCCAAAGCCTGCTGATCGCGGTCGGCGGCTTCTCCTTGCCGGCGGATGCCGGCCAAAACACTCCGGCCTTCGAACTCTGCCTGCACGATGCGGCCGGCGAGCCGGCGCTGCCGGCCAGCAATCCCGACCAGTCCGGCTGTACGCACTGCATCTTCTGCTTTGCCGGCGCGCACCATGCGGTGATCGGCACCGCGCCCGCCGTCTTCCACCGCGTCAATGTCGCGATGGTGGTCGTGGCGTGGCCCGGCGACAGCTCTGGCCCAAGGCGGCTAGCCCGCTACACGATCGCAAGTCCAAGAGGTCCTCCGCTCAGCGTGTGACAGCTCACGGCGACTGAACGCCGCGAGAAGCCAATTCGCTGCAATGGAGATTCCTTATGTTTCGCCTATCCAGGTGCGCGCGCACGTTCGCGTTCGGCCTTTTGATGACTCTGCTGTCGTTCTCTTACGCCTCCGCGCACTGCTACGTCGGCGCGCGGTTCTTTCCTGCGACGCTGGCGACAGACGACCCTTGCGTCGCGGACGAGATGTCGCTTCCGACCGTCGCGTGGTCCAAGACGGGCGATATTCCGGCGGGGACCGAAGTCGATATATCCGTCGAAATTTCCAAGCGGATCACCGAGGATTTCGGGGTTTCGATCGGCGATACCTGGTCGCAAATCCGCCAGCCTGGCAATCCGACGCTCGCGGGCTTCGGCAATCTCGAAACGACCTTCCAATATCAGCTCATGAAGGACGCCGCGCACGAGTTCGCCATGCTCGTGGGGTTGGGGGTGGAATGGGGAGGCACCGGCAACACCGGCGCGGGGCTGGCAACGTCCTATAGCGTCCTCACCCCTAGTTTCAATTTCGGGCAAGGCTTCGGACAGCTTCCCGACACAATCGGTTGGGCTCGGCCGTTCGCCGTAACCGGTCAGATCGGGTATCAGATCCCGACCACGTCGTTTGATGTCGGCCAGGGCACGTTTATACCGCAAGTGCTCGCGTACGGCGGCTCGCTGCAATACAGCATGCCCTACCTGAAATCCGAGGTAAAAGACTTAGGGCTGCCGGACCTCATCAATCATTTAATCCCGATCGTCGAAGCACAGTTTACAACCCCGGTCGCGAACAATCTTGGCAACAGCTTTGTCACGACCGGCACGATCAATCCGGGCGTGATCTGGGTCGGGAGCTATTTCCAGGTGGGCCTAGAGGCGGTGATTCCCGTCAATCGCGACAGCGGCGGCGGCGTCGGCTTCCTCGGCCAATTGCATCTCTATCTCGACGACATCTTCCCCAAGAGCTACGGGCAACCGCTGATCGGCGGCATATCGTCCGGATCGAACAAACCCAATTCGTGAGGAACACACCATGCGCACGCATATCTTCGTCGCATCCGTCCTGATCGCGCTCATCGCCAATGGCGGCGCGCACGCACACGCCATGCTCGCCAGTGCAAGCCCACCCGTCGGCGGATCGGTCGGCGCGGCGCCGCGCCAGGTCACGCTTTCCTTCACGCAAGGTCTCGAACCGGCCTTCAGCTCGGTGCAAGTCACCGACAGCAAGGGCGCGCGCGTCGATGCCGGCAAAGCGCAAGTCAGCGGCAGCACCATGACCGTCGGTCTGAAAGCGTTGTCGCCGGGAACCTACAGGGTGCATTGGCACGTGCTCTCGGTCGATACGCACAAGACGGAAGGAAGCTTCTCCTTCCGTGTCGGCCAGTGATCGGGCCCGCCTGAAAGCGACAGGAGCAAAGCGTGGACGACCCGCTGTTTTTTGTGCGCGCCGTCCATTTCGCCGCAACGCTCACCACCGCCGGTGTGGCGCTGTTCGACGCCTTCATCGCGGAACCCGTCCTTCGGACTCCCGCCGGCGCAGAGTTGCGAGCCACGGTCGTCCGGCGTCTGAGGTGGATTGCCTGGATCGGCTTGGTGCTGACGCTATTGTCAGGTGCGGCTTGGTTAGTGCTGGTAGCACAGTCGATCAGCGATCAACCGCTCGAAACCGTATTGTCCGACGCGAGCGTTCTCCACGCCGTTCTCTTGGACACCGATTTTGGCCGCGACTGGCTGTTGCGGCTTCTGTTGACCGCTCTGCTCGCGGGCCTTTTTGCCGCCGACCTTCGAGAGAAGCAGGGCGGCGGAGGCTTCCTGAAAGTTGCCATCGTGCTCGTGGCGGCCAGCCTCGCCGGGACCTTGGCTTGGGCTGGACACGGCATTGGCGGCGCGGGGCTCCCGGGCAGCATTCATCTGGCCGCCGATTTCGTGCATCTGATCGCCGCGGCCGCATGGGTCGGAGGCTTGCTGCCGCTCGCTTTTCTGCTTGCGGCCGCGGATCGAACCTCGTCGGTCGTAGTTGCGCGCGCCGCGAGCTTGCGCTTTTCCGCTTACGGGATGGTTGCAGTCGGCGCGCTCCTCCTCACCGGTGCAATCAACACCTGGTATCTGGCGGGCAGCACCCAGGCATTGACCGCGACCGACTATGGCCATCTCCTGCTGGTCAAGATCGCGTTGTTCCTCGTCATGCTGGCGCTCGCGACGGTCAATCGGCTTTGGCTTACGCCGGCGCTCGCCGTCGACGCGGGCGCGAAGCCGGAGCACAATGCGCTTCGGCAACTGCGCCGCAACGTCGTGACCGAAATTGTCGCCGGCGCTGCCATTCTCGCCGTTGTCGCGGTGCTAGGGGTGACACCGCCCGGCCTTGGGGAATAGCTTGGCGAATGGCGTCGCCGCGCCCTTTATCCCCATTGACGAAAGCCCGCGGGCGACGTGAATCTCCCCTCCCCGTACGCCGCCAGGAAACCGACCATGCGTTCGCTGCTCTTCGTGCCCGCCGACAGTCCGAAAAAATTCGCCAAGGGAATGACGAGCGGCGCCGACGCCTTGATCATCGACCTTGAGGACTCGGTTGCGCCTGACAACAAGGCACGTGCGCGCGAAACCGCGCTGGCGTTTCTCAAAGACGCGAGCACCGATCCGGCCCGCCCCTACCTCGTCGTTCGAGTCAACAGCTTGGGCAGCGGCTTGACCGATGCCGATCTCGACGCGGTCGCGCCGGGGCGACCCGACGCCATCATGCTGCCGAAAGCCGAAGGCGGCGCGTCCGTCGTCCATGCTGACGCCAAGCTCGCGGTGCGCGAGGCCGCAAACGGCTTGCCTGACGGCCATATCAAGATCATTCCGATCGCCACCGAGACCGCGGCGTCGCTTTTTGTCGCCGGCACCTATGCCGGCTCGAGTATGCGGCTGTCCGCGCTGACCTGGGGCGCCGAAGATCTGTCCGCCGAGCTCGGCGCCGAAACCAATCGCGATGCCGACGGCCGATACCTCGATCTGTACCGGCTGGCGCGCACGCTCTGCATCGCCGGCGCGGCTTCTGCCCGGGTGCCGGCAATCGACACCGTCTATATCGACTTTCGCGACGACGCCGGCTTCCGCCGTGATTGCGAGGCGGCGCGCCGTGACGGCTTCAGCGCCAGAATGGCGATCCACCCGGCACAGATCCCGATCATCAATGAGGTGTTCACGCCCTCGGCCGAGGCAATCGCGCAAGCCAAAATCATCGTCGACGCCTTCGCCGCGAATCCGGGAGCCGGCACGCTGGCGATCGCGGGCGTCATGGCCGACCAGCCCCACTTGCTCCGGGCTAAAAGGGTGCTGGAACGCGCGGCGGCGAAGAAGAGTTAGAGCTTCTGCCGACCGCAGCCTTTTCCCCCGCGGCGCGTCTTACGAGTTCTTGTAGACCTTCGTCGGGTCGAACACGCGATCCTCGTGAAATTCGAGCGCAACTGCGCCGGTCTTGCCGAGCGGCACTGTGCGATAAAAACATGAGCGGCGTCCGGTGTGACAGGCGCCGCCGCTCTGTTCGACCTTGATCACGATCGCATCCTGGTCGCAGTCGACGCGCATCTCGAGGACGCGCTGCGTGTGGCCGGACGTCTCGCCTTTTTTCCAGAGAGCGCGGCGCGAGCGGCTGAAATACCAGGCCTCGCCGGTCGCTATGGTGCGGGCGAGCGCCTCCGCGTTCATGTGCGCGACCATCAGGACTTCGCCCGAGCCCGCGTCGGTGGCGACGCAGGTCACCAGGCCGTCGGCATCGAACTTCGGCGTCAACGCCAAACCCTCCTCCAAGTCGGGGGCGGTGCCGGGTGGTGCAAATGATATGTTGTCGGACATAGCGGTGGTTCAATCGTTGCATTGGCCGGCGAGACGGAGGACTCTCGCCGCGCCCTGCCAGTACCTATATAACCTTTAGCCGGCAACACGGCCGGGCCTGAATTCAAGATCTTACCATGCTCAACGAGGTCTATAACCGCCGCATCATCGAGCTTGCGGGCACCATTCCGCGGATTGGGCGGCTTCCCGATCCGGACGCGAGCGCGACGGCGCATTCGCGGCTGTGTGGCTCGACCGTCACCATCGATCTCAAGATGGACGGCGACAAGGTGACTGACTTCGCCCACGAAGTGAAAGCCTGCGCGTTGGGCCAGGCATCCTCCTCGATCATGGCGAGCCACATCGTCGGCTCGAGCGCCGAGGAATTGCGGGCGCTGCGCGAAGGCGTGCGCAAGATGCTCAAGGAGAGCGGCGCGCCGCCGGCCGAAGGAAAATGGGCCGACATCGCCGTGCTCGAGCCGGTGCGCGATTACAAGGCGCGTCATGCCTCCACGCTCCTCACTTTCGACGCGGTGGTCGATGCGATCGGCCAGATCGAGGCCAAGCGCGGGGCGAAAGCGGCCGCCGAGTGATCGGTCATTCGCGAGATCTTTTGCCGCTCCGGATGACGGGCAAAAGGATGACGGTTCTCGACGATCTTTTCGACGTCTCCCGCCGGGCCCCACGGCTTGCCGGCCGCGGGCTGATCAGACTGTACCGCTACACGCTCTCGCCGTTCGTCGGCTATGAATGCCGGCATCTGCCGACCTGCTCGCACTATGCCGAGGAAGCCATTGAGCGTTACGGCTTGTGGGCCGGCGGCTGGATGACGTTGGCGCGGCTTCTGCGATGCCAGCCGTTCGGGACCTCGGGCCTCGATTTCGTTCCCGACAACCTCTCGCCGAGCGCGCGCTGGTATTTGCCCTGGCGTTACGCGCGCTGGCGGGGCACCAACGCGTCGCCTGCGGACGCCCCCTCCGTGTGAGGGCCGACGGGGTCAGAATAAAGCTTAGCGCACGAATGCGGACCGGCATCCCGCAACTCGCACATAGGGCGTGAATGTGCGGCCCGGCACCGCAAGGCGGCGTATGGGTCATGCTGCACTGCCGCATGGCTTGCCTTAGCCGAGGCATAGGTTACATAACCCACCGTCACGCTTACCTGCGCTCGTTCGCAGGAGTGAGCAGAAGGAGCAAAACATGGTCGCAGTGACCTTCCCCGACGGCGCGCGTCGGGAGTACCCGCACCACACCACCGGCCTCGACATCGCCAAGGGGATTTCGCCGTCGCTCGCCAAGCGGACCGTCGCCATGGCGCTGGACGGCAAGCTCGCCGATCTCACCGACCCGGTCGAGCGCGACGCCAAGATCGAATTCATCGGCCGCGAGGACCCGCGCGCGCTGGAACTCATTCGCCACGACGCCGCGCACGTACTGGCCGAAGCCGTCCAATCGCTCTGGCCCGGCACGCAAGTCACCATCGGCCCGGTGATCGACAACGGCTTCTACTACGATTTCTTCCGCAATCAGCCGTTCACACCGGAAGACTTCGACGCGATCGAGAAAAAGATGCGCGAGATCATCGCGCGCGACAAACCCTTCACCAAGGAAGTCTGGTCGCGCGATGAGGCCAAGAAGGTGTTTCGCGACAAGGGCGAGGCGTTCAAAGTCGAATTGATCGACGCCATCCCGGAAGACCAGCGGATCAAGATCTACAAGCAAGGCGACTGGTTCGATCTCTGCCGCGGGCCGCACATGACCTCGACCGGCAAGGTTGGCAATGCCTTCAAGCTGATGAAGGTCGCCGGCGCCTATTGGCGCGGCGATTCAAGCCGAGAAATGTTGTCGCGCATCTACGGGACCGCCTTCGCCAAGCAGGACGAGCTCGACGCCTATCTCAAACAGATCGAGGAAGCCGAGAAGCACGACCATCGCAAGCTCGGCCGCGAGATGGATCTCTTCCACTTCCAGGAGGAAGCGCCCGGCTCGGTGTTCTGGCACCCGAAAGGCTGGACGCTGTTCCAGACGCTGGAGAATTACATCCGCCGCCGGCAGTCAGACGCCGGCTATGCGGAGGTCAATGCACCGCAGCTCATCGACTCATCGCTGTGGGTCGCGTCCGGCCACATGGCGACCTTCCGCGAAGGCATGTTCCTGGTGCAGCCGCGCGAAGAAGACGAGCGCACCTTCGTCATCAAACCGATGAATTGCCCCGGCCACATCCAGATCTTCAAGAACGGGCTGAAGTCCTACCGCGATCTGCCGTTCAAGATCGCCGAATTCGGCAAGGTGCACCGCTTCGAGCCGTCGGGCGCGCTGCACGGACTGATGCGCGTGCGCGCCTTCACCCAGGACGATGCGCACATCTTCATCACTGAAGAGCAGATCGCCCAGGAGGTGCTGGCGGTCAACGACCTGATCCTTTCGATCTATCAGGATTTCGGCTTCGACGACGTGCGCATCAAATTCTCCGACCGGCCGGAGAAGCGCATCGGTGACGATGCGGTATGGGACAAAGCCGAAGCCGCCCTGCTGCAGGCGCTGGAGGCATCCGGCCGGCCGTGGAGCTTGAACAAGGGCGAAGGCGCCTTCTACGGCCCCAAGCTCGAATATGTGCTGCGCGATGCGATCGGCCGCGATTGGCAGTGCGGCACCGTGCAGGTCGATCTCAATATGCCGGGCCGGCTGGGCGCCTTCTATATCGACGAGCATTCCAACAAGGTGACGCCGGTGATGCTGCACCGCGCAATGTTCGGCTCGCTCGAGCGCTTCACCGGCATCATGATCGAGCACTATGCGGGGCACCTGCCATTGTGGCTGTCGCCGCTGCAGGCCGTGATCGCCACCATCACCTCGGATGCCGACGATTATGCCCGCGAAGCGATCGCCGCCGCGCAGCGCTTGGGGCTGCGCGTCGCGGGCGACCTGCGCAACGAGAAGATCAACTACAAGGTCCGCGAGCATTCGCTGGCGAAAGTGCCGGTGCTGCTTGTCGTTGGCAAGAAGGAAGCCACCGAACGCACGGTCTCAATCCGGCGGCTGGGCAGCGACAAGCAGCAGACCGTGCCGCTCGACGCCGCGCTTGCAGCGCTCGCGCAGGAGGCCGTGCCGCCGGATGTGCAGCGGATGAAAAAAGCGGCCTAGGGACGCGATCGTTTCGTCCGCTCGCACCCGCGAAGGCGGGGACCCGGTATCTAGATTCCCGCTTGCGCGGGAATGAGCAGAGCCGGTGGGTCTCAGCGCGCCAGCACTTCGACTTCGCCGTCGACGCCGGGAATGACCTTGAAATCGCGCTGGTAGGTCTTGCCCTCGTTGCGCGCGATGACGTGATAGTCGCCTTCCGCCAGCACGACGCGCGGGAACGCGCCGATCGATTCCTTGATCACGTCGCCGCCGGGCGTGAGCACCGTCCATTGCGTGTTGGCAAGCGCCTCGCCTTGCGAGTCGTTGACGAGCTTGAGCGTGATCAAGGCGGCGCGGTGGTTGACCACGATGTCGGTCAACTTGGCGGTCTGCACACGCACGTCCGAGCGCACGACGGAATTGCCGTCGCCGTAGTTGGAGACGATGTAGTAGGTGCCCTCCGGAAGCAGCACGACATCGCCAGTCATCACATTGTGCGCAATCGGCCGCCGCTCCGCGGTGTTGAACTGGCTGCCGTTGAAAACATCGAACAATATCTGGCCGCTGGGGATGCGCACGTCGCCGACGCGGCCTTCGAGCCGGATGGCGCCGGCGGGAATTTCGAAGACTTCGCGCACCGTCTCGGCGCGCAATTGCACGGTCTTGGCCGCGCTCGCGAGACCCAAGCTCGCGTGAACGACATAGTTGCCCGGCGGCAGCACGAAGGTCGGCGAAACCGCCCGATCCTCCTTGACCAGGCGGTAGGCGCCGGCGGCATCGCGCTTGGCGGTATAGACCCGCCACACCACCCCGCCGTTGATGGCAGGAGCCTCGCGACCGTAGCGGGCGGAAACCGCAAGCGCCACCTGGCCTGGCGGGATCATCGGCACTGGCTGCGGCGCCGAAGGCGGCTGAAGCGGTGGCGGTGGCACGAGCGTGGAGCCGGGCGACGTAGCCCCCCCCGTACCCGGTGCGGTGGGAACCGGCGAGGTGAGTTCCGGTGGAAGCAGGTTATGCGTTTGGGCGAGTCCCTGGGTCGGGTGGGTCACAATCGCAACTGCCAAAAGGAACAGCCACACGGCTGCTTCCGCGGCCCAGCGTCGAACCCCGATAAAACCCCGCCCATCCATGCGTTTTGTGTCGGTCGCAATCGCGGCAATTTCAAGCCGCGCCGCGGCCGGCTACCGCCGCGGAATCACTCCTTCACCATAAGCGGAGCCCAATCGCCTCGGGCGACCCAAATGGGAATGGTACGCTAACTTCTGGCGAAGCATGATGTTTTCGAAGGGCTAGCGGCTCCTGAGGAAGGGGCGAAGATCCGTCCAGATCGTGCCCTAAGGCTAATGAGTTGTTATGTTTCGCTTTAGGGCTGATCATCCTGTGATGAGAACCCTTTCGGGCCGGGTATTGAGGATCTGGTGACGATCGAAGACATTGGAACCAAGCCGCTCGTCAGTCGGGCGGCCGTCCGCCCCTCGGTGGGACTTGTTCTGGGCAGCGGAGCGGCGCGCGGCTTTGCGCATATCGGGGTTATTCACGCCTTGCTCGAGCACGGCATCAAGCCCGACATTGTTGTCGGCACCTCGATCGGCGCACTGGTCGGCGGCTGCTATGCCAACGACAAGCTTGACGAACTGGAGAGCTGGGCGCGCGCGCTGACGCTGCGCCGCATCCTCAGCTATCTCGACGTTCGCATCGGCGGATCGGGTCTCATCGGCGGCAGCCGGCTCGCGAGGCGACTCACCGATGCCATGGGCTCAACCGCCATCGAGGACTTGCCGCTGCGCTTCGCCGCGATTGCGACCGAGGTCGGCACCGGTCACGAGATTTGGCTGACACGAGGATCGCTGGCGCTCGCGATGCGCGCCTCGTATGCCTTGCCCGGCATTTTTCCACCGGTGAAACTTGGCGGACGCTGGTTGATGGACGGAGCGCTGGTCAATCCGGTCCCGGTGACGGCGGCGCGGGCCTTCGGCGCCCGCGTGGTCATTGCAGTCAATCTCGATGCCGACCGCTTCGCCCGCGGGGCCACGATTGCCAGTCACGGCTCCGATCCGAGCGATGAACCGCCGGTGCCGCCGCCCGGAACGCCGCGCCGGGCCTTCATGGGGCTACGCGGCATGTTCGGCGCCGAGCGGGCCTTGCGGCGCGAGATGTTTGCCGATGCCGGACGGCCGGGCTTTTCCACCGTCATGGTGGAAGCCTTCAACATCATGCAGGACCGGCTCACCCGCATGCGGCTGGCCGGCGATCCGCCGGACGTACACATCACGCCGCATATCGGGCATATCGGCTGGCTCGATTTCCATCGCGCTACGGAGGCGATTGCCGCCGGCAAGGTTGCGACCGAAAAAGCGCTCGAGCCGATCATGGAAACGATCGCAGCGCTCGGTTAGAGCAGCGACTGGCGGCAAAAAGCATTATTGCGATGGCGATTGCAAGGCACAGTTCGACTGGCACGTGAGGTGGACCGAACTGCAATTCAACAAGCAGGTGGTATTTGGCGTCGCATTAAGAGTGGAGGGTGGACTGCTGCTGGGGCTGGGAAGGGGCGT
>DATMQV010000168.1:0-4928 GCA_035566615.1 Xanthobacteraceae bacterium
CCGGCACCCATCGTGGAACGTCATGCGGCGGCGCGCTTTGCGTCATCTGCCCCTCCGCGCGCGCATCCGACGCGCCAACGGAAAATCGATTGGTGCTCCGACTTTAGTCGAGCATGAGCTTTTTTCGCAGCCTGCTTTCGATGTGTTCGGCAGACTTTCTCCGCATCATGCTCTAACCTGTGCGCGCCAAATTTGGAACGGCCTCATGCATCTTAGCCAATTTCATTATCTGCCGCTGACGCCGGGCTTTTTCTCGATTCTGGTCGCTCTGTTTGTCGGCCTGTTGGTGGTCCTGATCGTGATCGGCGCGTTGCGCCACGCCTATTTGAGCTTGGGCGTGAGCCCCGGGACCGCCATGCTGCTCCTTCTCGGCTCGCTGATCGGCAGCTATTTCAACATACCCATCGCGGCGCTGCCGCCGGAGCAAGTCGAGTCCGACAAGGTGATCGAATTCTTCGGCATGGAATACACGGTGCCGATGGTCGAGAACCTGCCGGGCACGGTGATCGCGATCAATGTCGGGGGTGCGGTCATTCCGACCATCATGTCGATCTACCTGCTCACCAGCCGGCGCTTGTGGGTGTCGGGCGCCATCGCTACGGCCATCGTGGCGGTCGTGCTGCACTGGCTCGCCAATCCGGTGCCCGGTGTCGGCATCGCCGTGCCGATTTTCGTGCCGGCCCTGATCACCGCCGCGGTTTCGCTGCTGCTGTCGCGCCGGGACGCGGCGCCGCTTGCTTATATTTCCGGCAGCATGGGCACGCTGATCGGCGCCGATCTAACCAACCTCGACAAGGTGGCCGGGCTCGGCGCGCCGGTCGCTTCGATCGGCGGCGCCGGTACCTTTGACGGGATTTTCATCACCGGCATTCTCGCCGTTCTGCTGGCGGGTCTCTATCGGCCGCGGCCGCAGGTGGCGCCGCTGTAGCCGGCCTCTCAGATCGCGCGGCTCGCAACAATCGCGGCCAGAACCAAGAAGATCAGCCAATCCGAAAACAGTGCCGTCCCGCCCGCCGAATTGAGATGGCCGCTTAGCAGATGGCCGGCGCCGGCAAGTCCGTAATAAACGTGCCGACGAGATACGTCGTTCGCCTGACGTCAGAAGCTTGCAAATCCGCCGCATTGAGGGCTTTGATACCGCGCCGGAATGAAGCGACCAGTCAGAGCCTATTTTTTTAAGAGCGGCGAAAGGGATCGGATTCATGCTCTGGTATGATTATCTCGCGCACTTTGTTGCCGGGGCTTTTTTGGCCAACGGCGTTCCGCATTTCGTGCAGGGCATTTGCGGCAACAAATTTCAGACCCCATTCGCGCGGCCGCGCGGCGTCGGCGAGTCCTCGGCGCTGGCCAACGTGATCTGGGGCTGGTTCAACTTCATCATTGGCGGCGTGCTGCTGCGCCTTTCCTTCCCGCCGCTGCCGCCGCCTCCGGCGCTGTCGCTCGCCACCATGCTGGGCGTGCTGGTCATGGCGATTCTTCTGTCGCGTCACTTCGGGCGGGTGCGCAACAGCGCCCCGCATCCATGAGGAATCGCATGCTGGTCCGGCGCGCGCGCATTGTCGCTTTCCTGATCTTCGGCCTGTCCGGTGGCGCCGATGCCAACCAGGAAGGCAAAGACATGAAGCTCGAGGACATGGGCTTTGTCATGCGCGCGGCCGATACGCCGGCGCAGATCGACCGCTTGCGGCAATTGCCGCCGCGCACTTTCGTCGCGCGCACCAAGGGCGGCCGCCGCTACTATCTCTATGCCGATCCGGATTATTGCAAATGCGTGTTCGTCGGCGACGAACTAGCGATGAAGAATTACCGGGACCTGGTGTCGCCGCCGCCGCAAGCGCCGATGTCGATCGTCCCCGGCAAGCCGTCCGTCGCCAGCGAGATGATCCAGGAGATGGATCCGGTGCTCGGCGGAACGATCTACGACGGCGACATTCTGGATTGGTGAGCGGACGCTCTTTCGGTGGATGCATGGTGTGAGCGAGAACGAGACAACAGTCATGAGCGATCCATCGTCGATCGCCGAATATCACGCGCATATTTATTACGACCCGCAGGCGACGCGGGACCGCGCCGAACAGCTGCGCGCACGGGTGGCCGCGGAATTTCCGCGCGCCAAGCTCGGGCGCTGGCATGACGAGCTGGTCGGCCCGCACACGCAATCGATGTATCAGATCGCGTTTCCTGCGAGCGAGCTCGCTTCTGTTCTTCCGTGGCTCATGCTCAACCGCGACGGCTTGAGCATCCTGCTCCATCCCGAAACCGGCGACGATTATCGCGATCACAGCACGCATGCCGCTTGGCTCGGCTCCGCTTTGCCGCTGCGGCTTGATGTGTTTTCGGCGCAACGCACGCCGGATTAGACGCGCGCGTCAGCGCAACGTGTGGAACCCGAACGGGGCGCCCGTCGTTCGCCGATGGGAGCTGTCGGAGGAGGTATCCATGCGTAACACACTGCTGCTTCTCAGCCTGGCCGCCGGGCTTGGCCTTGGTTTTGGGCTCGCTGGCACTTCTGGTGCGAGCGCGGTTCCGATTGGCGCGATGGCTATGAAAGAAGCGGCCGCCACCACGTCGCCGCTCCAGCCGGCGCAATATGCCGAGTACAGGACAAGGCGC
This sequence comes from Xanthobacteraceae bacterium, assembly GCA_035566615.1. Taxonomy (GTDB): domain Bacteria; phylum Pseudomonadota; class Alphaproteobacteria; order Rhizobiales; family Xanthobacteraceae; genus BOG-931. The sequence goes on from DATMQV010000168.1 coordinate 2,614, forward strand.
GGCCACCTTGTGAAGTGTTATCGCGAGTTCGTGGTAGGCCCTTACCGCTGCCACTGGTACCCACTCTGACCTCGATCAAGTAAACATAGCGGCGGCACGCCGTCAAAAGCCCGCCACCGAAATTTCCGCGGCGGACTTGGCGATCGATCAGGCGACCGGACGTGTTACGCACTGTCCTCGACGTCGGTCTCCGGCCGGTCGTCGCCGCGCGCAAGTTCGCGGTGCCATTTGCCGCTCTCGTCCTCGTACTCGATGCCTTCGGTCTGTCCCGGCTGGCGCTGTTCGGCCGCCGCACGCCGCGCCGCTTCGAGCGCCTCGGCATGGCTGGGAAAGCTCTCGGAGAAGGCGCCGTTCACGGTATACGCCCAGCCATCTTCGTGGCGGACGACCTTGTATGTGATGTGAGCCATGTGAGTCCGTCCGTCGTGTGCGCGCGATGGGAGAAGCCAAAGACATTATAACCGATCCGACGATCGCGCGCGAGGTTCCGCGCTCCCGGCACGCCAGTGTTTGGCGGCGGATGTTCAACTAGGCGCCGGCGCTCTTGATCTCGTCCTCGGCCCCGCAGGTGGCGAGCAGTACAATTGCCTGCGAGCCATCGAGTTCCCTGATGCGCAGTTGTTCGTTGAGACGGACGAAGCCTTTGAGAATATCGGCGGCGCCGGTGAAATCGGCAAAGCCCATCGACCAATCGCCGAACACGCGCTGGTCGAAGCCCGGTCCGCGATGCAGGACGTCGATGTCGCGGTGACGCCGGTCGGACGCGATGCTGGCGAAGATCTCGTTGACCGCGCGCTGTTCGCCTTCGAGTGCCTGCAGAAAGGTGCCGCCGTGAAAAACCAGCATGCCGCTGACGCCGAGCGCCTTGTTGCGCGTGCGAGCGCCGAGCAAAAGCTTGTTCAGGTCCGCGGTGGAAAAATCTTCCGAAGCGGTGCTGGTATAGACAATCTGATGCATGCGAGCCTCTTGAATTCCCGCTGCAAAGCGTGGCTAGGACGCATTAACGAATTCTCAATGAAAAGCGCCAGTTTGCAAGCGCTTTTTGCTTTCATTTCAAGGTGATAGTTAAGGTGCAGCCGATGTGGCCTTGGAACGGTCCGCCCCGGCGCATCGGCGCCCTCGTGGTCGGGGGTAACGGCTTTGGTTGCCGCTTGATGTCGATCAAAGTGGAGCGTCTCGGCTTGCGTTAGAGCATGATCCCGAAAAGTGGAAGCCGGTTTTCGGACAAGATCATGCTCAAAACGAACTAGAGAATTTGAAGCGTCGGTGACGCGGGAGGAGTGGTTCCAATGTCGATCGGCGCCGCACTCAAGCTCTTTGTTTTCGCTCTGATCGTTTTTGCCGTGGCCTTCGGCCTGCGGCGGAGCTTTTTCTGGGACGTAACGCCGGTGTCCTGGGATCAGGAGCCGCAATCGCTCTGGGCGTTGGGCGCTGCATTTTTGCTGCGCTCGCTCGAGAATAACGCCGCCGCCGTGGCCGGCCTTACTTTGATCGCCGCGGGCGCGCTTCGGCTGATCCGCCGACGCGCCGCTTGAAGCCCGGCTACGCGCGATCGACGCGCGCGGCGTAACAGCCGGGCGAAGCGAAGTGGATGTGCAGATAGGCCGCTCGCGTGTCGGCGAACAGTTGCGCGATCGCGGATTCGAGTTCCTTCCCATCGCCAAGGCGTGACCGATCATCATGGCGCCGGCATCAAAGGCGCGCACCGCAAGCATGCGCGCGCGAAGCTGATCGGGGACCGTGTCGACCGCGTCGAAGGTCTTGTCGCCCGCGCGCACATAGATGGCGAAGCGCATCCGGTAGGGCGAATCCACGGCGTGATGCTCATGGTTGACCAGAATGAGCTCGTCGCCGGGATTTGAATCGGCGAGACTGACGCGGCAGGGATAACCCGGATTGCGGTCATCGGCGATCCGCCGCACCGCGCCGCTCGCGGCAAGTTCCTCGTCGGACAATGAAAATAGCGGCGCGAATTGTTCCGCCGGCAAACCTTGGATGCGGAAGTGCATGTGATCCTCCTCTATGTGAGGACAGATAACCGGGCCGACCGGCGAATCCCACCCGTTTCCTGCCTTTATGCGCGACGTTTGCCGGTGCAATCGCGTGCCTCGGTCCGCGCGCGCCGGAGCGTAGGCGCGAATTTCCTTGTGCTGAGCGCTTTCAGCTACGGGCGCGGCGGCACGTCGCCGAGATTGATGATGTCGTATTTGTCGTTGAGCGCATGCATCAATGTCTCGTCGGCCATTTGCGCTTCGCTCAAGGCCGCAAGTTCGGCGAGGAACTGGTCGAAGCCGGCCGGCTGAAAAATCATCAAG
>DATMQV010000169.1:0-14751 GCA_035566615.1 Xanthobacteraceae bacterium
TTTCGGGCTCTTGTTGATGCGCTCGAGCGTCAACTCGTGCGCCGCCTGCGCCATGCCGAGCACCGGTGCAGCGACGGCGATGATCGCCGTCGGCGCAAACGACTCGCGATAAACGAATTCGTCGCGGTTCGTGCGCGGCGACCGGCCCTGCGTGAGAATTTCCGTCGGCAGCGCGCGATGTGCCGGCACGAAGATGTCCTTTGCGATCACGGTGTGGCTGCCGGTGCCGCGCATGCCGACCACGTGCCAGGATTCCTCGATGGTAAGATCGCGCATCGGCACCAGCAGGATGCTCGGCACCACGGCAGCGCCCTGCGGCAGCGGTGCGGACAGCACGGCCCAATGCGCATGCAGACAGTTCGAGGCGTACGCCCATTTGCCATTGAGACTATAACCGCCATCGACAGCGCGGGCGCGCGCGGTCATGCCGAGCGCACCCATGAAGCGCACATCCGGATTGCCGGCGAAGACTTCGCGTTGCGCCTCGTCGGGAAAGAGCGCCGCGATCCACACGGTCGCGATCGAAATAAAAGCGATCCACGAGGTCGAGCCGCAGCCGCGCCCAAGCTCGGTCACCACGTCCATATAGGTGCGAATGTCAGCCTCGAAGCCGCCGAACCGTTGCGGCGTGCGCAGCCGGAAGAGCTGCGCCGCCTCGATGGCAGCGAGCACCTCGTCGGGAATGCGCCCCTCGCGCTCGATCTCGGCCGCCTTGGCGCGCAGAAGCGGCACCAGCGCCGCCGCCTTGGCGGTCAATTTCTCGCGCAGCGCCTTCTGCCCCGCGGCGGTGTTTTCAGGCCGCGCCGCCGCCGTGCCGGCGAGATCGCTCCCCGCGAAGCGATGCCGATCGGCCTCCATGTTGCCCTCCCTCTGTGGCGCGCCCTATGTCGCGCTCCCCTGCTTCTCGTTTCTTATCTGCTGGGCGGCAGGCAGTGTCTCATGCCAACATTGCGCGCAACAATGCATTTTTGGTAGCTGGACTGCGCCGGCGTCATTTGACAATGGAGGGCGGCGCTGCCGCCGCGAGGAAACACGGATGGCATTTGCTGCAACGTTCCAGCGGCTGCGCGCCTCGCTGGTCAAATCGGCCGGCACCGTCGTGTTCGGCATGGAAGATGGAACGGTATCCATCTTCGGATTGATCTTCGGCGTCGCCGCGACAACGACAAGCACCCAGACGGTGGTGATCGCCGGCGCGTCCGGCGCCGTGGCGGCCGCGGTATCGATGATGGCCGGCGTCTATCTCGACGCCGAGACGACGAATGACGCCTTGGCGGCGAAACGCGCGTTGGCGCAGTCCGACCTGACGTCCCAACGCGACGCCATCGCCGCAGCGCTTCCGGGCCGGCTCGGCGCGGCCGGGCTGACCGTCGAGCAAACGGCTGCGCTGGCCGGCGCGGTGCGGGACAATCCGGCAGCATTGTGCGCGCTCCATGTCGCGCTCGAAGCTGCGCCGGAGGAATCGTCGAATCCCTGGGAGCAGGCCTTATGGATGCTGCTGGCCGATTTTGCCGCCGCGGCCGTCCCGATTGTGCCGTTCGTGCTGCTGCCGATACCGCAGGCCCGCGTGGTTTCAGGCGCGGTGACGCTCCTGCTGCTGATCGGGCTCGGCCTCGGCCGCGCCCGCATTGCCAAGCGCGACACGTTGCGCACCGTCCTGGAAACGGTTTCGATAGGCATTGCGGCAGCGCTGGCCGGCGTCGGCATCAGCGTCCTGATCGATCACGGCTTCGGCGGCTAGAACTTGCCGAGCGGGAAGGCGGGAGGAAGCCCCATGGATCATCTCAAACGTGTCGCCGACGAGTTCGCCCGCCAGGCGCAAAACTTCGACAATTGGGCGGCGAAAGCTGACGATCCCGGCCGCTTCGGCGCGGCGCTTGGCGATGCGCGTCGCGGCAAATTGCTCGACGTCGCCTGCGGACCGGGCGTCGTTACGGCGGCGCTGGCGCCAGGGGCAAGTTCGGTTGTCGCTTTCGATGCCACGGAAGAGATGCTGGAAAAGGCCAAGGCTCGTTGCGCCAAAGCCGGGCTGAGCAATGTCGCGTTCAGATCCGGCGACGCCGAAAACTTGCCTTTCAAGGACGCGGAGTTCGACGGCGTGGTCACGCGGCTGGCGATCCATCATTTTGCCAATCTGCAGCGCGCCCTCGACGAGATGTTCCGCGTGTTGCGGCCCGGCGGCGCCGCGGTGATCGTCGACGCGGTCTCTTCGGAAAACCTCGACGAATCGAAATTGCACAACGCGATCGAGCGCCTGCGCGACCCCTCGCACGTGCGGATGCTGCCGGCGTCGGAGCTCGATGCCGCCGTGAGCCGCGCCGGCTTTCGCAATCTCGAGCACGCGACCTGGGACATGGACCGCGAGCTCGAAGAATGGCTCGCCATCGTCGACGATCCTGCCCGAGTCGAACCGATCCGCACCGTCGTACGCGCGCTCGCGGAATCCGGCCGCACGGCCGGCTTCGGTTTGTCGGTCAAACATGGCCGGGTCGTGTTTTTTCATCGCTGGCGCCTGATCAAGGCGCGCAAGCCAGCCGGCGCGTAGGTCTTTAGTGGAGCATGATCTTTTCGGAAAGCCGGCTTCCACTTTTCCGATCATGCTCTAGTGCGCGATCTCGTAGCCGACTGTGATCCGCACCTGCAGCGTGTCTTCGCCGGTCGCGATCGGCGCTCCACCCGGCATCGCGGCGCGCATCGCGACCTTGGGAGCAAACAGCGGGGCGGACGAATCCTCCGTGACCCAGGCGACACCGCCGAGCGTCAGGCCCGCGGCATGCGCGTAAAGCTCGGCCTTGCGCCGCGCATCCACCATCGCCGCCTCGCGCGCCCGATCGAGCGTCTTTGATTGTTCGGTGTGCAGGAATTCGACATTGCCGGCATCGGTCGCACCGGCAGTCACCAGCCGGTCGAGGACGTCGCCGACCTTGTCGATCTGGCGGATCGTGACGCTGACCTGGTTGGACACGCTGAAGCCGGTCAGCCTTTGCTCCATATTCGGTCCCGGCGACGTATAGACCGGCTGAACAGAAAACCGCGACGTCTGGACATCTTTTTGCTCGATGCCGGCCGATTGCAGCGCGGCGAGGATCGCGGCCATCGCTTTCGCATTGGCGTCGCTTGCTTCTTTTGCGGTCTTGGCGCGCGTGGTGACGCCGCTCGTGATCCGCGCATGATCAGGCGCCGCACTGATGCTGCCCTCGCCGATTACGATAATGCGCGCCTCCGGCGCCGGCTTTGTGTCGTCGGCGCGGGCGGGAAGCGCCGCAGCAAACATAACGGTAAAGATAACGGTGAAGAGTGCGGCAGCGCGCAAAAGCACGCGCCGTCCGGTGTGCACTGCAACTGCATTGGTGAAATGCGATTCATTCATAACCAATCTCCGTTCATCGCGGGGCGCGCGAGCAGACTCACACGCTCATTGCAAAACGACGTCAAAACTGTGGTGGCTCCGCGACAGGACTCGGCGCGGCAGGCGCCGGCCACTTGGTACGAAATGGAACTTAACGTCGAAGAAAAATTCGCAGCGCCCGCTACGTGTCTGGTAGCCCAATGCCGCGCATGTTACGGTTGCATATCCGAAGGACGCTCTGACACTTCTCATTTTCAACGGCGTATCTGCGCCTGATGCGCAATCCGTGGCGACGGATTGTGGCGAGATGTCGGTACGGCCGTTGTGCGTCACTTCGGGCCTATAAAACATCGGGAGGAAGCGATGCATCGACGTGCATTCATCACTGCAACTGCGGCCGCTGCGACTGTCGCCACTCTGAAAGGCGCGACCGCCGCAACCGTTCCGCCGCTCGGCGCGACCGGCGTACCGGTCCGCCCGGGCGAGGCGCTGCCGCTCGGACCTTTGTCCGGCAGCCGCTATCCGGATCCGCACGTGGAATCTTTGGTCAAGCCGAAGGGCGCTTTCGGCGCCTCTGGCTTCCCGGCCTTCGCCGGCACGATGGCGGTGGAACGCGTGGCCACCGGTTTTCGCTGGGCAGAAGGCCCGGTGTATTTCCCGGCCGGCCGCTATGTGTTGTTCAGCGACATTCCCAACAATCGCATCATGCGTTACTGCGAGGACGACGGCCATGTGAGCGTTTTCCGGCAGCCGTCGATGAATTCCAACGGCAACACGATCGATCGCGAAGGCCGGCTGATCACCTGCGAACATGGCGGCCGGCGCGTGACACGCACCGAGCTTGACGGCTCGATCACCATCATCGCCGACAAATACAACGGCAAGCGGCTGAATTCGCCGAACGACGCCGCGGTCGCCGCCGACGGCTCGATCTGGTTCACCGATCCGGTCTACGGCATCGGCGGCAATTACGAAGGCGTCAAATCCGCGCCCGAACAGGACAAGCACAATGTCTATCGGGTCGATCCGAAATCCGGCGACATCAAAGTCGTGGTTGACGACTTTGTCGAGCCGAACGGCATTGCGTTCTCGCCGGACGAAAAGAAGCTTTATGTCGTCGACACCGGCTTCACCGATGGCCCGAATAATCCGTCGCAGCTTCGCGTCTTCGACGTGGATCTCGAAGGCGGCAAATTGTCCAACGGCAAGGTGTTTGCGGATATGCCCAAGCCGAGTATCAGCGACGGCGTGCGCACCGACACCGCCGGCAATGTCTGGTGCTCGGTCGGTTGGGGCGATGCGGGCGAAGACGGCGTCCGCTGCTACAATGCCGGCGGCGATCTGCTCGGCAAGGTCCACATCCCGGAGACGGTTGCCAATCTGTGCTTCGGCGGCACCTTCAGGAACAGATTGTATATCTGCGGATCGAGTTCGCTTTACGCGGTCTATACCAGCGCGACCGGCGCCTTGAAGCCGTAACGATACGAAGCAGCAGAGAAAAAGCGCCGGTCAGTCCCGGCGCCACTCCAGCATCGTGATTCTGCACGCTACTGGCCGGACGGCAGTCCGGTCAGTGGGCCGCGCCGGAACAAAGCCGCGGCCGGCTGCGGCTATCATCGCTCTGTCACCTTGCTGAGACATCGTGGGTGCCCGATCGCGCTGCGGTCCCCTCGATTTTGCGCGAGGCACTTTCGTGTTTTCTTTGGCCGGCAAGAAGGCGCTGATCGTCGGCATCGCCAACGAGGATTCGATTGCGTTCGGCTGCGCGAAGGCCTTCCGCGCGCAAGGCGCCGAGCTTGCCGTCACGTTCCCCAACGAGAAGTCCGAGCGCTTCGTGCGTCCGGTCGCCGAAAAGCTCGCAGCCGACATTATCTTGCCGCCCGATGTGCGGCGTGACGAACAATTCCGCGCGCTCACCGAAGCGATCGGCCGGCGCTGGGAGCGAATCGACATTTGTCTTCACGCGGTCGCGTTTTGCCCGAAAGCGGACCTGCACGCTCCAGTGACCGACTGCTCGCGCGACGGCTTCGCTGTTGCGATGGACATCTCCGTCTATTCGTTCATCCGCCTGGTGCGCGAGACCGCACTGCTGATGTCCGCCGGTGGCGCTTGCATGACCGTATCCTTTCTCGGCGCCGAGAAAGTGATCGAGCACTACAACATCATGGGGCCGGTCAAAGCCGCGCTGGAAGCCGCCACCCGCTACATGGCGGCGGAACTCGGCCCCAAAGGCATCCGCGTGCATGCTTTGTCGCCCGGGCCGCTAAAAACGCGGGCGGCTTCAGGCATCGGTCATTTCGACGAGCTTCTCGCGGCCGCAGCCGCGCGGGCTCCAACCCATCACCTCGCAACCGTCGATGATGTCGGCGCCTATGCGGCGTTCCTGGCCAGCACCGAAGCCGCCAACATCACTGGCGGCATTCACTACATCGACGGCGGCTATCACATCGTGGGCTGAAACCATGAGCAGTATGTCTGCACTCGCGCAGAACCAGCAACGCCACTTGCAGGCCAGCAGAGAGAACTGGACTTATGCGGGCGATCAAGCCGCATTGCTCGGCCATTGGAGCTTGCAGCACGCGCAAGCCATCGCCCGTAACCAAATCGACGCGGCACGGGAAACCGCAATGGCGCTGTCGGCGCTGGCGTCTCAGTTCCTGGTGCCGAATGCCGCCGATGCGTTTTCCGAATACGCAAAAGATTGCACCCAGCGCTGGATTCTTTTTCTCGACACGCTTTGCCAGCGCGGCGAGGCGGTGATCGCGCGCGAGAAGGAAGCCTTCGCGCCGGTACTGGCCTTCGATTACGACCTCATCGTCGACGGCCGTAAGCTCGAGCGGCCGGTCAACTACGCGCTGGTGCGCATTCACCCGCCCGAAGGCACGATGCCGCCGCGCGAGGATGGCCGGCCGTGGGTGATCATCGATCCGCGCGCCGGCCACGGCAGCGGCATCGGCGGCTTCAAGAGCGAATCCGAGGTCGGCGTCGCGTTGCGCGACGGCCACCCGGTGTATTTCATCATCTTCTATCCGGAGCCCGTGCCCGGCCAGACGCTGGCCGATGTGTGCGCGGCGGAGGCTGCTTTTCTGCGTGAAAACTACGCCCGCCATCCGGCGAGCCCGCGGCCGCTGATCACCGGCAATTGCCAGGGCGGCTGGGCAACGATGATATTGGCGGCCACCCATCCCGACCTGATGGGTCCGATCGTCGTCGCCGGTGCCCCGCTTTCCTATTGGGCCGGCCAAAACGGGCGCAATCCGTTCCGCTATTTCGGCGGCATTGCCGGCGGGGCTGTCCCGGCGCTGCTTGCCGCCGATCTCGGCGCTGGCAAGTTCGATGGCGCCCATCTGGTGCTGAATTTCGAGTTGCTCAATCCGGGCAAGAACTGGTTCCGCAAGAACTACGACCTGTTCGCCGATGTGGACCGCGGCGCGGCGCGCTTTCTTCAATTCGAGCGCTGGTGGTCCGGTTTTTATTTCATGAACGGCGAGGAGATCAGCTGGATCGTCGAGAATTTGTTTGTCGGCAACAAGCTCACCCGCGGCGAAGCGTTTCTCAGCGACGGCACGCTTATCGACCTGACCCGGATCGCGACGCCGGTCGTCGTGTTTGCCTCCTATGGCGACAACATCACGCCGCCGCAGCAGGCGCTGAACTGGATTCCCGATCTCTACGGCTCGGTCGAGGAGATCGCGGCGCACGGCCACGTCATCATCTATACCCTGCACGAAAGCATCGGCCACCTCGGCATTTTCGTTTCCGCTCAGGTTGCCAACAAACAGCACGAGCAGATCGGCTCGGTGGTCAAAACGATCGAGTCGCTGGCGCCCGGGCTTTATGAAATGCTGATCGGCGAAGACGAGAACGGCTATACGGTCGCCTTCGAAGAGCGCAGCATCGCCGACGTTCTCGCGCTCGATGACGGCCGCGACGAGGAGCTCGAGTTCGCCGCGGTCGCCGGATTGTCGGAGTGGGCGACCAAGACATACGAGCTCACCTGGCAGCCGGTGCTGCGCGCGCTGGTCACGCCCGCCGCGGCGGAAATCCGCAAGCGTTCTCATCCACTGCGCCTGCAGCACTATTTCTTCTCCTACCGCAATCCATTGTTTTCCAATGTCGGCACGCTCGCCGAAGCGACACACAACCACCGCGCGGCGGCTGACAAGAACAATCCGTTCCTTGCCTTCGAACAGCTATGCGCCGACGTGGTCGAACAGGTCTTTGCGTTCTTTCGCGACACGCGCGACGCCGCGATCGAGCTCGCCTTCCATAGCCTTTACGGCACGCCGTGGATGAAGCGGATCGGCGTCGCCGAGCGGCCGCTACCGCATGCGCACCACGCCCGCGATTTCCCGCAGGTGCAGGACGCCATCAAACGTCTCAAAATGGGCGGTTATGCCGAAGGCATTGTCCGCATGCTTGTGCTGCTGGCGCGCGCCCGCGGCGCGGTGCGGCGTGAAAAGCTCGAACGGTCCGACAAGCTGCTGCACGGCCGTCCGCCGTTCAATTCGATGACCTCGCAAGCGCGCAGCCGCATGATCCGCGAGCAATCCATCATCGTCGAGTTTTGCGGCGATGAGGCGGTCACGACCTTGGCGGACATCCTGGTCGATCCGGTCGACCGCTACCGCGCGCTGAATCTGGTGATGGACGTCGCTGGCCCGGTCGAGGCGTTCGACGCCCCGACGCTCGCCATGTTCCGGCGCTTTCAGGCCGCACTCCTGACGCTGGCGAAGGAATGGCGCGACCCGGACCTCGCGCAGCATGACGCGCCGACGCTGATCGAAAGTACGATCACGGGCACGGTCTAGCGGGCTATTCGATAGTTGCGGGACTCCACGTCCGGGCGCGGCCAAGTCAGCCGGACTTGACCGTTCGTTCCCGTCTCCGGCGAAAATACAAGCGGATACGGCCGTGCCGGGCTGCCAAATCCGCATGGCAGAGAAAATCTCGCTATTCAAAGAAGTCAAAGCAACCAAAAGGGAGATCGCCGATGGCCGACGCCGTGATCGTTTCCACCGCCCGCACGCCGATCGGCAAGGCCTATCGCGGCGCCTTCAACATGACGCATGGCGCCGAGCTCGGCGGCCATGTAGTCAAACAGGCGGTCGCGCGCGCCGGCGTCGATCCGGCGGAGGTGGAAGACGTCATTCTCGGCTGTGCGCTGCCGGAGCGCGCGACCGGCGGCAATATCGCGCGGCAAGCGGCGATCCGCGCCGGCCTGCCGGTCACCGTAGCGGGCATGACGGTGAACCGCTTCTGCAGTTCGGGGCTGCAGGCCATCGCGCTTGCGGCGCAGCGCATCATCTCGGGCGAAGCCTCGGTACTTGCCGCCGGCGGCTTGGAAAGCATCAGTCTGGTGCAGGACGGCAAGAGCGTTTCGGTCCACGACGATTGGATCGTGGAGCACAAGCCCGCGATCTACATGCCGATGATCGACACGGCCGACATCGTCGCCGAGCGTTATAAAGTCAGCCGCGAGGCGCAGGACGCCTACGCGCTGGAAAGCCAGCGCCGCACCGCGACCGCGCAACAGGCCAAACGCTTCGACGACGAGATCGTGCCGCTGCCGACCACCAAAAAAGTCGTCGACAAGAACACCAAGGCGGAAAGCTTCGAGCCGGTGACGCTGATGAGCGACGAAGGCAATCGTCCCGACACCACGCTCGAAGGGCTCGCCGCGCTCAAGCCGGTGCGCGAAGGCAAATGGATCACCGCCGGCAATGCGAGCCAGCTCTCCGACGGCGCATCGGCCTGCGTGGTGATGGACGGAAAGCTCGCCGAGCGGCGCGGACTAAAGCCGCTCGGCACCTTCCGCGGCTTCGCCGTCGCCGGCTGCGAGCCCGACGAGATGGGCATCGGTCCGGTCTTCGCCGTGCCCAAGCTGCTCGCGCGCCAAGGATTGAATATCGGCGATATCGATCTATGGGAATTGAACGAGGCGTTCGCGAGCCAGGTGCTTTACTGCCGCGACCGGCTCGGCATTCCGCAGGAGCTACTCAACGTCGACGGCGGCGCCGTCGCTATCGGCCATCCTTATGGCATGAGTGGCGCGCGCATGACCGGCCACGCGCTGATCGAAGGCCGCCGGCGCGGCGCCAAGCTCGCGGTCGTTACCATGTGCGTCGGCGGCGGCATGGGTGCGGCAGGGTTGTTCGAGATTCATTAGACATTGTTTCAGAGTTCCGTCCCCAGGTTTATTTGCCGGTCATTCCCGCGTGAGCGGGAATCCAGGCTGGGTCCCCGCCTTCGCGGGGACGAGCGGCATATAAGGCGGAACGAGCGAATAAGGAGCACATAATGGACCTTCGCTTCACGCCGGAAGAGAACGCATTCCGCGCCGACGTGCGTGCCTTCTTGAAGGACCACCTGCCGCCCGCGATCCGCAACAAAATGATCGAGGGCCGCCGGCTGGGCAAAGAGGACCTGATCGCCTGGCAGCGCATCCTCAATGCCAAAGGCTGGGCGGTGCCGCACTGGCCGAAGCAATGGGGCGGCACCGGCTGGAGCCCGGTGGAGATTTATCTGTTCCGCGACGAGATGCAGCAAGCGCCTGCGCCGGAGCCGCTGCCGTTCGGCGTCAACATGCTCGGGCCGGTGCTGATCGCGTTCGGCAACGAGGCGCAGAAGAAGCGATTCCTGCCGGGCATCGCCAATCTCGACGACTGGTGGTGCCAGGGTTTCTCCGAGCCGGGCGCCGGCTCCGATCTCGCCGGCTTGAAGACACAAGCCAAGCGCGACGGCGACCATTATGTCGTCAACGGCCAGAAGACATGGACGACGCTGGCGCAGTATGCCGACTGGATCTTCTGCCTGGTGCGCACCGATCCGGCGGCGAAAAAGCAGGAAGGCATTTCCTTCCTGCTGATCGACATGCGCTCGCCCGGCATCACCGTGCGCCCGATCCAGACCATCGATGGCGGCCACGAAGTCAACGAGGTCTTCTTCGACGACGTGAAGGTGCCGGTTGAGAATCTCGTCGGCGAGGAGAACAACGGCTGGAACTATGCCAAGTTTTTGCTCGGCAACGAGCGCACCGGTATCGCCCGCGTCGGCATTTCCAAATCGCGCATCCGCCGCCTCAAAGAACTTGCCGCGCTCGAGCAAGCCGGCGGCAAGCCGCTGATCGCCGACGAGCGCTTCCGCGCCAAGATCGCCGCGGTCGAGATCGAGCTCAAAGCCTTGGAGATGACGCAGCTGCGCGTCGTTGCCGCCGAGCGCACCCGCGGCGCCAGCGACAAGCCCGATCCGGCTTCGTCAATTCTCAAGATCAAAGGCTCGGAAATTCAACAGGCCATAACCGAGCTGCTGCTGGAAGTGGTCGGCCCCTACGCGCTGCCCGATCAGATTCCGCATGACGAAAGCGAGCGCTGGAACGAGCCGCCGATCGGGCCCGACTGGGCCGGCACGCTCGCGCCGCAATATTTCAACTACCGCAAGGTTTCGATCTATGGCGGCTCGAACGAGATTCAGAAGCAGATCATCGCCAAGGCGATCTTGGGGTTGTGATAATTTGCTTTGCCGACATCCTCCGCTCATACCCGCGCAAGCGGGAATCCGGTTGCTGGGTCCCCGCCTGCGAGGGGACGAGCGCGTGAACAGCGGCAAGTGAGGCGCCAACCAGATGGACTTTGAGCTTTCCGAAGAACAGCAGCTCCTGAAGCAGACGTGCGAGCGCTACTTCGCCGACCATTATCAATTCGAATCGCGCAAGCGCTATGCGCACGAGCCGCGCGGCTGGAGCCTGATTGCCTGGAAGCAATATGCCGATCTCGGCCTGCTCGGCGTGCCGTTTGCGGAAGAGCATGGCGGCACCGGCGGCGGTCCGGTCGAGACCATGATCGTGATGGAGCAGATCGGGCGCGTGCTGTTGCTCGAGCCTTATCTCGCCACGGTCGTGCTTGGCGGCGGCTTCCTTCAGCGTGGCGGCTCGGACGCGCAGAGCGCCGAGCTTCTGCCCAGGATCGCGGCGGGCGAGCTCAGTCTAGCCTTCGCGCATGCCGAACGGCAGGCGCGCTACGATCTCGCCGACATCGCCACCACGGCGCGCCGCGACGGCGGCGCCTATGTGCTCGACGGCGCCAAGACGCTGGTGCTGCATGGCGACACGGCGGAGAAGTTCGTCGTCTCGGCGCGCATCTCCGGCGCGCGGACCGACCGCAATGGCCTGGCGCTGTTTTTGATCGATGCCACGGCGCCCGGCGTGTCCGTGCGCGGCTATCCGACGGTCGACGGCTTACGCGCTGCCGAAGTGACGCTGAGCAACGTGCGAGTCGACGCTGGCGCTGCGCTCGGCGAGCCCGGCGCCGCCTTTCCGTTGATCGAGCGCGTCGCCGACCAGGCGATCGCGGCTTTGTGCGCCGAAGCGGTCGGCGCCATGGCGGCCATGCACGAGACCACCGTCGAGTACATGAAAACGCGCAAGCAATTCGGCGTCACCATCGGCAGCTTCCAGGTGCTGCAGCATCGCGCCGCCGAGATGCTGATCGCCGTCGAGCAAGCGCGCAGCATGGCCATGCTGGCGACGATGATGGCGGCGGAGGACGATGCGCGCGAGCGCCGGCAAGCGATATCGGCGGCTAAAGCCCAGATTGGCCGTTCCGGACGGTTCGTCGGCCAGCAAGCCATCCAGATCCATGGCGGCATCGGCATGACGATGGAGACCAAAGTCGGTCACTATTTCAAACGCATCACCGTGATCGACACGCAATTCGGCGACGCCGACTATCATCTCAATCTGGTCGCGGCCGGCGGCGGCCTGATTTGAGTGCAGTTGCATCCTCCTCCGCATGCAGGGGAGAGCCGAAGGCGGCCTCCACCATGCGGAGCAATGAAGTGGGCCGGCCACTTTGGGCCGGCCCTGGCTTGGTCCCCGTCCCCCACCTGATGGGGGAATAACGCGTTACGCCGGCACCGTCGCCAATACCGGATAGTCGGTGTAGCCCTTCGCGCCTGGCGTATAGAACGTGTCCATATCCGGAGGATTGAGCGGAGCGCCGGTCTTCCAGCGTTCGACCAAATCCGGATTGGCGAGAAGCGGCCGCCCGACCGCAATCAGATCGGCCTTGCCGGCTTCAAGATCGCTTTCCGCGCGCACCGCGTCGTAGCCGCCGGAAAGGATGAGCACGCCTTTGAACTCCTTGCGGAACGTATCTTTGATCGATTGCGGCACCGCGGGGGCGCCCATCGGCGAGTGATCGACCAGGTGGATATAGAAAAGGCCGGTCGCATTGAGCGCGCGTGCCAGATAGGCGTAATCCGCTTCCATTTCCGGATAGAGCGGCATGTCATTGAACACGCCGAACGGCGACAGGCGGATGCCGAGTTTGTCCTTGCCGATCGCCGCAGTCGTCGCCTTCACCACATCGAGCACGAAGCGCGCCCGGTTCTCGATCGAGCCGCCATAGGCGTCGGTGCGCTTGTTCGAATTCGGGCGGATGAATTGCTCGATCAGATAGCCGTTCGCGCCGTGCAGCTCTATGCCCTCGAAGCCGGCGGCGACGGCGTTCTTGGCCGCATGCTCGAATTCGCCGATCGCGGTCTTGATATCGGCTTCGGTCATGGCTTTCGGCGTCGGATGCGGCTTCGGGCCTTCCGCGTCGGTGTACATCTCGCCGGCGGCCAGGACCGCCGAAGGCCCGACCACGGCCGCGCCCTGCGGCAGATTGTTCGGATGACCGACGCGGCCGGTGTGCATCAATTGGACGAAGATCTTGGCGCCCTTGCTGTGCACCGCGTCGGCGATCTTCTTCCAGCCGGCGACTTGCGCGGCGGAGAAGATGCCGGGGATGCGCGGATAGCCGAGCCCGTTCGGCGAGGGCGAAGTGCCTTCGGTGATGATCAGCCCGGCCGACGACGCGCGCTGCTTGTAGTATTCCACCATCAATTCGTCAGGAACGTTGCCCAGCGCACGGCTGCGCGTCATGGGCGACATCACGATGCGATTCTTGAACGTGTACGGACCGAGCGTGACCGGTGAATACAACAGCGACATGAATTGTCCTCCAGCTTCTGGAACCCCGGCATACGAAGCACCGCACATGGGAGGACGCTTGTGGGCCTGCAAGCACGGCAAGAATGACGAGGACATGACGGGAGCCGCGCATCGTGCCGCTGCAACGCTGCAGCGTCACCGCGTGAAAGATTTCACGCGAGAAATCGGCGCTAGCGAGAACGATCTTCCAATTCCGGCGCAGAGCTGCGGCAAGTGCCTGCCGATCTGCATAGGTGGAATCTGATTTTGTAAGTACTCTCGATTTTCGTCAGTATCCTGCGTGTAACCGGGCCATTGCAACTCGCGTGCAGCAACACGGCCGGCCGGTCGCGCAATAAGAAAAGTGTAACACGCATTCCTCGGTATCCTTCGTGTCACTGCACGCGCCGTCTCGACACGGTGCGGTCAGCGCGTGGCACGCGGCAAGTAGCGAGCAGCGAGCAGCGAGCAGCAGCGACAGCAACTGAAATCCGTCTGTAATTTCCTTTACGCCACCAGCTTCTTCCCCTACTCGCCAATTCGCCGTTCGCTATTCGCATTTCCGCTTTGCTTGTGCACGCGCAGACAAATCGCCCGTCAACCAAACATTAAGGATAACGAATCGTTTCAAAAATGAGCCCGACTGATGCGTATTTGCAACACGCATGGAGGAAATGATCCGGCGTATTTGTTGGTTTTGTTTCGTTGGAACTTCTTTAGTCGCCCCCCTCTTAGATCGCGCCATCGCAACAGGGGGACAAAATCATGCGTACGCGTTTTCTGACCTTGGTTGCCGCCGTGGGCCTGGGGGCCGCGCTGGCGCAATCCGCTTCGGCCGCGGATCTCTCGATGCCGCCGATCTACAGAGGACCGCCGCCCGCCTACTTCACCTGGACCGGCTGCTCAACGGCGGCGGCGGCTGGGGCCAGACCAATCACACTGCGACTTTCAACGCCGCCGGCCTGCCGCCCGTGACAACCAACAACTTCAATGCCAGCGGGTGGCTCGGTGGTGCACCATCGGCTACAATTATCAGATGGGCCAATGGCTCGTCGGCGCCGAAGCGGATCTCGACTGGTCCAACATCCGCGGCACCTTCAACGGCACCGTTCCGGTCGCCGGTGTTGGCGCCGCGGCGTTCTCGTTGAGCTCCCAGCTCAACTGGCTCGACACGACCCGCGTGCGTGTCGGCTGGGTGTGGGATCACGCGTTGTTCTACGGCACCGCCGGCGCCGCCGTGGGCGGCGTGACGGCCACGGCGGCTGCGTCTGCGGCCGCAGGCGGCCTAGGCGCCGCGGTGACCGCCGCCGACACGCAGACCCGCTTCGGCTGGACCGCGGGCGCCGGCGTCGAATACGCCTTCAACAACTATCTCAGCGCCAAGGTCGAATACATGTACGTCAATCTCGGCACGCAGACCCAGATCAAT
>DATMQV010000170.1:0-3117 GCA_035566615.1 Xanthobacteraceae bacterium
GCCGGGTCTTTTCGACGGAGCACGAGCTCGCCCTTCGGATAGTCGATGGTTGCGAGAAAGTGATAGAAAAGAGTCGTGCCGATAATCACGTCGATCCGCTTCGCGCCAAGACTTTCTGAAAGCTGGCGCAAGGGTAGCATCGCGGCGGGCGGATTCCGCACCGTCCAGTCGCCCATCGTGAGGGATTCGATCCGCCCTTGCTGAACTTCAGCGTGCTGGCCGCCGGAAAACGTGCCTTGCACTGCGCCGAATTGCGAACACCGAGCTCCCGAGCGAACTCCGTGTCCAGCGCGACCTCCGAGCCCCCGGTATCGATGAAAAAAGTCACCTCGGCACCGCCGTTCACGCGTACGCTGATCAAGGGCAGCGGATCCGTCCTCAGGAATTTGAGACGCGTCATCTGCCCATCGCCGAGCACTTGGTAGGGCGTCTGGCCTTTGAAGCTCCGCAGTTTCGCAACATTCAGTGTCGGATACTGCGAGACGATCAGCGGATTCGTGCTCACGTCGATGCCGTCTAACGAAGCCGCAGCTTTTTCAAAATCATCGCGGCGATAATAGACCTCGGCGAGCATGATCTTGGGGTCGGCTTCGCCGCCCCGTAGCCCAATGGCCTTCTTCAGCCAGTTCTCGGCATCGCCAAGCCGATTGGACAATAGCGCGATCCGGCCCAACTGGAGAATTGCCGAATAGTCGTCGGGATGGTCAGCCGCAATCCGCGCGTATTGTTCGCCAGCCTGAGCAAACTCACCGCTTTGGAAGAGCCGATCGGCGGACTCGATTGGCGTCTGCTCCGCCGCCTTCGCGCAGGGCGCGAACACGACCAGGAGCGCGAGGCAAATTCCAGCAGACTTCATCGCCTGGACTCTGGCTGCATGCATACTTTCCTACTCCACCGAAGTCGTGGCTACATGGGGATTGAATTGACGATAGCCAAAGAGCTGCAACCGCGCCACCGAACGACAGTCGTGATGCGGCGGCGCCGGCTTGAACGGCAAACGGATTATTTTTGCCGCCGGCGGAATCCTTTGCCTGGGCCGAAACGTCTTAGGACCGGCAACCACACTCCAAAGGAGTCTACCGATGCCTCCGAAACTCATCCGCTATCGTGTCAAACCGGAAAAGATCGAGGAAAATCAGAATCTCGTCGAGGAGGTTTTCCGCGAACTGCACGCCAAATCGCCCAGCGGCGTTCGCTACCTGGTGCTCAAGTTGAGCGACGGGACGTTCTGCCATTTGTTCGAGGACAGCACGAAGACCATTCCGAACCTCGACGCTTTTGCGGCGTTCCGGCGCGGCGGCGAAGAGCGGCGCCTCGATGAGCCGCAACAGCTGGAGGCGACGATCGTCGGCAACTATCGTATGCTCGCCGACGTCTGAGTTGGAGCCTTATGGATCGCATTGCCGGACAGGGCATGACGCCGCCTGAGCCGATCGATCAGGAAGCGTTCGACCGTGTGCTTGGAAGCCTGCGGCCAAAACTGCATCGCTATTGCGCGCGCATGGTGGGCTCCGGCATCGACGGCGAGGACGTCGTGCAGGAGGCGTTGCTGAAGGCCATCGAGGCTTTTCCAGGGGCGGCGGCGATCGGCAACGTCGAGGGTTGGCTGTTTCGCATCGTCCATAACACCGCCCTCGATTTCCTGCGCAGCCGTGCGCGGCACCAGAGGTTCGTTGGCGACGAGAATGTGGCCATGATCGCCGATCCGGTTGACGAAATTCATCAGCGTCAGGCAGCGGCCGCCGCCTTGCACACATTCATGCGTCTGCCGGTGGCGCAGCGCAGCACCGTGATCTTGAAGGACGTGCTCGGCTACTCGCTGGAGGAGATCGGCGGCACTACCGAAAGCACCATTCCGGCGGTGAAGGCCGCCTTGCATCGCGGGCGCGAGGGCCTGCGCGCTGCCGTGCAGGAACCGGACGATCGGCCGCCGCCGACCCTCAGCGAAGCCGAACGCGCGAGGCTTTCAGCTTATGTCGAGCGCTTCAATGCGCGCGACTTCGATACGGTCCGCGATATGCTGGCCGAGGACGTGCGGCTTGAACTTGTGAACAAGACGCGCCTGAAAGGCCGCACCGAGGTCGGCCGTTATTTCGGAAATTACGCCAACGCGCGTGACTGGCACTTCCAGCTCGGATTTGTCGATCGCCGGCCTGCAATCATCGCCTCAGATCCAAGCGATTCTGTGCGGCGGCCGACCTATTTCATCCTGCTGCACTGGACGACGGACCGCATTGGCATCATTCGCGACTTCCGCCATGCGCGCTATGTGATGGAAGCTGCGGAAGTCATCCTCCCCGAATAGGCGCGGCAGTCGCGCGCCACGCGGCGCGGTTCGTTCAGAAACTGATAAATGAGCGAACGCCGATGACCAACGCGTTCCTTCTGAGGCTGCCATCGGAGTTGAGCACGCCCCCGCCGGGATTGATGACGTATTGCAGATCCGGTTGCAGCATCCACCACGGTTTGAGTTGCGCTTGATACATGAGCTCGATCACCGCTTCGCTGCTCTGCACCGGAAAGAAGGTGTTCCCCGAAAAAAGTCCGATATCGGCATCAAGCCCGCGCGCATTGTCGCCGACGCGCGAGAATGCGGTGGCGATACCGATCTTGTCGTCCGGACGGTGCGGCACGAGGCCTTTATAGAGCAGGCCGCCATCGGCATAGAAGTTGATCAGGTTGCGATCCTGGGGGACGCCGCCCGCGCGCACAAATCCAGAAAGGCCTTGGTCGGCGGTGCCGGGCACGCGATAGAGCATCTGATCGATCACGCCATAGACGCCGCCGTCGCCGGCATGCTCCATCGGAACGCCGGTCGATTGCGGATTTGCCAGCGAGAGACCGGTATCGTCGAAGCGCTGATCGGCGAAACGCGCACTGGTGTGATACCACGCGCCGACGCGGTAGGCGCCGGGAAGCCCGCGGGCGTCTTTGCCCTGATTGGGAAGGTAGCTCGCTTCGGCGATGAAAAAGGCGCCGCCGCTGAAGCTGAACACTGTTCCGGTCGGAAGCGGTACCGGCTGATTCGAGCCGTTGCCGCCGCTGGGATCGCCGCTGAACACCGCGGCCTGAAACTGCAGGTCGTCGCGCGGCTTGACGCGCACGCGAATGCCCGGG
>DATMQV010000171.1:0-7184 GCA_035566615.1 Xanthobacteraceae bacterium
GATGAAACAATCCGAGGAGGTACGTGGTAGTCCGCTGGCCAAGTCAGCCGTCAAGGCAATGAAAGGTGTTTTTACGATCGAACTTTCTGCTATCGATGCCGACGTGCAGCGCAATGTCCGATTGCTCAAGGAACAACAGTGGCTGGACATTCCAGTCGTCTACACCAATGGCAGCCGCGCTCTTCTGGCACTGGAGAAGGGTCCGCCAGGGGACCGCGCCTTTGCCGAAGTCTTCGCCGCCTGGGAGAAGAAATAGATCGCCTTTCTGCGACGATCTTCGGGTTCCTGCGCGCACCAGATCGCCCGCCGGCTCGCATTCGGCGAGGCGGCGTCCGACCAGATTGCGCCACTTTTGCCCCGTGCTGAGAATATCGTTGACTGCGATGTCGGTGCGCCCGGCCTCGTTCAGGCTCGCAACCACATTCGAGCCAATGAAGCCGGCCCCGCCGGTGACCAACAACATCGACGCCGTATCACCGCTTGAGGTTGACCCCGTCCGTCTCCCCCTTTGCCCCAGACTCCTGCGGGGTGCAACACTTCGGCCCGGGTTTCGAGGTTCCCCTCGGCGGCACTGGACAGGCCGGTCCCGCCAAGCTAAGCCCGCCCGTGAAGGGTAATAAATGAATCAAAATTCATATTTATGATGAACATCGATTCGCAGCAGTTGCGACCCGAGAGCGGCGCGGCGCTCGAAAGCGCGAAGGACAGGCGTCCGATCCTGATCGTGCCGTATATGTGGATCGGCGACTTTGTCCGCTGCCACTCGGTAGTGAAGGTGCTGCGCGAGCGCTTCCCCGATCGGCCGGTCGATCTCTTGGCGACATCGCTCTGCGCGCCTCTTGCCGACTACATGCCCGGCGTCCGGCAGGTGATTGTCGCCGACCTGCCGCGCAGCCGGTTGGCGCTGTCCCAGCAAACCGCTCTTGCCCGCCGTCTCAAGCAGGAAGGCTACGGCACGGCGCTGACCATGCCGCGCACCTGGAAGGCGGCGCTGGCGCCGTTCCTGGCCGGCATTCCGGAGCGCGTGGGCTTTGCCGGCGAAGTGCGCTTCATTCTGCTCAACGATGTGCGGTTCGGGGAGAAGAGGCTGCCGCGCATGGTCGATCGTTGCGCCATGCTGGCTTTGCCGCGCGGCGCCGCGCAGCCGCCCGACTGGCCGTTGCCGGACCTCACCGTTCCCTCGACCGAGATTGCGGCTTGGCGGATCCGGCGCGGCCTGACCGATGACCGCCCGATCGTGGCGCTCGCCCCCGGCGCTGTCGGTTCCTCGAAACGTTGGACGATCAGCGGCTTTAGCGGGCTCGCCCGCAGCCTCAAGGCCGAGGGCGCCGCGGTCTGGGTTCTGGGCGGCCCGGGCGAGAAATCCATCGCGACCGAAATCGCCGCCGAGGGCGGCGCGCTCGACCTCACCGGCACGGATCTGCGCGATGCCACCATCGCGCTCGCCGCCGCCTCGGTTGCGGTCTCGAACGATTCCGGGCTCCTGCATGTGGCGGCTGCTACCGGCACGCCTTCGATCGGAATTTTCGGCCCCACCAGTCCATGGCATTGGGCGCCGCTCAATCCGCTGGCCGCCGTGATCGAAGCCACAAGCGAGCTGCCCTGCCGGCCCTGCCACAAGCCGGTCTGCCGGCTCGCACATCATCGCTGCATGCGCGACATCGGGCCCGATCAGGTTCTGACCGCGGCGCGCGAAGCGCTCGCCAAGGCGGCGGCGCGGCCGGAGGTGTTAGCCTAGAACACAACCGCGTGCTGAAGCGATTGCGTTCTCGTTTCTTTGGTGGAGCATGATTTATTCGGAAAACCGGGCCCCACTTTTCCGGATCATGCTCTAACTGCATGTTCATCAAATCGGCGTATAGCCGCGCATTCAGGAGCTGAGCTCAACACATGACAGTGCTGGTCACCGGCGGAGCGGGCTATATCGGCAGTCACATGGTGCTCGAACTCGCCGAGACCGGCGAGCGCGTCGTCGTGCTCGACAACCTTTCCACCGGCCATGACTGGGCGATTCCGCCGGGCGTACCGCTCGTGGTCGGCGACAGCGGCGATCAGGAACTTGTCGGCCGGCTTCTGCGCGACGAAGCTGTCGACGCGATCATTCATTTCGCCGCCTCGATCGTGGTTCCGGATTCGGTGCGCGATCCGCTCGGCTATTATCGCAACAACACGGTCAATACGCGCGCGCTGATCGAATGCGCGGTGCAGGCCGGCGTGCGCAATTTCATTTTTTCCTCGACCGCGGCGGTCTATGGCAATCCGGCGGAAATTCCCGTGACGGAAAATGCGCCCCTGCAACCGATCTCGCCGTACGGCTCGTCGAAGCTGATGAGCGAAGTCATGCTGCGCGACGCCGGGCACGCGCATGGACTCAGTCACGTCATCCTGCGCTACTTCAACGTGGCGGGCGCCGATCCGCTTCGCCGTACCGGGCAAGCGACCAGGGCGGCCACGCATCTGATAAAGGTCGCCGTCGAAACCGCCCTCGGCTTGCGCGCAAAGCTCGACGTCTTCGGCGACGATTATCCGACGCCCGACGGCTCGTGCGTTCGCGACTATATTCACGTGAGCGACCTCGCGCGCGCGCATTCCGATGCGCTCCGCCATCTGCGTGCGGGCCAACCATCGCTGACGCTCAATTGCGGCTACGGTCACGGCTTTTCGGTGCTGGACGTGGTCGAGACGGTAAAGCGTGTGTCCGGCGTCGATTTCAAGGTCGAGATCGCGCCGCGGCGCGAAGGCGATCCTGCGCAGATTGTGGCCGACTCGCAACGCGCGCGCGCAGCGTTGCGCTGGCAGCCACGCTTCGATGATCTTTCGATCATCGTCGAGCATGCGCTTGCCTGGGAACAGGCACTGATCAAGCGCAGAGGAAGCGAGCCGCAGGGCGCCAATCGACGCGCGGCAACAAGTTCCGGACGTAGCTAGACTAGGCGGCAGAAACAACTTGAAAATTCCGCCTCAGCCGGGCATGGAACGCGCTTGGGGACTTGGCGCTTGACGACTTGGCGCTTGGGGACTTGATGCATGGGGACTTGGCGCATGTGGACCGCGCGCCGCTCCGCGGCTGAAGGAACGGAACGGACTGCGTCATGAACGTTTCGCCGGCCGGGAACCCCAACGCTTATCCGACCTTCGCGCTGTTGCGCCGCTTGTTGGTCGACGAAGCGCTGGTGCACTGGCGGCGTTATGCCGTCGCCGCTGCGATGATGGCGATCGCCGCCGCGGGCGCCGCGCTCAGCGCTTATCTCATCGGCACGATGACCAACGAGGCCTGGGTCAATCGCAATTTCCACGGCATCGTCGTCATCGGCGTCCTGGTGATTTTCATCTTCGGGGCCAGGGGACTCGCAACCTATTTCAGCACCGTGATGCTCTCGCGCATCGGCAATCGCATCGTCGCCGACAATCAGCGGCGCATGTTCGACAAGCTGCTGCACGAGAATATGAGCTTCTTCGCCGACCGGCATTCGTCGGAATTCATCGCGCGGATGACCACGGGCGCCAACGCGGTGTCATCGGTGCTCAACCTTCTCATCACCGCCGTCGGCCGCGATCTGATGTCGCTGATCGGGCTCATTATCGTGATGGTGACGCAGGATCCGATCATGTCGCTTGGCAGCTTGATTGTAGCGCCGCCGGCGATTTTCTTTCTGCGCAAACTGGTGCGGCGCGTGCGCAACATCGCGCGCCTGCAGTTCACCAGCGGCACGCGCATCATCGAGACCATGCAGGAAGCGCTGCAAGGCCTGCGCATGGTCAAGGCGTTTTCGCTCGAGGACGAAATGCAGCGCCGGCTCGACGACAGCGTCGCTGCGGTCGAGCGCGACTCCAACAAGATGGCGCGCGTCTCCAATCGCTCTGGCCCGCTGATGGAGACGCTCGGCGGCTTTGCCGTGGCGCTGACCATGATCTATGGCGGCTATCGCGGCATCGCGACCGGCGCGACGCCCGGACAATTCGTGTCGTTTCTGGCGGCCTTTCTGCTCGCCTACGAGCCGGCCAAGAGGCTCGCGCGGCTCAACATGGATCTCAATAACGGACTCGTCGGCGTCCGCGTGCTCTACGAGATCATCGACAGTCCGCCCGGCGAATCCAAGGATAGCGACCGTCCGCCGCTCAAGCTTGCGAACGCGCGCCTCGAATTTGCCGACGTGCGCTTCGCCTACCGCGCCAACACGCCGGTACTGCGCGGCATGAGCTTCGTTGCGCAGCCCGGCAAGCTCACCGCGCTGGTCGGTGAATCGGGCGGCGGCAAGTCGACCGTGCTCGATCTGATTCTGCGCTTCTATACGGTCGATAGCGGCCGGATCCTGATCGACGAGCAGGACATCGCAACGGTGTCGCGCAACTCGCTCCGTCAGCAGATCGCCTATGTCGGGCAGGTCGTCCAGCTTTTTCGCGGCAGCATCCGCGACAATATTGCGCTCGGCCGCCTTGGCGCCAGCGAAGCCGAGATCGTCGCCGCCGCCAAGGCCGCGCACGCGCACGATTTCATCGCCAGCTACCCGCTCGGCTACGACACGCCCGTCGGCGAGCACGGCCTGCAGCTTTCCGGCGGCCAGCGCCAGCGCATCGCCATCGCGCGCGCGCTGATCAAGAACGCGCCGATCATTCTGCTCGACGAGCCGACCGCGGCGCTCGACTCGGAATCCGAGCGGCACGTGCAGGAAGCGCTGGCGGAACTGCGCAAGGGGCGCACCACGCTGGTGATCGCGCACCGGCTTTCCACCATCATGCATGCCGACAACATCCTGGTGGTGGAAGCCGGCCAGGTCGTGGAATCCGGCCGCCACGACGAGCTGTTGCGCAAAGGTGGCCGCTACGCCTCGTTGTATCGCCTGCAGCTCAAGGAGCAGAGCCCGACCCTCGAGTCGCTCGCGGTCGGGTAATCCGCCAGAGGCCCGTGCCTCAGTCTCGCCGAAGCGCCTACTGCAACAAGCCTTCCGCCTTCATGGCTTCCTGCACTTTCGGACGCGCAGCGACGCGGTCGAGATAGGCGGTGATGTTCTTCCACTTGCTGAGATCGATGCCGACGCGCGGCGACCAGCGCACCACCGTGAACAGATAAGCATCCGCCGCGGTGAATTTGTCGCCCATCAGATACGGCTTGCCGGCAAGCTCCTTGTCGATCCAATCGAACCGCTGCGCGAGCATGTCACGCAAGGCTGCCTTGAAGTCGTCCGGCGTGGTCGGGCGGAACAGCGGCGAAAAGGTCTTGTGCAGCTCCGAGCTGATGAAGTTGAGCCATTCCTGGACGCGGTAGCGCTCGACCGAGCCGGGCGGCGGAACGAGCCCGGAGGCGGGCTTCAGATCAGCCAGATATTGCACGATCACCGGACCTTCGGTCAGCTTCTGCCCATCGTCCATTTCGAGGACCGGCACCTGGTTCTTCGGATTGACGCTCGAAAGCACCGTGCCGTCGGCGGTCTTGCGCTCGGCGCGGTCGAGCTGCGCCAGTTGCAGATCGATGCCGGCTTCGCGGGAAACGATGTGGGGCGAGAGCGAACAGGCGCCGGGCCAGTAATAAAGTTTCATGACGGGGAGCTCCAGAAAATCTCGGTGTGAACGACCATGGCCACCGCCAGCGGCAGCGGGCCGATAACTAGAGCATGATCCCGAGAAGTGGAAACCGGTTTTCGGTCGAGATCATGCTCAAACGAACAATTTAGGCCGTGATCCGATTCGATTGAATTGGAGCACGGTCTAAGCGCGTCCGCTGGCGCCGACAACAATGAAAATGGAACTTTGGCGAAAGTGGCGGGTTGAAAAGGGGACCCGTTCGCATCCGGAGCTCATCATGCCCGCCCGCCGCGTCACCCTTCGCATCCAACCGCCCAATCCGTTCGGCGAGGTTACCATGGTGCCGGCAACGCTGAGCGGGCGGCCCGAAGCGGACGCGGCGCGCGCCATGGCCGCCGCGTTTGCCGATAGCGAAGCGGCGTCGACTACCGATGTGCTCAGGCGGCTGCGCCACTCCTTTCCGCTTGCGCCATTGAGCGAGCGGGTCGCGGCTTTGTCCGTGATCATGGACCGCTTGCGGCACCCGTTCTGAAAGGCCGTTGCCGTTCTGGCACCCAAGCCGGCATTAAATTCGTCATGCCCGGCTTTATGCTGATCAAGTCCGGCCATGACGAAGTAACGATATTCTTTTCGCGGCGCTACGCGCCGGCGAACAGCGCCTCGACGGCGCCGGCGATGCGCAGCAGCATCTGGTCCGCCCCGTTGCGCGAAAGCAGCATCAGCCCGACCGGCAGCTTCGCCGGCAGCGGCAGCGAGATGCCGCAGAGATCGAAGAAATTGCCGACCGACGTATTGCGCAACAGCATCATGTTGCTCTTGGCGAAGATTTCAGGGTCGGCCACGTCGGCGATCTTCGGGGCGACAATGCCGGCGGTCGGCATGATCACCGCGTCGAGGCCGAACAGCCGCCGGTCCATCGCGCGCACCAGCCGCTCGCGCGCATAGAGCATATTGATATAGTCCGTTGCCGACACTGCGCCGCCGCGTTCGAGCCGCACGCGAATGTTCGGATCGATATCGGCCGCGCGCCGTTTCACCCGGTCCTGATGGATCGCATACGCCTCCGGCTGCACGACGCCCCCATAGGCGTTCACCTGCCGCATTTCGTCGAACAGCGGCATCGGCTCGCGGGTGAGTCGCACGCCGGCTTTTGCCAATCGCTCGGTGGCCGCATCGAAGGCAGCCGCGACCGTCTCTTCCAGATTCTCCAGCGGAAAGCCTTGCGCGATGCCGAAGCGCAGGCCGGCGAGCGGTAAAGGCTCCAGCGGCGCGAAATCCTCGCCGGCCATCACCGCGTCAGCCTTGGCGCAATCGGCAACGCTGTTCGCCAACGGCCCGATCGAGTCGAGCGTGGTGCTCAAGGGAAACGCACCCGCGGTCGGCACGCGCTGGCGGCTCGGCTTGAAGCCGACAATGCCGCACAGCGCCGCCGGAATGCGCACCGAGCCGCCGGTGTCGCTGCCGATGGCGATCTCGGCCATGCGGTCGCCGACCGTGACCGCGGCGCCCGAGGACGAACCACCGGGCACGCGTGTGCGGTCGCGCGGGTTGGCCGGCGTGCCGAAATGCGGATTGGCGCCGATGGCGCCGAGCGCGAATTCGGTCATGTTGGTCTTGGCGACGATCACCGCGCCACCAGCCCGCAGGCGCCGCACCACCGG
>DATMQV010000172.1:0-4286 GCA_035566615.1 Xanthobacteraceae bacterium
TGTTGACGATGTTGAAATGGGTGAGCGTCGCCCCTTTGGGCGATCCGGTCGTGCCGCTGGTGAATTGGATATTGATGGCGTCGTCCGGATCGAGTGCGGCGGAAAGCCCGTCCAAGCGGCCGCGGTGGCCCGGACCGGCCAACGACAGCAATTGCGAGAACAAGCGCGTGCCGCGGGGATGCGGTCCGTCGTCGAGCACTACGACGTGTTTGAGCTGCGGCAGCTTCGCCGCTTGCAGAGAACTTGCTTCGCGATCGATCTCCGGCGCCACCGCGCGCAGCATCTCGACATAGTCGCTCGAGCGATGCCGGCGCGCCATGATCAGCGCTTTGCAGCCAACCTTGTTGAGCGCGTATTCGAGCTCGGATGAGCGATACGCTGGATTGATGTTGACCAGAATGGCGCCGATGCGCGCGGCGCCGAATTGGGTGAACAGCCACTCGGCGCGATTGGGGGCCCAGATGCCGACGCGGTCGCCACGCCCGATACCGAGCGCCAGCAGGCTCGCCGCGACATCGTTCGAGCGATCGCGCAAATCATACCAAGACAGCGACAGCTTATTCTCGGCGAAGATTGCGGCGGGGCGCCCGCCGTGCCTGGCGCAAGCCCTATCCAGCAATTGCGAAATGGTCATGTATTTGAGCGGATCGTCGCTCGTGCCGGCGACGTAGGACAACGGCCCTTGCGGCCGCAAGTGATCGTCGCCGCGGCTGCGCAGGAAATCCGAGCTGAACGGGTTATGGATGCTCACTGGGCGCAGCCGTCGATGTTGCAGACTGATTGCCGATCAGAAATTCCGCCAATCCCCGAGTTGCTCGAAGGCGTGCGCCGCGCGATAGATCGTGGTCTCGGCGTAGTGCTTGCCGACCAGCATCATGCCGATCGGCAGGCCGTCGCTCATGCCGCACGGGATATTCATCGCCGGATGTCCGGTCACATCGAACGGGCAGGTGTTCGGTAGCATCTCAAAGCCGCGCTGGCACCACAGCGCAAGCGGCGCATTGTTGGGAGGCAGCGGCGTCGCCTTCATCGGCAGCGTCGGCATCATCAACAGATCGTAGCGCGTCAAAGCTTCGTCGTAGGTCTTGCGCAGCAGTCGGCCGAGATTCTGCGCCTTGGCATAGAAGTGGCCACGGTGATGCTTGATGAAGTACTCGCCGGCCAGCATCGAGATTTTCAACGTGCGCGAAAGCTCGTCGGCGCGCGCGCGCCAGTTCGCATGGGCATCTAGCAGGCTCGTGGTGTAGAGGCCCTTCCAGTTAAAGCCCATGCCATTGCCGTGCATCATTTGCGCGACGAGCCCTTCGAGCGCGATCGGTGTCCAAATGGCGCCGCCGTCAAGGTGCATGGGAATGGAAACCGGCTCGATGATGGCGCCGGCGCCGCGCAAACGTTCCGCCGCCGCACGCACCTTCGCGTCGACATCCGGCTCGCTGGCCGGCCAGCCGAATCCCTCCGTCACCAGGCCGATGCGCATGCCGGAGACACCGCGGCCGATGCCGGTCGTATAATAGCTGTATTTCTCGACTTGCACGTCGTACTGGCGCGGATCAAGCCCGTCAGCGCCGGCAATCACTTCCAGGAGCAGCGCGTTGTCGGCGACCGTCGCTGTCATCGGACCGGCATGATCGATGGTCGCCTCGATCGGCATGACGCCGGTATACGGTACGAGACCGTGCGTCGCCTTCATGCCGTAGCAGCCGGAATATGACGCCGGCATGCGGATGGAACCGCCCTGATCGCCGCCGATCGCCATTTCGATTTCACCCGCGCCGACCAGCGCGCCGCAGCCCGACGACGAGCCGCCGGCCGAGTAGCCGTGCTTGTACGGATTGTGCACCGGCCCGAGCGCCGAGGTGTGGCTGCCGCCGGATAAACAAAAATACTCGCAATGCGCCTTGCCGACGATGGTGCCGCCGGCATCGAGAATGCGGGTCACGACCGTGGCGTCGATATCCGGCACATAGCCTTCGAGCGTGGAGGCACCGTTCATCATCGGCACGCCGGCAAGACAAATATTGTCCTTGAGCACGACGCGCTTGCCGGACAGCGGACCGTGCGCGGCGCCGCGCACTTCCGTCTTCACCGCCCAGGCATTGAGCGGATTCTCGTTGGCACCCGGGCGAAAGCCGGGCGTGCGTGGATAGCGTACCGGCGGCAAATAGTCGGGCAGCTGATTGACGCGGTCGTAGGCTTGGAACGTGCCTTCCAGCACGTCCATGTATTCGGCCACTTCGCCTTGCGACATGCTCAGATGCAGCGACTCGACAATGTCGTGCATCTGTTCGAGCGTTGGCCGTCTGACGGTCGACATGGGACCCCCTAATGGTGTGGCGGCTGCCGGCATGGCCTGCGCCGCAATTCGCGATCGCCCATTGCGGGCGGAACTTGAAGAGACGGAGGATGGGCGACCGGCGGCGGCTGACGCAGCCGCGCCGCCATTGGCCGGCGCGCGCGCAGAGCCGTTCGCCGAAGATACGACCGTCAACTGTGGACGAGGCCGCGCGGCGCCGCCGCCGGTACCTGCGTAGGTGCTGCGCGCGCCACCGAGACCGAGCAGTTCGGCAATCGCGCCGCCTTGCACGGCGCCGACGTCGAGTTCGCGGGTGATGCGGCCACGCTCGACCAGTACGATGCGGCTTGCGACATCGAGCACGAGCTCGAGATTCTGCTCGACGATCAGCATCGACAGACGATGTTTCTCGCGCAGGCTTGCCAATAGCTCGCCGATCTCCTGGACGATTGACGGCTGGATTCCTTCCGACGGCTCGTCGAGCAGAAGAAGCCACGGCAGCGGCACGAGCGCCCGCGCCAGCGCCAGAATCTGCTGCTCGCCGCCGGACAGCGCGCCGCCTCTGCGCTCCAAAAGCCGGGTCAGCCGCGGAAAGATCGCGAGCACCCTCTCGATCGCACGCTCCTCGGTCTCACCGGAATCCGGCGTCCACGCCAGGCGAAGATTTTCGTGGGCACTGAGGCCCGGAAGGATGCCGCGGCCCTGCGGCACGTAGGCGATGCCGAGACGGCTGCGCTCATGCGCCGCCCAGCCGGTCACGTCCACTCCGTCGACCACGATCTTGCCGCCGCGGGCCGGCAACAAGCCCATAATGGCCTTCATGAGCGTGGTTTTGCCCATGCCATTGTGGCCGACGATTCCAATCGCTTCGCCTTCCCAGAGCTGCAGCGAGACGCCATGCAACACCGGCAGTTCGCCATAGCCGGCTTGCAGATCGACGACGTCGAGGACGAGACCGTTCGGCTCGGCGACACCTTCGGCCGAATTCTCGTCCATCTCCGGCTCGCCAGCTTCGCCAATACTCATGCGCGGTTCCCCAGATAGACTTCCCGCACACTCGGATCGGTGAGTACTTTTTCGGCGTGCCCTTCAAGCAGTATCGCGCCTTGATGAAAAACCGTGATCAATGAGTCGAGCGTCCGCACAAAGTGCATATCGTGATCGACCACGATCAGCGTTGCCGTCTGATTGATGCGCTTGATGATGGCGATCAATCGCTCGGTCTCCACGTTGGTGAGGCCGGCGGCGGGCTCATCGAGCAGAACGAGCCACGGCTTGTTGGCGAGCACGGTGCCGATCTCAACAAGCTGCCGCTGCCCATGGGCGAGTTCGCCGACCAGCCGGCGTGCGATTCCGCCCAGTTCGAGCTCACTCAAGATCTCTTCGACGACGGCATCGGCACCATCATGCCCTGCGGTCCGGCGCGCGGAAAGCCATAGATTTTCGGCGACGGTGAGCCCGTTCATCACCGATGGCACCTGCGTTTTGATGCCGATGCCGAGCCGCACGATATTGTGCGTCGACCAGCCGGTAGTTTCCTGGCCGCGGATCAGCACTCGGCCGCTGGCATTGGCGCCGCGGATTTGGCCGGTGATGGATTTGAAAAACGTGCTCTTGCCCGCCCCGTTCGGGCCGATGAGGCAACGCAACTCGCGTTCGCGCAGCACGAAATTGACGTGATCGACCGCGAGCACGCCGCCAAAGCGCACCGCCAGTTCCTGGGTCTCGACGACCGGCTCGCTCACTGTTTGGCTTCCTGCAGCGCGATGCGGCGGCGGCGCGTGCCGCGCGCCAGCCGGCGATGGACTTGCGATTGCGCAAAGCGCCGGCGCCAGGCAACGAAGCTCGGCGCAAAGCCGCGCGGGATCAAGAGCACGACCAGGATGAGGATCGCGCCCAGGACCAACGAATTATCGACCGTGGTCTGGTGACCGAGCTCGAGCTTCAATGAGCCGAGCGCGACCGCGGCGATCATCGGCCCGATCAGCGTGCC
>DATMQV010000173.1:0-8071 GCA_035566615.1 Xanthobacteraceae bacterium
GAGATATTTCCACGACATGGCCGAGCATTCGATGTGCCAGCCGGGACGGCCCGGAGTCTTGATACCGGCCGGCGACGGCCAGGCCGGCTCGCCGGGCTTTGACGGCTTCCACAACACGAAATCCTGCGGATCGCGCTTATAGGGCGCGACCTCCACGCGGGCGCCGGCGATCATCTCGTCCAGCGGCCGCTTCGACAGCCGCCCGTAGTCGGGCATCGACGGCACGCTGAACAGCACATGATCGTCGGCGACATAAGCGTTGCCGGATTTGGTCAGGCGCTCGATCATCGTGCGCATCTCGGCGACATGCTCGGTGGCGCGCGGCTCGACCGTCGGCGGCAGGCAGCCGAGCGCAGCGACGTCCTCGTGGAATTGCTTGTCGGTTTTTTCCGTGACCTTGCGGATCGCCTCGTTGAGCGGCAGCTCGGGATATTCCTCGGCGGCGCGCGCGTTGATCTTGTCGTCGACGTCGGTGATGTTGCGCACGTAGGTGACGTGGTCGGCGCCGTAGAGATGGCGCAGCAGGCGGAACAGCACGTCGAAGACGATCACCGGGCGCGCATTGCCGATATGGGCATAGTCGTAGACCGTCGGCCCGCACACATACATGCGCACATGCGCCGGATCGAGCGGGCGAAACACCCGCTTCTCGCGCGTCAGCGTATCGTAGAGTTTCAGTTCCATCGTCGTGTCACAGTCGCGCGTTTACGCGCCATCGGCCTGCTGGCCGGGCGTGTCCAAAATCTCGAAGAGGAGAAAAGACGGCCGCAGCCAGCGTTTGCCGCTAGCGAATAATCTCCCGGCAAATCATGCCGCAGATGGTGGTCGGGCCGAACATGGCGCGCACAATGGTCGAGGAAGGCCATGACGTCAAGGGTTTGGCTCGGCTGTGGTGATGTGTCGGTGCTGGTCTGCTGCCGGCGGCTTTCAATGGGTTGTGTTTGTGGCCTTGTGAGATTCGAAATGTTACGAACAACAGCCGGCGTCAGCTTGGATGGGCGGGCACGGCGCAGAGCTGTACGAACAGAATACGCAACAGTCGCCCGGCAGAGGTTTTAAGCGCTCTCCACATCCTTTGCAGTCATAGAAGAATTGGCACGCGTCCGTCGGCATCGTTTCCATCGCCCGATGTCCACACCTCGGACAGGTCAGTGTCGATTCCGTAATCAAGCCTGACTTTCTATCCATCGCCTGCAGCCAAGTTGGCGTCGAATAATAGCACAATGGCGCTATTCCGCATGGCTTCACGCCTTTTTGCCGAAATGTGCCACCGCACGCGGCGTGTTTTAGGGAGTGTGGGCCCTCCGCTTTTGCCGCCCTGCCTCGAATCAACCACACTGCCCTGCAATCGCTCGCCGGTCCGGTAAGTTAACGCAGTCTTAACTTGACCGCCCTATTTTTAATGTTCATTGCGACGCAGTCTCCGGGGCTTCGCTCCGGCTTGGGGGATCCATGCGATTCATGATTGCGGCCGCTCTTGGTGCCGCCCTTTTGCTGGGCACCGGCGCCGCACATGCGGAAAAGCGGATTTTCATCGTCGCCAACAACCGCGACGGCTATGGCGTCGATCGTTGCCTCGCGTCAGGTGCGCCCTGCGGCGAGGCTGCTGCGAATTCCTATTGCCGCTCACACGAATACGGGCAGGCTTTGTCCTACCGCAAGGTCGATCGCGACGACATTACCGGCGCGATCCCAACGAGCGGTCCCGGCGCCTGCCGCGGCGGGCATTGCGACGACTTCGTCGCCATCGAGTGCTCGCGCTAGCGCATGTCCCGGAAAAGTGGAGGCCGATTTTCCGATAAGGACACGCGCGACTGAGAGAGTTTTCGGAATTCGTCGCGCCCGACCGGTTGCCGGGCGTGACGATGTGGGATGAATTAGAGCGCCATCGTTCAGTTTGAATGATCGGCGTTCTAATTTTTTCGCGGGCATCCGCTCATTGCAGTCTGGGTCCCGCTTTCGCGGGGACGAGCGGCCGAGACTTCTTATTTCCCCTTCGCCAGCGCGATGGCTTCGCGCAGCACGCCGAGATCGCCGATATGGTTGGCGAGGATGAGCACGAGCTTGGTGTCGAGCTCGGCGGCGGCGGCTTCCGACAGACTCCGCCGCGCCTCGACCAGCGCGCGATAGGCGGAATCCGGATCGGCGAATTGCGAAGCCGTGTTCAGTCTACTCATCGCCTACCTCTGCAGCGCGCGCTCGCCCGCAAGCACCAGCGCCGCCGCATCGAAGCTTCGCCAGCGCGCGGACAGGTGCTGGTCGGGACGTACCAGATAGGTCGCACCGGGCGTGGCATCGAAGCGTTGCGTAAACTTGCCCTCGTCGTCCAACAAATCCTCGCCGATCACGGTGAGTGCAATGCCATCGACCGCGCCGGGCCTTTGGCCATTCGTCGCGTCGCCGTTCTTCACATGGATGATTTCGAATTCGCCGCGCAGATTTTCCAGAAGATGCGTCGCCGTGCCGTCGCCGCGGAGGAGTGGTGCGTCGGGCAGCGGCGCGCCGACCTTGGCCGTGCCGGCAAACGGCGCGGTGTCGGGCGTCGAGAGCGGCGTGTCGTAAACCGCCGGCACCGACAGCCGGCCGGAATTGACCATCCGGCGCGCAAACTCTGCGTGCTCCGCGAGCGACAGCACCGCGTCGCGCAACCGCCGTTCGGCGGCCGAATGCGGCGACATGAAATCGGTCGAGCGGGTCGAGTGGCCGATGTTCTCGTCGGCGGCCTGGTTGCGTTCGACGTCGTAACTCTCGATCAGAGCGTTGCCGCCCTGCCCCTTGAGCACAGCGGCAAGCTTCCAGGCCAGATTCTCCGCATCCTGAATGCCGGAATTGGCGCCGCGCGCGCCGAACGGCGAGACCTGATGCGCGGCGTCGCCGATGAAGATGACGCGGCCATGCACGAAGCGGTCGAGCCGGCGGCAGTTGAAAGTGTAGACCGAGACCCATTCGAGTTCGTAGGGATGATCTTTCAGCACCTTGTCGAGCCGCGCACGCACGCGTTCCGGCGCCTGCTCGGCGACCGGATCGGCGTCGGGACCAAGCTGCAGATCGATGCGCCAGATGTCGTCCGGCTGGCGATGCATCAAGGCCGATTGGCCGGAATGAAAAGTCGGCGCGAACCAGAAGCGGCGCTCGGTCGGGAATTCGGCCGCCATGTGCACGTCGGCGATGAGGAATTTGTCCTCGAAGGTGACACCGGCGAAGTCGAGGCCCAGCAGCCGCCGCGCCGTCGAGCGCGCACCGTCGGCGGCAATGAGCCAATCGGCGTCGAGCCGGTAAGGCCCGTCCGGCGTGTCGATGGTCAGGCGCGCGCCGTCATTGAGGCGATCGAGGCCGACGAGCCGGTTCTTCCAGCGCAGATCGAGATTTTTCAGCTCGAGGGCGCGATCGACCAGCGCCTTTTCCAGATAGAATTGCTGCAGATTGATGAAGGCGGGCATCTTGTGCCCCTCCTCCGGCAGTAAATCGAACGAATAGAGCAATTCGTCGCCGACAAAGACCTTGCCGAGCTTCCAGGTGACGCCTTGCGCCACAAGCCGCTCGCCGACGCCGAGCCGGTCGAGGATTTCGAGCGTGCGCTTCGACCAGCAGATGCCGCGCGAGCCTTCGCCGATCCGATCCGCGTCGTCGATCAGCACGACCGGCACGCCGCGCTGCGCGAGATCAATCGCGGCCGCAAGGCCGACCGGGCCGGCGCCGATAACGACGACCGGCCGCCTCACGACCGCGGCCGCATCCTGATCCGCCGAGCGGCGATAGTCGTAGCGATAAACCGATTTGCGGATGTTGGTCATTGGTTGTTGCTCAGTTCTGTAGGGTGGGCAAATCATTTCTCCTACGTCACCGCGTGGGGATTGCGCGTCTTTGATTTTGTCCACCGGGGCTCGCGCAAGCCCACCCTACGAGCTTCTTCGCCTCCCGCAATGACGATAAAACGTCATCCGCGCAAAGCCGCCCACATGGCGCGGTCGCGCTCCGCGGTCCAGATCACCGGATGCTCGATGCCTTTGGCCTCATCGTAGGCGCGCGACACGTTGAACGGCATGCAATGCTCGTAGATGGCGAAGCTTGCAAATTTCGGATCCATGACGCGGCGCGCCTCGTCATAGGCCTCCTTGAGCGTGCGGCCCTTGCCGGCGCTATCGCCGACACTGTCATAGAGCGTGGTGAGGAAATCCTCGGTCAGCGCGATGCCTTCGGCAACCTGCTTGGCGCTTTTCAGCGCGGCGCCCCGGCCCGGCACGAGCGCGTTTGCGGAAAATTCGGCCAGCCGATCGAGCGTCGCCGGCCAGTCGGTGAAATGGGCGTCGCCGCAATAGCAGGCCGAGTGATATTCGACGAGATCGCTGGAAAACACGACGTTGGCATCGGGCACATAGGCGACGACATCGCCCGCGGTGTGGCCGCGGCCGATATGCATGATCCGCACCTCGCGCTTGCCGAGCCAGACCGAGATCTGATCGGGAAACGTGATCGAGGGCCAGGTAAGGCCGGGAATGCTTTCGACCGCGCGAAACAAGCGCGGGAAGCGGCCGATCTCGGAATCCATGTCGGCCTTGCCGCGCTCGGCGATCAGGCTGCGGGTGCCGGCAGACGCCAGGATTTCCGCCCCGCGATAAGCCGAAGCGCCCAGCACACGCACGGCATGATAATGAGTCAACAAGACATATTTGATCGGCTTGTCGGTGACCTTCTTGACCCGATCGATCACCTGCTGGGCCATCACCGGGGTGGCCTGCGCATCGACCACCATCACACCGTCGTCGCCGACGATGACGCCGGAATTGGGATCGCCCTCGGCTGTGAAGGCGTAGAGGTCCGGCCCGATCGCGTCGAAGGTAATGGTCTTATCGGCCAGATCGGCGGTCGAGGCGAAACCAGAACTCATGGAATTTGCTCCCGGTCGGCTGTGCAGACAGCACCCGTATTACTGGATCGTGATCCAATCCGGTCGAATAAGATCACGATCCAAGTTGTTCATTTGAGCATGATCTTATCCAAAAACCGGTTTTCACCTTTCGGGATCATGCTCTAAAGAACCCGCCACCCGCGGGCAAGGCGGGCGCCGTTGCGCGGCTCCCTGACTTCGTTCATGTTCGCCCGATAGCGGGGCAAAGCAAAGGGGCGCCGGCGCGATCGGCAGGCGCAAATAGCCATGCCCCGGAACGACACATGAGCGGTCAGCGGGCGACGGAAGGCGAGATCACGGCCGAAGCGGGCGCGCACGACCCCAAGCTCGGCGATCAAGCGCCGCTCAAGCTCGAGCATTTTCTGCCCTACCAGCTCAACCTCGTGTCGAGCCTCGTCTCGCAGGCGCTGTCGCGCGTCTATGCCCGGCGCTACGGCATCGGCGTACCCGAATGGCGTGTGGTGGTGACGCTCGGGCAGCACGGCGTCATGACCGCGAAGGCGATCGGCGCGCATACCCACATGCACAAGACCAAGGTATCGCGCGCGGTGGCGCTTCTGGAAAAGCGCCGCCTGGTCGCGCGCCGCGCCAATCGCGACGATATGCGCGAGGCTTTCTTGTCTCTCACCACCGCCGGCCGCGCTATGTACGAAGAGGTCGCTCCGCACGCGCTCGAATTCGCGCGCCGCTTGACCGACATCCTCTCCCCGGGCGATCGCGAAGCGTTCGACCGCGCACTCAAGCAATTGACCGCACGCTCGGCGGAACTCGTCACCGAAATCGGGCTCGAAGACAACGACGAGTAACTCCAGGACCGCGCATGAAGCTCTATTCCTATTTTCGTTCGTCCGCCGCTTACCGCGTTCGCATCGCGCTCAACCTCAAGGGCATCGCCTACGAGACGGCGTCGGTTCATCTGGTCAAGGATGGCGGCCACAACCGCCGGCCGGAATTCCGCGCGGTGAATCCGCAGATGCGCGTGCCGGTGCTGGTGGCGCCGACCGGCGAAGTGCTGATCCAGTCCCTCGCCATTATCGAATATCTCGACGAGACCCATCCCAACCCGCCGCTGTTGCCGAAGGACCCGATTGCGCGGGCACGGGCGCGGGCGCTTGCGGAAATCGTCGCCTGCGATATCCACCCGCTCAACAACACCAGCCCGCTTCGCTACCTCAAGCGCGAGATGCACCAGGAGCAGAGCGCCATCGACGCCTGGTACCATCATTGGGTGACGGAAGGCTTCGAGGCGCTCGAGGCCCTGGTGGGTGCGGGCCCCTATTGCTGCGGCGGCGAGGTAACGATTGCCGATATCTGTCTGGTGCCGCAGGTCAATAACGCCCGCCGGCTGAAGGTTTCGCTCGACAAATTCCCCAAAATCGTGGCGATCGACGCCGCCTGCCTTGCGCTGCCGGCCTTCGACCGCGCCCGTCCGGAAAACCAGCCGGACGTTGAATGATTATTCGATCCCAGAGCGGGATGACCTTGTCTTCGGATCGCCATTCCTCTCTAGCGCTTTGTTTGAGCATGACTTTCGGGAAAACCGGCTTCCACCCCTGATCAAGTCCGGGGCAGGCCTTTTTCCGGATCATGCTGTAGCAAGGGCCTTCATTCACACTTTAGTCACCATTACTCACCATTCCATCGCTTCATGGCGGCGACGCCTGGGGAACAGGGTCGGGTCTCTGGAATGATCAGCCACCTGCGCGCTCTTGGGCTTGTACCTTGGCTTGGGCTCAGCGTTGGCCTATTTGCCGCCGGCCTGTTTGCGGCCCCGGCTGCCGCCCAATCCCCCGTGCCGCCAGCACCCATTCCGGGCCAGCCGGGAGCCGCGCCGCCGCCTCCTGCGGCCGAACAGCAGCCCCCTCAGCAGCAGCCGCCCTCCAACCCGGTCTGTGTGCGCCTCGAAGGCCAAATGGCCGCGCTCAATCGCGGCGGCGGCGACCCGGCCCGCGCCGAGCAAATCAAGCGCTACGAAGATGCCGCCGGCAAGCAGCAAGCCGATCTCGACCGCCTCGTGACGCACGCCAAACGGCGCGGCTGCGAGAGCGGATTTTTCTCGCTCTTCACCGGCCAGGCGCCGGAATGCCAGCCACTCAACGCGCAGATCCAGCAGTTGCGCGACAGCCTCGATCGCACGATGAGCGATCTCGAGCGGCTCAAGAGCGGCAACAACTACGATCAGGAAGGTCAGCGGCGGGTGTTGCTCAGCGAGCTCGCGCAGAATAATTGCGGGCCGCAATACCGCGCGGCGGCCGCCGCTGCAGGGCCGAGCGGCTTCCTCGATGCGCTGTTCGGTGGTGCGGCCCGCATCATCAATCCGGGCGGCGAAGGTGCGCCGTCGGGCACGTTCCGCACCGTCTGCGTACGCTCCTGCGACGGTTATTATTTCCCGATTTCCTATTCCACCGTGCAAAGCCGGTTCGCCGACGATCAGCGCACTTGCCAGCGCGAATGCCCGGCGACTGAGGCACAGCTCTACACCTATCGCAATCCGGGCGAGGACATGGGCCAAGCCGTCTCGCTGGCCGGCCAAGCCTACACCGCGCTGCCGACCGCCTTCCAATATCGCAAGGAATTCAACGCAGCCTGCTCCTGCCGAAAGCCGGGCCAGAGCTGGGCCGATGCGCTCAAAGGCGCCGACGACGCCTCGACGCTGGAAAGCGGCGACATCGTCGTCACCGACCAAAATGCCAAGGCGCTGTCGCAGCCGGCCCCGCCTCCCGTGCCGAAAGGCGCCAAGCCTGGGAAACCTCCGACCGGCACAGCGGCGGCGCCCGCTGCACCCACTCCGAGTGGTCAGGCGACCGCGGCCGATGTGAGCACCGACACGCCGAAGGGGACGATACGCACCGTCGGGCCGCCGTTCGTGGCCGCGCATTAGCGGCCTAGCGCGCTAGGCGTCCTCGTGGTCTCTCTTCTGCGCAGAATGCTTCACGCTGAGAATGATGATCTCCCCGGCGGCATCGTCCACGGTGTAGTAGATGAGATAAGCGTAACGCGGTGTCACGAATTTGCGCACGCCTTGCGTTTGCTGAAGCCTACCGACCTGTGGAAACAGGATGAGGTCCTGCAGGCTTTCGCAAATCGCAGAACACGCTGCGCCGCCGCCGGGTTTCGAAATCGGATGTAGTGGGCGATGGCGGAGATATTCTCCAGGGCGCG
>DATMQV010000174.1:0-8793 GCA_035566615.1 Xanthobacteraceae bacterium
CCGTCCTGCACCATGGTCAGCGCAAACGGCGTGCCGTTGAAGGTGACGGTCTTCACTTTGTCTTGCCGTCCGCTGATGGTGACGGCCGGCACGACCCATTGCGACAGCACGTCATAGATCGGGATCATATAGTCGATATTCAGATCCGCGGTCAGCGCGCCCTGCGCCATGCTCTGGGTCTTGACCGCCATTTCGGGGATCGAGACGTTCATGTAGTTCGCTTTGCAGTTCGGGCACTTCGCGAACTCTTCCTTAACGCCGCCATGACGCTGGCATTCGCCTTGCCGTCGGCTTTCCAGATCGCCCAGTCGGCAAGGAGCCCGCCGGCGCGCTTATAGTCGATCGGCACCACGCCGGTCGCGCCGCCGGGGATCGGCTGCTCGTAGCCGGTGAGATGGGCGGCCACGACCATGAGACCGGCTGCCTTGGCAGCCTTGACTTGGGGCTCGACAAAGCGGGGATCGGCGCCCGCCAGCAATTCGATCAGCTGAAACTTGTTGTTGATCGCATAGTCGAAGCCCTGCACCCACTGGGTGACCTGGCCCTGGTTCTCCCAGGGCTTGTAGGTAAAGCCGACTTCGCCCGCGAGTTTCTCTATGGATTCTTGGATCGTCTTGATGAACGGCACCGCGCTCGAGGCCGGAATGCTGAGGATCGACTTGCCCTTCACGCAGGCGCGCGCGTCGAAAGCATCTCCCGGCGCCTGAAATTTCGGTAACTGCCGGTATGGCTCGAGTTGCTCGCGGGCGCGCGCCGCTTCGGGACTTTCGGCATGCGCCGCAAGTGCAAAAATCTGAGTAACAGCTATGAGGCTGGCCGCAACTGTCGCACGACTCATGACGCGATCTCCCCCAAAAACGTTTACAATCTCAACCTACGCGGTGACGTCTGTCCCGCCCGTAATCGCTGGACAGTGCAACATCAACTTTTGTATTCAGAGTATCATTCGTTATTGGGAATGCAATTGGCGTCTTTCACTCTTGTGACGTGTTTGGCGCGTGCCAAGC
Source organism: Xanthobacteraceae bacterium (assembly GCA_035566615.1). GTDB lineage: Bacteria > Pseudomonadota > Alphaproteobacteria > Rhizobiales > Xanthobacteraceae > BOG-931. The sequence goes on from DATMQV010000174.1 coordinate 1,008, forward strand.
GATCGTAGCCGAGGCAGTCGAATGCTGGCCATCAACGAGGATCGCGTGCTTGCGGATCTGCGTGCGTTGGCCGAATTCGGCAAGGCCGGAACCGGCGTCAATCGCCCGGCTTTCAGCGACGCGGACATTGAGGCCCGCCGCTGGCTGATGGCGCAGATGCAGTCTGCCGGCCTCGAAACGGTGATCGACGGCATCGGCAACGTGTACGGGCGTTCGCCGGATGCTGCGCAGAGCATTCTTGTCGGCTCGCACAGCGACAGCGTGCCCAACGGCGGCTGGCTCGACGGCGCTCTGGGCGTCGTCTACGCCCTTGAAGTCGCGCGCGCTGCACGCGGGACGCGTGGCGCCATCGGCATCGACGTGATTTCATTCGCGGACGAAGAGGGGACCTGGCTTCCGTGTCTCGGCAGCAGAACCTTCTGCGGCGAGGTCGGCGAGGCTACGTTGTGCGATGTGCAAAAAAAGACCGGCGAACGATTGGTGGATAGATTGACGCAGCTTGAACTGCGCGACCGGCCATTGACCTGCTTCGACCCTGAGCGTCATCGCGCCTACCTCGAAGCGCACATCGAGCAGGGGCCGCGCCTGATCGGCGAGGCCGTCGATGTCGGTATTGTGACGAGCATCGTCGGACTGCGCCGTCACGTCGTGCGCTTTCGCGGCCGTGCCGATCACGCCGGCACGACGCCGATGTCGATGCGCAGCGATGCGGCATTCGCGATGTTCAACTTTGCCATCGTGCTCGCTGAAAGGCTGCGAGCAGCCGGTGGCCCCGAGTCGGTCTGGAATTTCGGGATCGTTGCGGTGCGGCCCGGCGCCGGCAACGTGGTGCCGGCCGAAGCCGATTTGACGGTGGAATTCCGCGATGCTTCGGCTGACGCGATCGAGCGCATGGAAGAAGCGTTCCATTCAGGCGTGCGTGCGGCCGACGGGTCGTACCATGTCGCGGTATCGAGCACCCCGAACGCTCAACTCGTGCCGGCCGCGATGGACGCAAGTTTGATGAACGACCTTGCCGCCGCCGCCGCCGATGTCGGCGCAAGCTTCATCCGCATGCCGAGCGGGGCGGGTCATGACGCCATGGTCTTTGCGCCGCGCATACCTTCCGCCATGATGTTCGTGCCGAGCATCGACGGGCGCAGTCACGACGTCAGCGAGAATACCAGCGAGGCCGACATTCGCCGCGGATTGCGTGTCTTCGCCGCCGCTGTATCAAGGACGCTCGCGCGTTTGAACGATGCGGCCGCTTCGCAGGCGCCGCCTTCGCTTCGGGAGAAAGAACGAGCATCATGAAGACGATCGGTGTCGATGTTGGCGGTACGTTTACCGACATCGTGTTTTGCGATCTGAGCGCCAATCAAGTCGCCATTCACAAGGTCTCCACGACGCCCGACGATCCGTCGCGCGGCATCCTCCAGGGCATCGCCGAAATCTGCCGCGACAACGGCATTGCGCCGGGCGATATCGACTACCTGCTGCACGGCACGACCACCGCCACCAATGCGGTGCTGGAGCACAAAGGCGCGCGGGCCGGCATGCTCACCAACGAAGGATTCCGCGACATCATCCACATCGCGCGTCACCAGCGCGTCGAACACTATTCGATCATGCAGGAATTGCCGTGGCAGAACCGGCCCCTGGTCAAGCGGCGTCACCGCAAAGTGGTGAAGGGCAGACTCGGCCCTCCGCACGGAGAGGAACTGGAGCCGCTCGATGAAAGCGGCGTCGTTGCCGCCGCCCGTCTGCTGAAAGAGGAAGGGGTCGAAGCGGTCGCCGTCTGCTTTCTTTTCTCCTATCTCAATCCGGCGCACGAGCAGCGGGCGAAAGAAATTCTCGAGCGCGAGCTGCCCGGCGTCTTCATCACGACATCTGCATCGGTCTCGCCGCAATTTCGTGAATTCGAGCGCTTCACCACCGCCTGTCTGTGCGCATTCATCGGGCCGAAGATGCGCAGCTACGTGAGCCGTTTGGAGGACGCGCTGCGCGACGCCGGGCTGCGCTCCGAATTGCGGGTGATGGCTTCGAATGGCGGCGTGGCGACGCCGGCGATGGTCAGCGAGAAGCCGGTGATGACGCTCTTGTCGGGGCTTGCCGCGGGCGTCCTCGGCGGCGCCTGGATCGGCGATTTGAGCGGCCGCCACAAGCTGGTGACCTTCGACATCGGCGGCACCAGCGCCGACATCGGCATCGTGGTCGAGGGCCGTTTTGCCGAAACCGATCCGCGCAGCACTTCGATTGCGGGCTTCCCGCTGCTGTTGCCGATGATCGACATTCACACCATCGGCGCCGGCGGCGGCTCGATCGCCTATATCGACCAAGGCGGCGCTTTTCGGGTCGGTCCGCGCAGCGCCGGCGCGGTGCCGGGGCCGGCCGCGTATGGGCGCGGCGGCAAAGAGCCGACCGTCACCGACGCCAATGTAGTGCTCGGCCGGCTCGACAAGAACGATTTCCTCGGCGGCAGCATGAAGCTCGATGAAGACGCCGCCCATCGCGCGATTGAAGAGCTCGCCAATTCGCTCGGCATGAGCAAGCTCGAGGCGGCCGAAGGCGTGCTCACCGTCATCAACAGCAACATGGCCAATGCCATCCGCTCGCGTACCGTGCAAAAGGGCATCGATCCGCGCGAATTTGCGCTGGTCGCGTTCGGCGGCGCGGGCCCTTTGCACGGCGTCGAAGTGGCCGCCATCCTTGGCTTTCGGGAGGTGATCGTGCCGCCCTATCCGGGCATCACCTCGGCCATGGGACTTCTGACCACGGATCTGAAATACGACACCATCCGCACCCAGTTCCAGGTCAGCGGCAATGTCGATCTCGATCGGCTCAATGCCGACATCACCGCCATGGAAGACCAGCTGCGCCGGCAATTTGTCGCCGATCATCTGGAAGCGGCCAGCATGTCATTCGTCCGCGACGGCGATCTGCGCTACGTGGGCCAGGGCTACGAGCTGAAAATCCCGCTTGCGGTCGGCGTCATCGGCAAGCGCGAGCTCGAGGAGATTTGGAAGCGTTTCCACGAGGCGCACGAGCGGGAATACGGCCATGCGTTCCCCAGCAATCCGATCGAAATCGTCAACGTGCGCGTCATCGGCGTCGGGCAGATGCCGAAGATCACCAAGCTTGCCGCGCCAGAAGGCGCGACCTTGGAAAAGGCGCGCGTCAGAACCGGCCAGTGTGTTTTCCGGATCGACGGCGAGCTGCGCTCGTTCGAAACGAGCTTCTACAGGCGGCACCTGCTGCCCGTCGGCCAAGTCTTCACGGGGCCGGCCATCGTGTTGCAGAAGGACAGCACCACGGTCGTCCCGCCGGGTTGCAGCGCCATCAACGACCCGGCGGGCAATCTCATTCTGACCATCGCGGGGGTATGACGATGCAAGAACGGATGCAAGACGCGAACCGCTCCAATCGCCAGCAGCCGAATACGCGCGTCGACCCGATCACCGGCGCGGTCATCCAGGGCGCGCTGGAGAACATCGCGATCGAGATGGGCCACAAGCTCATGCGCATGAGCTATTCGAGCATCATCCGCGAGTCGGAAGATTTCGGTGCCGCGCTCACCGACGCCGAAGGGCGGCAATTGTGCGAATGCAAGATGAGCACGCCGCTGCAGTCAGGACCGATCCCCGGTTATGTGCGCGGCATCCGCAAACGCTTCGAAGCGCGCGGCGACGTGTTCTATCCGGGCGACGTGATCATGCACAACGATCCGTATGGCGGCGCGTCGCATGGTCCCGATGTCGCGTTCTGCGTGCCGGTGTTCGACGATGGCGAGCTGATCGGCTTTTCGGTGACGACCGCGCATCATCTCGACATCGGCGCTCACACGCCCGGAAGCTGCGGCATTGTCGACGCGGTCGATACGTATGCCGAGGGCCTGCAATTCAAGGCGATCAAGGTGATCGAGCAAGGCCGGCGCAATGAAGCGGTCTGGCAGATCATGCGCGACAACATCCGCATCCCGGATCTGGTGGTCGGCGACATGAATGCGCAGATCGCGGCAGCCCAGATCGGGGCGCAGCGCTATCTCGATCTCGTGCGCCATCACGGGCGCGATACGGTGAACGGCGCCTCTGAAGATCTGATGGATTATTCCGAGCGCCTGATGCGGCGGGCCATCCGCGACATTCCGGATGGCGTGTATTCGGCCGAGACCTTCATCGACGGCTATCTGGACGATCCGGATCCGGCGCGGCGCGATCTCAAAATAGCGGTGACCATCAGAATTAGTGGCGACGAGCTCACCGTCGACCTCACCGGCACCTCGCCGCAAGTGCCGGATCGGCCCATCAATCTGCCGTTCGAAGGCACGGTCGATTGCGCCGTGTGGCTCACGCTGCGCTCGATCCTTTTGGACAGCGTGGTATACGGCAACATCCCGCAAAATAGCGGGCTGACCCGCCCGATCACCATCGTTGCGCCCAAGGGCACGCTCGCCAATCCGATCTTTCCGGCGCCGGTGATCGCCCGCTTTTGCCCGGGCAATGCGCTCGCCGATACGGTCATGAAGGCCTTGGCGCAGGCGGTGCCCAACCAGGTGAGCGCAGGGATCGGCAATTTGCGCGTCATCGCCTTCAGCGGCGCCGCCCAGGATCAGCCCTGGGTCCATATGGAAATTCTCGAAGGCAGTTATGGCGGCCGCCACGGTCTCGACGGCATGGATACGGTGGACACGCTCTATGCCAACACGCGCAACAATCCGATCGAAGACATCGAATCGCATTTGCCGCTTCGCGTGAACCGCTATGAGTTGCGCGAAGGCGTTGTCGCTGCCGGCGAGTGGCGCGGCGGGATCGGCTCGGTGCGCGAATTCACCTACCTGACCGACGGCGGCTTTTCGGTGGAAGGCGATGGTCAGAAATATCGCCCATGGGGCTTTGGCGGCGGCAGCGACGGCTATCCGGGCGAGCTGACGATGATCACCCAGGCCGGCGCCCGCCTGTCGCTTCCATCCAAGGTCCCCTATCAGAAGGCGAAACAGGGAGACCGGCTGCTTGCTTATGGTCCAAGCGGCGGCGGCTACGGCGACCCGTTCGTTCGCGACCCGCCGGCAGTGCTCGATAATGTGCTGGACGGGCTATTCTCGCCCGAAGTCGCGCGCGAACATTATGGCGTCGTGATTTCCGGCGGCGCCGTTGACCGCGCGGCTACCGATGTGTTGCGAAAGTCGCACGGCGCGGGCTGAATGGCCGGCGGCTCCTGCGAATTGCTTTCGCTGGAAGAGTGCGGCGCTATCATCAACTGAATGGCTTGATGCTGGCGCCGACCGAGTCGGTGATCTGGTCCTTGGAGATGATGCCGACCACATCCGAAGGCCGGGCCCGGCTTCGATCCTTGACGACGATCGCCATGACAGCGTCGCGATGCGTCAGCCGCTGAACGACGTCGAACATGATATCGCTCTCGCGCGCGACGGTGAAATTCCGCTGCGCGACGTCGCCGAGACGAACACCGCTATAGGCTTGCTCGCTGCCGCGGCGCAGGCTGGTATTGACCTGCACCACGCCCGCGATGTGATTGCCGCGCGTCACCACCACTCGTCGCAATCCCTGTTCCTCGCCGTGCTGGCGAAGGAATGCATCGAAATGCGCGTCGGCGGCGAGCAGGGTTACGTCCTTTTGCATGACGTCGCGCGCGCGGCGCACCAGGAACATGTTGGCGTACAGCGCCTTCGGGATGAAATGGCCGCGGCCGACGAGCTTGATTGTGTAGATGTTTTCGGGCGACAGCAGCCGGCGAACCCCGATGGCAAGCGCAACGGCGACGATGCTCGGCATCACCAGATCGTAGTCGCGGGTCATTTCGAAAATCATGGTGACGGCGGTCATCGCAGCGCCGGTGCCGCCGCCGACCATGGCGGCCATGCCGATGACGGCGCAGGTGGTTGGGCCGAAATTCTCCATCGGATGAATGGCCTGGACCAGGACGCCGAAGGCCGCGCCGAGCGTCGCGCCCATGAACAGCGAGGGCGAGAAGATGCCGCCGGACGAGCCGGCGCCGAGGCTGATGGACGTCGCTGCGAGCTTCGCAGCAAACAAAATGATCAGAAGCGCCGGCAGGTCGAGGCCGCCGGTGAGGATCGCCTGAATGGTCGAATAGCCGACGCCTTCCACGAAATAGTGGCCGGCGCCGATCAGAAACGCGTAGATCAGCACGCCCACAATCAGCATGCCGACAAAGTTGCGCAGATAGGGATTGCGAATGCGGTCGAAGACGTCTTCGGCGTAGCTCAAGCCGCGGATGAATGCGGCCGCCGCAATGCCGATCAAGGCACCGAGCAGGGCATAAAGCAGAAGCGCATCGAGCGAGGCGGGCGACTGCGACGCCAAGAGCTTCGTTGGCATGGCGAAGGCCGGATGAATGCCGAAAAAGATGCGCCCGATGAAGGTCGCGGTGCCGGTGGCGAGCGCGACCGGCAGGAAGGTGCGCGCGCTCAATTCCGGCATCATCAGCTCGATCGCGAACATCACCCCGCCGATCGGCGTATTGAAGGTGGCGGCGATGCCGGCGCCGGCGCCGGCGGCGACGAGCGTGATGCGCTGCCACGGCGCCATGCGCACGATCTGTCCGAGCGTCGAGCCGATGGCCGAACCGATCTGGATGATCGGGCCTTCGCGGCCCACCGCTGCGCCGGTGCCGATCGATAGCGCCGAGGCGATCGATTTGATCACGGCGACCACCGGCCGGATCATGCCGTCCTGGTAATAGATCGCGTCCATTACTTCAGGCACGCCGTGCCCACGCGCTTCCGGCGCGAATTTGGTGATCAGGAAGGTGACGATCTGCCCGCCAACGACCGGAACGAGGATGATCAGCGCGCCCCAGGGGCTCGGCGGCGTGAAGACGTTCGCCTCGTAGTCGAACGAGAAGACGCCGAGAAATGTGATGTTATGGATGAGGCCGATGAGGTCGCGGAAGACCACCGCGCCAAGGCCGGTCACCAGCCCGACGACAATCGCCAAAAGCGAAAGCCGCACCAGCCCTAGCCGCAGAGGCCACCGGAGCTTCATTCCAACGCCCGCCGTCGGCCGTCATCGGCGGCCGGTCGCTTAGAGCATGATCCGGAAAAAACCGCCCCCGAGCCTCAAGTCGATCAATCTGAAGCGACTGCGCTCTAGAGTTGCCGGATCGAACCGAAATCCCAACTGCTGCCACTCAGATTTTCGCCGATCCGCACCGTCGTATCGCTCAGGAAGGTGTAAGGCGGCACCGGGAGATTGTAGGGAGCGGGAACGCCACTGAAGACCCGTCCGGCCGGATCGTATTTCGAACCGTGGCAGGGGCAGAAATAGCCGCCCGGCCAGTCGGTGACCGGGGTGGTCGCGCTCGGCTGCGGATAGAACATCGGGATGCAGCCCAGATGGGTGCAAATTCCGACCAGAACCCCGAATTCCGGCTTGATCGAACGGGTGGCATTGGCCGCGTAGGGCGGCTGCTGCATCTGCTGAGAATTGGGATCGGAAAGGAGCGCAAGCAGTTTCGGGTCCTGCAAGGTCTTCAGCGTCTCGGGCGTGCGGTGGAACACGAAGATCGGCCGTTCGCGCCAGCGCACCACCACCTGTTGGCCGGGCGCAATCTTGCTGAGATCGAGGTCGACCGGGCCGCCGGCGGCGAGTGTCGAGGCATCCGGGTTCATCTGGGCAATGAGCGGAACCAAGACGGCCGCCGCGCCGACGGCGGCGACGGTTCCGGTCGCGATATACAGGAAATCGCGACGCGTGCCCTCGGGCGCGTGGGTGCCGGTGGGTATCGTCGCCTCATTGCTCGCCATGATCGCGCCTCTCTAACGTCT
>DATMQV010000175.1:0-10648 GCA_035566615.1 Xanthobacteraceae bacterium
AGCATAAGGAATGCGATGACCAAAGCGATGAGTAGCGGGAACCAGCCCCCTTCGAAGATTTTCGTCGAGGTCGAGGCGAAAAAGAGCAGGTCCAGCGCCAGCAAACTGCCGTTTACCAGGGACAAGAACGGCAAGGTCGCCGGCAGCATGTGTTACGACGGCCCGGATTGATCTCGTTTCGGACCACACCGCGCACCGACGCACATCATCTGAAAAATCAATTGCGTTAAAGTCGGTCAATGCCATCCGCTGGTCCCCGCGAAGGCAGGACCGCTCAGGCCGCCAAATCCGCAGCCCAAACAGTAAGCCGCATCTCGTGGCCGCATGCGGTGCAGGTGTAAATGCGAATAACTGCATCGCTACCTGCCGGAAATTCGTCGAAGCTTGTGATTTCCATTTCTTCGCCGCACCGGCATACCGGCAGTTCAGTGCAGCCGGGAACCAACAAACGTTCAAATGCGGACATTCGCCATCCCCACGGTTCAGTCGCCGCGATCTAACTCAGCGGCGGAACAGGCATAATCGTTTTTGGCCTCCCGCTCGGCAAGCCTCTGCCAAGCCTGGGCCATTTCAATCAGGAACACCTTCTGGCGAGGATCGATGGTTTCACGGGCGTCCCGCAGGCACCTCGCGGCGTATCGCTGGCAATCTCTTGCGACCGACATTGTTCCTCCCCCTAAGTTGGAGTGGATAAGTAACGCAAGGCGAGTTTTGTTCCGGGAGCACAGCAAACAAAAAAGACCGGAACAAACAACCGCCGCGCGACATTGAGGTGTCAAGTAGACGGGGAACGCCCCAGCCCCCCGCACACCCCGATCCCCGTCTGCTTAGCCCCGCGCGTATTCTGCGGGGCTTTGTTTTGCGTGGTCGCGGAGTGAGATCAAGTTAGAGAATTTCCGTCTGAACGGGAACGAAGACGATTTGGTCAACTTGACAGTATGCGTTGCGTAGCGAAGGGACGGCCCGTCGCGCAAGATACGCCAGAGGTTCCAGGGAAACACTTTAAGTTTCCCTGGACCTTGGCGCTGTCTGTTTGTTGCCCGGCAATCGCTGAATTGCCGATCAGGTAGCTGAGCTCAACCGCGAAATGGTCGAGTGACTGACGGCGTAGCTCCGCGCAATTTCTGCCAAGGCTTCGCCCGCGCAACGCCTCCCTTCGCTGATGCGGCGCGGGATAAACATTGCGGCTCCCCCGCGAGGGCAGTCATTCTTTGACTAGCTTGCCCCAATCGTCGTCCGTCTGCTCGACCACAATGCTGATCATGCGGGCAGCGTCGTTCTTGGGATCACGTCCTCCGAGTATCGAAAGTACCGGCTTCTGACTTTGCCGTGGAAACTCGCCATATCATTCATTGAATTGTCGAGGTAAACGGACTGAAGGCGGGATTATCGAGGAAGTAAGTTCTCGGATAGCGTCCGTTGTTAAAGGAGCGTTGAGTACCTCTGTCGCTGCTTTGGTATAAATTTCGCCAAGGCTTTTAATTTGCTCACCCATGAACCCCAATTGAGACTGCATGAATTCGGTATGAATTGGCACTACCTCCAGCAAATTCTTTGCTCGGCTCAGTTTGTGCAGGTAGTCGCGAGCCATAGTTATGTTCTTCTCGGCGCAGTCCTTTGCTTTGCCACCTAACTCAGTGTCACCCAAGGGGTAAGACGAAACTGTCTTCTGAAGAAAATCGAAGTACTTATCCGCTGCCTTACGAACTTCCGCCCCCATGATTTCCACAACCTCATCCAGTGTTACCTTTTGCTCTTTTGGCATCGTGGTGTGTCCTCTTGGGAAAAAAGCATTGATTGCTGCCAGAGCTTCGCACAACCCGCAGGAGCCACCAACCCCGGTCTCCGCCAGGCACGAAGGAACTCAACCTAAATAATATCTCGGTTTGCTGGAGGCCGGGTGCTCATAAACGTACTTGCCGCTTACTGAAAATGCTGGAGTGCCAGTTGGCGGGTTGGGATACCAGTATTCCCCATTGATCCAAAAGGCAGGCTGCGTCCCCGACATCGGATACACATAGTCGCCATCGATGTAGAAGCTTGCCGTGCTGCCACTCGGGTAGTCGTACACATAAGTCGTCATCCGTTTGCCTCTTGCATGCTCTGCGTCTGGTTGCACAGCACTTGGTCTTATTGATGGGCACCCGCTTCCGGCAAAATCCAATGCGGAGCCATCCTGCGGAGCGCCCTCACCAATATTTAAAAAGGAAGTGAAGAACAATGTAGATGACGGCAATTGCGCCAATTAGCTGCAATAGGTGCCCACCGAATATGACGACTTGATCCCGTGACCGTGGCGCCAGCCTTTCAACAAGATACTCGGGTATCTTTGCCGCGGATGGCTCGACTGGGTCTTCGCGCTCGTGATCCGACTTCGGCATTCAACACCCTAAGGGTGTGCTCATTGTATCACTGTGCACGAATAGCGGCGAGTGCGGTCATAAGACGGAAATCGCGCTTTGGGCTCTCACCCTCGCGATGCTGCCGAATAACCAGTAGCCCATTCCGCAGCGTGAACCGCTGATCGGGATAGTTCGCAATCGCCGCATCCATCGCCGCGTGCCCAATCGCAACGCTAGCCGACGCCGCAATCACCCACCGAATATGCTGATCCGACTGATCCCACATCTCGACCCGAAAGGGAAGATTGTGCGGGATATCGTGCAAGTTTGGATTGGCTAGCTGTCGCAGAAGTTCATCGACGCGGAAATATGCTTCCGAGCTTGCGCCCCAAAGGCCTTTTGACGCCTCGCGGAGCTGCTCAAGCACGCTCAGCGTGTGCAGTTGACCATCACCTTCGTCCATGAGAACGAAAAGAGAACAAGGGCTCGCAAAGTCAAGCCGCTACACCTGGGGGATCACGTCGGAGCTGACCCAATTGCGTAACGCGGCCTAGCGACTTATGCCGCGGGCCGCGCAGAGGCTCTGGTCTCCAGCTCTTTCTCCCGCGCGCGCTTCATCCATTGCTCGGCCCTCCAAAGAAGGAATTTGCGGTCCGCTTCATTGTTGGTCCGGGCGGCATACCACTCGCATTGGCGGGCATGCTCCAAGCATTCTGTAACGGTGGGTGACATGACACGACCTCCAGCATTTCGCTGGACTTGGGGCGCGTGCATTAACGCCGCATGGCGGGCAGCTTAATTTTTGGCAAACAATGTTGCGCCGCGAAAAAGGAAGAGACCCCCCGGAGCCTTGCGCAGGGTCTCTCCTTACTCGCTTACTAATTCGGCACCCGCTACATCAGGGGTGGGGCCAGAAGACGGGTCCCGCCTTCCCATCGACAATCTGATAAAGCGTCCGCCCGCCGATGGTCGCGGCGCAGGTCTGCAACCTCTGCAATGCTCGCTTGCGGTGATTTCGGGAACAAACAGCGTGGAGTCGGAAACGTATCCACGAGCCGTTATATTTTCGGCAGCAGTTCGTCAGCTTCTTTGAGCTGGCGTGGCTGCGGGGCGTCTCGCGGCGCAAAAGCTAGGAAGGCGCTCCCAAAGCAACAAGAGAAAGGAGCGTCTTGCCCTCCACGGTGCTCGTGGGCAATCGCTATACTCGTCCCATCAAGACCAGAATAATAACGATGATCAGGATGATGCCGAGCCCACCGCCGGGATAATAACCCCAGCCGCTTGAATAGCCCCACGTCGGCAACGCGCCGATCAGCAGCAGTATCAGAATAACGATGAGTATCGTTCCGAGCATTTGCGTTTTCCTCGGCCCTGCCCAAACTCAAGAATAGAATGCGTATTAGGCCGCTGAAGTTCCGCGAAGCACGATTGTCGTCCCCAGCGTTATCCGGCCAGTTGTGAATGCCGAAAAGCGCAGCATCATTGGCCCTTTCGAACATTCGCCGATTTGGTGTTGTGATAGACGGTCAGAAGCGGCTCATTCGTCAATCTCACGAGCCGCCCCCGCCGGCTACATCCGCTTGGCGACTTCCTCGAGCATCACCTCGGTGGCGCCGCCGCCGATATTCTGCACGCGCGCGTCGCGCGACATGCGCTCGATCGTGCTCTCGCGCATGAAGCCCATGCCGCCGTGGAACTGCACGCAATCGTACATGACTTCGTTGACGAGTTCGCCGCAATACGCCTTGACCATGGACACTTCGCGGGTGGCGTCGGCGCCCTGGGTGTCAAGCCAGGCGGCGTGATAGACGAGCTGGCGGCCGGCCTCGACTTTCGACGCAAGCCGCGCGAGCCGCTGGCGGATGGTTTCACGCGCCCACAGCGGCGCGCCGAATGCCTTGCGCGTGCGCACATAGTCGAGCGTGAGATCGAGCGCCGCCTGCGCCTCGCCCATCGCCATCGCTCCGATGGTGACGCGCTCGTTCTGGAAGTTGCCCATGATCGCGTAGAATCCGCGGCCTTCCCGGCCGAGAACGTTCTCTGCCGGAATGCGGCAATCGTCGAAATGCAGTTCGGCGGTGTCGGACGAGCGCCAGCCATGCTTGTCGAGCGCACGGCTCACGGTGAATCCAGGCGTGCCCTTTTCAACAAGAAACATTGTGATCGAGCGGCTCGGCGCGCCTTCTCTGTCGGTCTTCGCCGCCACGCAATAAAGGTTGGCGTGCACGCCGTTGGTGATGAACATCTTGGCGCCGTTGAGGACGTAGCCGTCGCCCTCGCGGCGCGCAAAGGTGCGGATGCTTTTCACGTCGGAGCCGGCATCCGGCTCGGTGACGGCGACCGCGGTGATCACGTCGCCGGCGATGATGCCGGGCATCCATTTGTCCTTCTGGGCCTCGCTGCCGGAGCGGAAGACGTGGATCGAGGCCATGTCGGAATGAACGAGCGCAGTGATGGCAACGCCCGAAAAGGTCGAGCGGCCGAGCTCTTCCGCCAGCACCACGGTCGCGAGCGCATCCATCTCCGAGCCGCCGTAGCGCGCCGGATAGCGGATGCCGAAAAAGCCCAAGCTGCCCATGCGGCGCAACACCTCGCGCGGCACGTAGCCTTGCTCCTCCCAGGCGAGCGCGTGCGGCTTGATCTCGGTCTCGACGAAGCGGCGCACCTGCGCGCGCAGCATCTCATGCTCTTCCGAGAAATACGGCGACCGGCGCGACGAAGCGTCGGGCTTGATGTCGGCAATCTGATTCATCGGGCTCTCCCTTGTTCTTGCTTGTTGTTAGGCCGCACCATTGCGCGCGCCGTAACGGCCGCTTCAACGTTCCGGGCCGGACAGGCTGAGCTCGCTCTCGGCGCGGAATACGTTGCTGTACAGGCTTGAGATCCACTGCCGGCCGCTCGACGTGACATTAAGATAGCGGATCGCGGTCTGAACGTGCGGCGCGACGCTGTTATAGTAAAATTGCGGATAAAGGTCGGTCAGATCCGCCGGCGAGTTATAGCCGAGCTGTTTGTTCATGCCGACTTCTTCGAACTCGTAATAGAGCGCGTTTGCCTTGCGCAGATAGTGCGGATCGCCGAGCTGGCCGATGAGATCGGCGGCGCGCACCAGCGAGCCTTCTTCTTCGGCGTCTTGCGCAGCCGGATCGATGGCCGAAGGAAAGCGCGTGAATTCGATGGCGCGCGCGACGCGAGGGGCATCGATGAAGTCCATGTGCGCCAGCCGGTCGAGCGCGAACAGTTTCGAGCGGTCGACATGGTGCGGCGTCAGGGCCGCGTCGGAGGCGCCGCGCGGCAATTTCGTCTTGCCGCCGCGCGCGTCGATGATATAGCCGTCGGCACCGTCGCCCATGAGCAAGCCGCGCACATAGCCGATGTCGTGCATCAGGCAGGCGACGATCACATGGGCATAATCGGCGGCCGATGTCGGCATCAACAGCGAGCGGCCCTTCATGATGTCGTAGCCGACGAGCGTCACCAACATGGTGTGCTCGACGGTGTGATAGAGCGCGTCGCTGTTGCCGATACATTCGAGCGCGAGCCGGGAAACCCAAGAGATCAGCTCGGTCAGGCCGGCTTCGGTCGAGCCGAAGCGACGCTCCAGATGGTTGGACAGGAACGAGCCCAAAGCTTCGGCGGCCAATTCGGGAACGGTAATCATGATGCCTCAAATTGGTACGCGAAACGACGGCCGCGCCACCGGCAATAAGAGAAGCGGCTCTCCGGCTCTTTGACGTCTTTGTGCAAGTGTCCCCTACTCAGGGGCGACGTTCAAGCCCTTCAGCATCGACTGCCAAAGCTGACGCACCTGCTCATGGCGGCGCTCGACCGCGGCGGCGACGTCGCCGCGGACGGCGGAAAGCTGCGGCCCCTTGAGGAACAGAATTTGCGCTTGCAGCAATCGCCCGCTTTCGAACTCGATGCGCCGCATCGCGAGCACGAAAGGATCCATCGGCGCGACATTCTCCGGCAGCAGGGCGGCCGGCCGGATGCCGGCATGGATGGCGTGCCCCAGCGCGGCCATATCGACCAACAGGCCGTGGAAATGATCGGCGGCGCCCTTCATCGGCCGCGGCAGCCAGGCGCTCTCCCAATGCCAGGTCAGGAACGGCAACTGCGGGTCGTAAACCCACGCGGTCGAATGAGTGAGCAACGAAAGGATTTCCATCTCGCGGCAATATTGCGCGTGCAGCTCGATATGCCAGGGCTGGCGCAACTGCATCGGCATGGTGGTGGCGAGCTGGCGCGCCTGCGCGCCATGCGCCGATAACAGAAAAGCCGCGACGCGCGTTTGCTGGCGTGCGGGAATGCGGCCCTCCTCGTCGGCCGGACCGAGCAGCGCATTCATGACGCCGCCGCCTCGGGCTGTGGCGCAGGCTCCGCGCTTTCCGCGGCCGGCAGCCGGACCGGGATCGAGCGCAAGTGATCGAAGCCCGCGGGAAATGGCGTCAGCTCGCCGCCGACTTCGTCCGGTGCGATCCAGATCGACTTCTTGCCCTTGAAGCGCCCGGCCATCACGTCCTCGGCGAAGCGCGCCATGATGTAGGCGGCGAGATCGGCGCGCTCGAGCGTGAAGGCGTGATAGGCGCGCGGGACGATGACCAAGGCGCTGTCGGGAATATGCGTGCGCAGCGAATCCTGCAACGGCCGCGGCACCAGAAAGTCGAACTCGCCGGTCATGATCATGGTCGGCGCGCGGATCGCGCCTAGTTTGGCCGTCAGAGGCTCGAAGTTGAGAAACGAGTCCATCAAGTTTTGCAACGCGTAGACGTCGTTGATCAGCCAGCCGCGATGGGTAGCAAGCCCGATGATGTCGGCCTTGGCTTCGAGCCATGCGTTAGAAAAATTCATCGGAAACAGCAGGTCCTGCAAATAGGTCGTGCCGCCGAGGATTAAAGCGGTGCGCATCGCCATACCGAGCCGCATCAGTTGCGGCGGGATTTCAGCGAAGCTCGACATCGGCACCAAGCCCGCGACGGTGTCGGGATGCTCGATCGCATAGCGCAGCGCGATGACGCCGCCGAAGCTGATGCCACCGACGAAGACCGGCCGCGGTCCGAGCGAGGCGATCAGTTCGCGCAGGACATCGACCTGGTCGTCCTGCTCGATGAACAGGCGCGGCTTGTCGGACTGGCCCTGGCCGAGCATGTCGTAGCTGGCGACCTGGAAGCCGCGTGCCACCAGGCCGTCGCGAAAGGGCATCCAAAGCTTGATGTATTGTGTGAGGCCGTTCACCAGCACGCAAGCCGGCCCGTGCTCCGGACCGGTCAGTTCGTAATGGATTCTCCCCGATTTGCACGTCAGCCAGGGCATCTACGCTCTCTTAAAGGTCGCCGCCGGCGCGCAGACTACCCAGATTTACGCCGCTGGCTATAGGGCGGTGCGCAAGCCTCATTTTCGACCGCCACAATGCTGCTACAACGTAGCAGCGAATGCGTCCATTTGCTTACGCTGATCGGGATCAGGCAAAGGACCGCGCATGGCGCCGAGATTGTCGGTCATATGGGCCGAATCGGCGGTGCCGGGGATGACGGCGGTGACGCGCGGATCGCTCAACAGATATTTCAAGAAAAACTGCGCCCAGGTGTCGGCGAAGGAGCGCGCCCAGTCGGGGATCTCCTTGCCGCGCACCGCGCGAAAGAGCCGCGCCCGACCGAACGGCAGAGCAGTAAGCACGGCGGCTTTGACCTCCTCCGCCGCCGGCAACACGCGCTTTTCGGCTTCGCGGTCGTCGAGCGAATAGTCGATCTGCACGAAATCGGGCTTCTCGCGCAGCAACACGGCCTCGATCGCGCTGAAGTCGCCGTGCCGCGTCGAGGTGATGCCGATGTAGCGGCACACGCCTTGCGCCTTCCAGTCCTTGAATTGGGCCAGCGATTGATGCGAATCGCGCACATTGTGAAATTGCAAGAGATCGAACGTCTGCATCTGCAAGCGCGTCTGCGAGCGCTTGAGCTCGGCGACGTCCGGCGCTTCGAGCTTGGTGGCGATGAAGAGCTTGTCGCGCAAGCCCGCGGGCACGATGACTTCGCCGAGCGCAGCTTCCGCATCGCCATAGACCGACGAGGTATCGACCAGACGGCCGCCGCCGGCTATCAGCGCTTGCAGGACGGCCGACGCTTTTTGCCGGGTGGTATTGTCGTTGTTGTCGAAGACGTAAGCCGTGCCAAGCCCGACGGCGGGCAGCAGTTCACCGCTTCTCGGGATCGGGCGCATAAGCGGCGCGGTGTTCTGCGCGGCGGCCGGGACGGCGAGCATCGCGGCGCTCCCCGCGAGAGCAAATTCGCGTCGCGTCAGGCGGATGGTCATGCACGTTCTCCTGTCATCGCGTTCCCTTCGCTCACGACGCTGAAGTCGGCGTCACCGAGATTTGTGCCGCCGGACGTCTCTTCCGCAAGCTTGGCCGCCTCGCTGTCGATGAGCGCCGCGCGATGCTCCTGCGCGCGGCCCAGCACCATCGACAGGACGAGCCAGCCCGCCGCGGCGGGCAATGCGACGAGCGCAATGGAGCCGAGCTTGAGCCCGAGCGCCTGCAAGCCATCGAACACCCAGCCGTACAAGGCGTCCGAGCCGCGATAGACCACGACATCGATCAGGTTCTTGGCTTTGTATTTCTCCTCGCGGCCGATCACGGTGAAAAACACCTGGCGCGCCGGATTGGCGAGGGCGAAATGCATCCAGCGCTGCACGATTTGCAGCGTGACGACGACGGCGAGCGTCGGCGCCAGAAACAAGGCGGCGAAGCCCACCA
Organism: Xanthobacteraceae bacterium; assembly: GCA_035566615.1. Classification (GTDB taxonomy): domain Bacteria; phylum Pseudomonadota; class Alphaproteobacteria; order Rhizobiales; family Xanthobacteraceae; genus BOG-931. The sequence continues at coordinate 9,094 of DATMQV010000175.1, forward strand.
CGTAAACCGCCGGCAAAGCGCCGGCGGCGATGCCGGTGCCGAAGCGCTTGAGCACCTGCCCGGTGATGAAGACCTGCGTGGCGAGACTGAGCAAATTCACCACGAGATCGATGCCGGCAAAGATGCGCGTCTGCGCATCGCGATCATGGATGGCGGCGGAAATGATGTTGGCCTGTTCGAAATAGACGATAGTGGCGCAGAACGACAACAGGCTTACCCACAGCCCGACGCCGAGCAGATAAGGCGAACGGACGAACTCGAGAAAAGCCGCAAAGGCGCTGCCGCCGATGCGCTGCGGCGCGGCGTGCAACACGCCGTCTGCACCGGCATGCACGGTGGCGGCGCGCTCGAGCCGATAGACGCAGAACACCGCGATTTCCAGAAGCACCGCCGCGGCGATGAGCAGATTGACCGAGCCAAGCGGCTTCGAGAGCTGGATCGTGATCAGCGGCCCCAATAGGCCGCCGGCGGTACCGCCGGCGCCGATGAAGCCGAACAGGCGCTTGCCCTGCTCGGCGGTGAACAAGTCGGCCATGAACGACCAGAACACCGCGACCACGAACAAAGAAAAGACGCTGACCCAGACAAAGAACACGCGCGCGACGATCACCGGCGCGACGTCGAGCATCAGCAACAGCCAGAAGAGCGCGAGATTGGCGACGAAGAAATGATAGACCAGCGGAATGAAGCGCGCGCGCGGGAGCTTTGCCACCAACGCGCCGTAGAGCGGCTGCGCGACGATGAGCGCAACGAAGGTCGCCGTGAACAGCCACGGCAGATTTCGGACGCCGCCGGCGATACCCATCTGATCGCGCAGCGGCCGCAGCACATAATAGCCGGCAAGCAGCGCGAAGAAGTAGCCGAACGACCACAGCGCCGCCGCGCGCTCCTGCCGCGTCGCCGGTACCGCCCAAGAGAGGCCGCGTTCAACAGCGGCCGCGATATTTGCCATTGCGTTTTCTCACCGCCGCCCCGCGATGACTGGATTTTTCGCCCCAAGCACGTGCGCGCCCTATGGCGCGAGCGAGAGCTTCTGTTTCAGCTCGGCAGCGGTGACCGCCTGGCCGTAGCCCGGCGCGCCGCGCTGAAAGCGGGCGGCGTCTGCAAGCTTGCCGACGACGACCGGATCGAAGCCGGCGTCGCGCACCACTGCGGCCGCGGTCTTGACCGCTTCGGGATCGTCGCCGGCGATCGGCACCGCAAGTTTTGGATCGGGCCGGTTCGCCTCGCTGGCGAAGATCTTGTAGTTGAGGGTGTTGAAGGCGCGCACCAGCCGCGCGCCGGACAAATATTTCTGCGAGACGACGCCGACGCCCTCCTGCTCGACTTCGTCGGCGAGCGTGTTGCCGTCGCGCGGCGCAACCGCATTGCAGGCGTCGAGCATGATCTTGCCCTTGAGCGCTGAGCCGTAATCGCGGCCGATCTGCGGCAGCGCCGCATACGGCACCGCGATAAACAGCACGTCGCTGAACGCGATCGCCTGATCGACAGTGCCGGCTTGCGCAAGCTCGCCGAGGCCGGTGACGAGGTCTTTCAGCTCGTCGGGATGGCGCGA
>DATMQV010000176.1:0-2888 GCA_035566615.1 Xanthobacteraceae bacterium
GAAAATCGTGCGTGACGGGTTTCGGGGCACCGCAAGCGTATTGGACGGTCATCGTCGATCCTCCGCGACGCTCCCACAGACACCCCATCTCCCCGATGCTAGGTATGATGCGTGACCTCTGTGGCGTTGCCACGACGCGAATATGAAACTCTCGTGGCCCGCGGGAGCGAATTTCGGCCGATATAACAATGGCGGCGGCCGCATTTGCATAAAACTGCGGTCAGCGCAGGGATTTAGTTCCACGTGGAAGTCCACAGACGGGACAATTTCGCGCGGATTGACGACAGATCGTCCCGCGCCGGCTGCGTCAATTGTGCGATGGGCCGGGCATGGTCGCATCGCTGCGCTGCAGCACGGCGCACCAAGTCACCATCGAAGAGCCGGTGCCGGCTTCGCGATTGTTCACTCTGCCGCCTGTGCCAGAACGTGCTGCTGAAAGCGCGGCATGACCTCCTCGGCCATGAGCTGCATCGACTGGCGTTCCCACGCTTCGTTCGGTCCGAGCCAGTCGACGCCGGTCATGAGCAGCGTGCCAAAAGGCCCGACCTCTTCGCGGAACGCCACGAGCTTGTCGAGCATGGTCTTGGTCGAGCCGTAGAGGGTGCAGCCATTGATGATCGCCTCGACGGTCGCTTCTTCGTCGGACATGTCCGGCCGCGGCTTCATGATAGCCAATTGGCCGACACCGTGAAGCACCGTGCGCACGTAATCAAACAAATAGTGGTTCGAGGCGCGCTCGCCGAACACGCGGTCGTAAGCTTCCGCGTCGGTCGGCGCGACCATGAGATTGCGCGCGACACGCCAGTTGTCACCCGAGGCCCGCTTGCCGGCTTCCGCGCATGCTTTGCTGTAGATCGCCCAGTGCGAAGCCACCGAATAAGTCGGCGTGATGTTCGCCGAGATGATGCCGCAATCGTTGAGCGCTGCGGTGCGCGCGCTCGACGAATGCGGGCTCGCGAGCGAAATGGAAATCGGCGGGCCGCCTTTCTGATAAGGCTTGGGCATGTAGCCGATGCCAAGCTCGGGAATGAAATTCTTCAGCCGCACATTCCAGAATTCGCCGGCGATGTCGTAGGGCGGGTCCTGCGACCAGATTTGCCGCGTGATGCGGATCGCCTCGACGACCTTGCGATTGCGGATCGCGTGGTCGGTCTGTCCGAACAGTTCGAAATCCGAAAACAGCCCGCCGGGCCCGACGCCGAGCATGAAACGGCCGCGGCTCATATGATCGAACTGCGCGGCTTCCGCCGCGACCACGATCGGATCGTGGTTGGGAATGCAGACGACGCCGGTGCCGAAGCGCAGATTGTCGGTGCACGGCAGAAGGGAGGCCATGAACATCATGGGGGAGGGGATCGGCTCGCTGGTCGCGGAAAAATGCTCGCCCAGCCACAACTCGGTAAAGCCGAGCTTGTCGGCGAGCAGCGATTTTTCCGTGTCCTCGGCGAGTGTTTCGGTAAACGACCGGGCCGGCGGATGCACCGGCATCATGAAAAATCCGAGCCGCATAGTCTCCCCGTTGTTTTGCCGATCGGCCGGCCCAGAATCCCCTAATTGCTCCCCGATATTGCCAATGGTACCGCGGGTACCGCGGGCGCCGCCACAGCCGTAGCCTAGCATTGCGCCGCCGTCGAGGGACGGGTGGATCGGTCACTTCGCGCTCGAGTGCACTGGCGGGGCTTTATACGGGTCGACCAGGCAAGAGGAGCGCGTCTGCGGTCAGGCGTTCCGGCCCGTCCGGTTCGACGCGATCACCTGCAGCGACGCTTGCGGCGTCTGCAGCGCGGCGGGGCTTTCGCCTACCTCGAGGGTCTGACGCTCAGAGAGCGGCGCGCCGAGCGCAAGCGACACGACCTGCACGATCAGACCATCGCCACCACCAGGAAGGCCATGGCTGCGCGGCGCAAGGTGCGCGATCTGAATCGGCCGCATCGAGAGCAGAAGCGGCGTCGGCTGGCGGCCGAGCGCAAGACCGCTGAGATAGTCAGCGGGGCGGATGCCCGCGCAACCGACCAGTGCCACGAGGGTGCGTAGGCCCTTGCGCACCGTGTGGGCCCCTCGGCAAAGCCCGTCGCTGCACGGTGTGCGCCAAGGCGCGGCGCGCTGCTCGCGCGCGCGAGGTTCGCGCGGCCAAAGCGGTGCAGCGCCGCCGCGATCGCGGCATCGATCAGCTCGACGGCGTCGGCTTCGACGGCATCTGCATTGGCTGCGGCCATTGGATTGGCCTCCACGAGGGGCAATCGACGCGGCGCTACTGCGGCTCGGCCTGCCGGCAGCGCGCCTACCGCAAGCGCGCGGCCGGATCCGCGGACTGATCGGATCCGCGCGCGGCGCCGATCGGCAATCGGGTGCCGATCGCAGTGACCACGGTCACCGCCGTCGACATTCATGCCGAAGCCGATAGACGACTTCGGCACAACCGACGAGAAGCGCGGCCGATAGCGCGAGCAACGCGACAACCGCCATCAGTCGCGGCCGGAGATAACCGGCGCCAGGGCACGGGACTTCGGCGCGATCGCGCGCGCCGCGGCAACGCCGGCCCGATTAACGGTGCCGGGACCGAAAGGCGGCGCACTATGCCGGAGCTGTGCGGCAAGTTGGGAAAGCCACCTCTCCCTCGCATGGTACGGGACCGCGGCGGCGATGGATTTTAGCGAGCTTAGCTCTTCCGACGCAAACGAAAGCGCAGGCGGTAGGGGGTTTCAGCCGCGGATTCCGCGCGCGGAATCCTCGGCCATCGCGCCGCCGTGATGCGATGCTGGTGCGGCTTCCGGTGCGCAGGCGCTAGATATGAAGCGGTGCCATTTCCAAGGCTTAAGAAATGTTAGCATCCGCCTATCGCTGCTCCGAAACGTTCTCGCGGTTATATAGCTGCAACATAGTGGCTT
>DATMQV010000177.1:0-2976 GCA_035566615.1 Xanthobacteraceae bacterium
GCGCTCGACCCGGTCCATGTCGACAACGGCAACGGGAGTGCCATATTCGCGGGCGATTTTGGCGGCAAGGGGAGTGGTCATCAGTTGGCTCCAGTCTTATCAACCTCGTCATTGCGAAGCGAACAATCCATCCTTCCGAGATGCAGAATGGATTGCTTCGTCGCTCTGCTCCTCGCAATGACGGAAGAAAGTGCCCTGCCGGTCAGGCCTGTTCAATCCCTTCGCGCAATACTTCAAGTTCCAGCCATTTGTCCTCAGCCTCCCGCAGCTCTGCCTGCGCTTTCGTCAGGGCTTCGGAGACCCGATCGAACTTTGCGCGATCCCTGTTGTAGAGATCGGGGTCGTCAAGGATGCGCTGCTGCGTGGTGATTTCGGCCTCGAGCCTGGCGATGGTCTTCGGCAATGTTTCCAGCGCATGCTTTTCGTTGAAATTGAGCCGGCGCTTTGGCGCGGCCGAGGGGACCTTGGGCCGCGAGGTTTTTTCGCGCCCGACAGTGGCCGGCGTTGCCGCCTCCCGCGTCAGGTCGCCGCCGCGTTGCGCCAGCATGTCGGTGTAGCCGCCGGCATATTCGATCCAGCGGCCGTCACCCTCGGGTGCGATGACCGAAGTGACGACGCGGTCGAGGAAATCGCGGTCGTGGCTGATGAGAATGACGGTGCCTTGATAGTCGCCGAGCATTTCCTCGAGCACATCCAGCGTCTCGAGGTCGAGATCGTTGGTGGGCTCGTCGAGCACCAGGAGATTGGAGGGTTTGGCCAGCGCGCGCGCCAGCATCAGCCGGCCTCGTTCGCCGCCGGAAAGCGCTTCCAGCGGCGTGCGCATCTGTTCTTGGGCGAAGAGGAAGTCCTTCATGTAGCCGACGACATGTTTCGGCCTTCCCCCGACCATGACATGATCGCCGCGCCCGCCGGTGAGCGCTTCAGCCAGCGTCGACTTGGGATCAAGGCTTTCCCGGTGCTGGTCGAGCGTCGCCATCTCGATATTGGCGCCGAGCCGGACCGCACCGGCGTCCGGCGGATTGGCGCCGGTGAGCATTTCGATCAGGGTTGTCTTGCCCGCGCCGTTCGGACCAACAATACCGACACGATCGCCGCGCTGGATTCGAATCGAGAAACTATCGACGATCTTTCGATCGCCGTAGGTTCGGCTGATATTTTTGGCTTCGATCACGAGCCTGCCGGATCTTTCCGCTTCCGCCGTGCTCAAATTGGCGTTGCCGGCCGCACCGCGATACTCGCGCCGCTCTCGGCGCAATGCCTGCAGGGTGCCTAGCCGCTTGACGTTGCGCTTGCGGCGGCCGGAGACGCCGTAACGCAACCAGTGTTCCTCGCTGACGATCTTGCGATCGAGCTTGTGCTGTTCGCGCTCTTCCTCGGCCAGCACATCGTCGCGCCAGGATTCAAACGCGGCGAAACCGCGGTCGATCTGCCTGATCTGGCCGCGGTCGAGCCAGGCGGTCGCGCGCGACAGGTTGGAAAGAAACCGGCGGTCGTGACTGATGATGACGAGCGCCGAGCGGCGGCCATCGAGCTCGCTTTCCAGCCATTCGATCGTGGTGAGATCGAGATGGTTGGTGGGCTCGTCCAACAGCAGGATATCGGGCGCGGGTGCCAGCACGCGCGCCAGCGCCGCGCGTCGGGCCTCGCCGCCCGAGAGAAGGGCAGGTGCCTCGTCGCCGCGAAGACCGAGCTGCTGCAGCACATAACGGGCCAGATAGCGGTCGTCGCCGGGTCCAAGCCCTGCCTCGACATAGGCCAGCGTCGTTGAATGGCCGGCAAAATCGGGCTCCTGGGGCAGATAGCGGACCGTCACGCCCGGCTGCACGAAGCGGCTGCCGCGATCCGGTTCGACCAGACCGGCGGCGATCTTCAGTAGCGTCGATTTGCCGGAGCCGTTGCGGCCGACGAGGCAGACGCGTTCCTCCGCCGAGACCGACAATTCGACGCCCGATAACAGCGGCGTGCCGCCGAAAGTCAGCGCAATGTCTTTCAACTGGATCAGGGGCGGTGCCATGCTTCTCGGCTCGATCCTCGGTTGGCGCGGGCGAACGGTTGCGCCGGCGCAGGGGTAGCCCATTGGAGGCGGAAATGCGAGGAAAAGGCGCAAGGCGCGAACATCCTTGCCACGGCGTTCCCGTCGCGTAGATTACCGGCGATGAGCCAAGCAGGGGAAACAGGCATGACAAGCCGGCTCGAATTCTATCGCGTCGAGGCCCACAACACCTCAAAACTTTCCGAGAACAAGATACACGACGACACTGTCGCGCGCCGCTTCGGATTTGGCGGCGGCCTCGTTCCCGGCGTCGACGTCCTGGCCTACATGATGCACCTGCCGGTGAAAAAGTGGGGCCGCGCCTTTCTGGAGCGCGGTTTGATCGAAGCCCGCTTCGTCAAGCCGGTTTATGATGGCGAAATCGCCAACGTTACCGGCGAGGAGAACGATGGCGTTCTTTCGATCGCAGTCGAAAGCCGCGGCGAGCTCTGCGCGAACGGCACGGCCTCGCTTCCGGCAGCTCTACCGTCTCTCTCGATTGCAGATTATCCGTCCATTGCACCAATGTCGGAACGCAAGCCGGTCGATGCCACCTCGTATGAAGTTGGCAAATGGCTTGGAACGGTGCCTGGCGCCTGGGCGGGCGAGGCCGCGACGGAATACCTGGCCGATGTCCGCGAACGCGATCCGATCTATGCGCGCGAAGGGCTGGGTCATCCCGGCTTGCTGCAGCGGGTGATGAACAAGGTGCTGGTCGACAACGCCATCCTCGGCCCATGGATTCATGTCGGCAGCCGGATGCAGCTTCTCAGCGCTGCGCGCAGCGGCGACGAATTGACCGCGCGCGCCCGCGTAACCGGCAACTACGAGAAGAAGGGCCATCGCTTCGTCGAACTCGACGCGCTGGTCCTCGCCAATGGCCGCACGCCGCTCGCCCACTGCCAGCACATTGCGATCTATCAGCCGCGCGAGCAGGCGGCGGC
>DATMQV010000178.1:0-17418 GCA_035566615.1 Xanthobacteraceae bacterium
GTTGCCCGATTGCGACAATTCCTGGGCGCGAAAAGCCGTGAACAGGAATGCGCCGGCGCCGAACCGGCGCTTTAGCCGCCGCTGCTGCGATAGACTTGGATTTCCAGATCGCGGATTTTCTTCCGCAATGTGTTGCGGTTAACCCCCAACAGGTCGGCCGCGCGGATCTGGTTGCCGCGCGTTGCCGCCAGCGCCGCGGACAGCAGCGGCGCCTCCACCTCACGCAAAATCCGGTGATAAAGGCCGGGCGGCGGCAGCCCCTCGTCGAAGCCTGAAAAGTAATGGGCGAGGTAGCGCTCGACCGCGTTAGACAGGTTCTCGTCGCCGCGCTGAGCCTCTCCGTGTGCAACCAGCGCGGGCTGCGACAGTTCGCTGTCCATGACGGCTGCGGTGATCGTTTCCTGCGGATAGAGCGCTGCCAGGCGGCGCGCGAGATTCTCAAGTTCGCGCACATTGCCCGGCCAGCGATGGCGGCGCAGCCGGTCGAGCGCAGCCTGATCGATCTGCTTTGCCGGCAAACCCTCGCGCTCGACCTGCGCGAAGAAGTGGCGGATCAGATCGGGAATATCCTCGGTGCGCTCCCGCAGCGGCGGCAGCCGCAGCGGCACGACGTTGAGCCGGAAGAACAAATCCTCGCGGAACAGCCCTTGTTGGATGAGCTGCCGCAGATCCTTGTTGGTCGCGGCGATGATGCGGACATCCGTCTTGATCGGCGTGCGGCCCCCGACGGTCGTGTATTCGCCTTGCTGGAGCACGCGCAGAAGCCTGGTCTGCGCTTCCATCGGCATGTCGCCGATCTCGTCGAGAAAAAGCGTGCCGCCTTCGGCCTGCTCGAAGCGGCCGGCGCTGCGCGTATTGGCGCCGGTGAAGGCCCCCTTCTCGTGCCCGAATAATTCCGACTCGATGAGATCGCGCGGAATGGCCGCCATGTTGATGGCGACGAACGCCCCGGTGCGCCGCTTGCCGTAATCGTGGAGCGCGCGCGCCACGAGCTCCTTGCCGGTGCCGGACTCGCCGGAGATCATCACCGTCAGATCCGTCTGCATCAGCCGCGCCAGGACGCGATAGATTTCCTGCATCGCCGGCGAGCGGCCGACCAACGGGATGGATTCGAAATCGTCGACTTTGACCGGCGGCCGCGTGCGCTCCTTCGGCTCCGACAGGGCGCGGCCGACAATGGCGATCAGCTCTTTCAGATCGAACGGCTTCGGCAGATATTCGTACGCGCCCCGCTCGGACGCGCGAATGGCCGTCATGAACGTGTTCTGCGCGCTCATGATGATGACCGGCAGATCCGGTCGCGCCTTCTTGATCCGTAACAACAGATCGAAGGCGTTCTCGTCCGGCAGCACGACGTCGGAAACGATCAGATCGCCGTCGCCCTGGCTGACCCAGCGCCAAAGCGTCGCAGCGTTGCCGGTCGAACGAACCTCGTAGCCGGCGCGCGACAGCGCCTGATTGAGCACCGTTCGGATCGCCGCATCGTCGTCGGCAACCAGGATATTTCCCGCGGGCATCAAAATTCCCCTTGTGGCTGCAAAGCGCTCTCCGGCGCAGCGCCTTCGCCGGTGTAAACCGGCATCAGAACGCGGAAGACGGTCCGTCGCGGCTGCGACTCGCATTCGATGATCCCGCCGTGATCGCCGACGATCTTGGCGACGAGCGCAAGGCCCAGCCCCGAGCCGGTTGGCTTCGTGGTCACGAACGGATCAAACAAATGCGGCATCAGCTCTTCGGGCACCCCTGGTCCGTTGTCTCTCACGCAGAATTCGAGTGGCAGCGAAATGCGGGTCTTGGAGCCCGGAACGGAGAGCCGCACGCCGGGGCGAAAAGCCGTCGATAGCGCGATTTCGCCGCCGGGACTGTCGCCGATCGACTCGGCGGCGTTTTTCACCAGATTGAGAAAGACCTGCACGAGCTGATCGCGGTTCGCCAGCACCGGCGGCAGCGAGGGATCGTAGTCCTCGATGAACTTGATGTGACGGGCGACGCCCGATTGGGCGAGCCGCTTCACGTGATCGAGCACGACATGAATATTGACCGGCTCGCGCTCGACCGGCCGCTCGTCGGAGAAGACCTCCATGCGATCGACGAGCTTTACGATGCGATCGGCCTCGTCGCAGATCAATCGCGTCAGGGTGCGGTCTTCGTCGCCGACCGATTGCTCGAGCAATTGCGCGGCACCGCGAATCCCGGACAGCGGATTTTTGATTTCGTGCGCGAGCATAGCGGCGAGCGCGATGACGGACCGGGCGGCGCCGCGATGAGTGAGCTGCCGGTCCATCTTGTCGGCGATCGAACGCTCCTGCAGCATCACGACCACGTAGTCGGGCTGTTCCGGCAGCGGCGCGACATGCAGATCGACGGAGCGGTCGCCCGGATTGCGCGGAGTGCCGAGATCGACCTTGTACTCGTTGACCGCGGCTCCGGTGGCGCGCACCTGGTCGATCAAAGTGAGCAAGGGACTGCCGAACGGCACCAGCTCGCGCAGCGAATGGCGCCGCAACAGCGGCAGCGACACCTCGAAAAAGGCTTCCGCCGCCACGTTGGCGTGGGTGACCCTTCCGTCGGCTGAGACGACAACGACCGGATGCGGCAGCGCGTTGAGTACCGCGTCGGGAGCCGCGGCCATGACCAATGGCTCGGCGGTTCTCATGCGACCATCCTTGCAAGCATCCTCGCCGCTTGCCCTTGATCGAGCGTTTTCCGCGTCAGCTCACCCAGGAATGACGCTTGACCTGGAGGCAGCCTGATCGGAAAAAGGGAGCAGAATGACGTTGTGCACACGAATTAGGCGACACCTCTATTCTGCATAGAGAATAGCCAAAATCGCGTCTGGCGCAAGTGTTGCGGTGCAATATATGGGTCTTTCGGGCGATTTGCATACCTGCCCTGTTGATTTAGAAAGACGAAGATAAATCTGAGGGTTAGGCAGGTTTCGCCACGCGTCGCTGCAGATGCACCAAAGCTGAATGCCAAAAACATGAGGGGACAAAGTTCCATGCCCGGCAAAGTCGCGGCTGTCATCGTCGCAGCCGGACGCGGCTATCGCGCTGGAGGCGATATGCCCAAACAATATCGCGAGCTTGCCGGCGAGCCGGTGATACGGCCTACGTTGGCCGCTTTTCTCAATCATCCGCAAATTAGCGCCGTCCAGCCCGTCATTCACCCGGACGACGAGCCGATATTTCTCAAAGCGACTGCAGGGCTCGAGCGTCTGATGGCGCCCGTTCCGGGCGGCGCTACCCGCCAGGCATCGGTCCGCGCCGGGCTTGACGCGCTGCGCGCTACCGCGCCCGAGCTGGTACTGATCCATGACGCCGCCCGGCCGTTTCTCAGCGGCGATCTGATCACGCGCGCCATCGCGGCGGCGAAGGCACACGGCGCCGCCGTGCCGGCCGTTGCCATTACGGATACCGTCAAGAAGGTCGACGAGCGGGGTATGGTGAGCGAAACGCTCGACCGCGCCCGCCTGCGCACGGTGCAAACGCCGCAGGCCTTCGCTTATGACGTTATCGTCGAACTTCACAGCCGCGCCGCGGCGGCCGGCCGGGACGATTTTACCGACGACGCGGCGCTTGCCGAATGGGCAGGCCACCCGGTCAATGTCTTCGCCGGCGAAAGCACCAACGTGAAATTGACAACAAACGACGATTTCGAACGCGCCGAGCCGCTGCGGATGGCGGCGCTCGGCGATGTGCGCACGGGAAGCGGTTTCGACGTACACGCTTTCGGCGACGGCGATCACGTCATGTTGGCTGGCGTGCGCGTGCCGCACACGCGCGGCGTCACCGGGCATTCGGACGCGGACGTTGCGCTGCATGCGCTGGTGGACGCCATCTTAGGCGCGCTCGCCGAGGGTGACATCGGCGTGCATTTTCCGCCCAGCGATCCGCAATGGCGCGGCGCTTCGTCGGACCGTTTCCTTGCATTTGCTTGCGAGCGGGTCCGTGCGCGCTCCGGGATGATCGCGCATCTTGATGTGACGATCGTCTGCGAGGCGCCGCGGGTCGGCCCGCATCGCGATGCCATGCGTGCACGCATTGCCGCCATCGCCGGTGTTCCGATCGATCGGGTGGCGATCAAAGCGACCACGTCCGAAAAAATGGGCTTCACCGGCCGCGCCGAGGGCCTCGTGGCGATGGCGACCGCAACCGTGCGGCTACCCTGGAGCCGCGCATGATCGACCGCGCCTTGCGCGAAAAGGCGGCGCAGGTGCTGGAAATCTTTCGCGCGCGCGGTTTGAAGGTTGCGACCGCCGAATCCTGCACCGGCGGGCTTGTTGCAGGCGCGCTTACAGAAATTGCCGGCTCATCCGACGTGGTCGATCGCGGCTTCGTCACTTATTCGAACGCCGCCAAGGAGGCCATGCTTGGCGTGCCTGCGGCAACGCTCGAGCGCTATGGCGCTGTCAGCGCGGAGACGGCTGCGGCCATGGCTGCCGGCGCGCTGAAGAATTCACTGGCTGATGTCACGGTAGCGATTACCGGGATTGCCGGTCCCGGCGGCGGCTCCAAACAAAAACCCGTCGGCCTCGTGCATTTCGCCGCCGCAAGGCGCGGCGGGCGATGCCTAGCGCGGGAACGGCGGTACGGCGAAATCGGCCGCCAAAGCGTACGCGAGCAGTCGGTTGCCGAAGCGCTCGATCTGCTGCAGGCGCTGGCGCAGGAAGCCGAAGCGTAGCGCGCATCGACCGCGACAGCGCGATTAGGTCTCAAGCTGATGAATCGTGCGGTTGGCGCTGCGCAAGCGTCCGCTCAGCTCACGGCCGATGGCGGCGATCAATTGAATGGCGATGCTCGGCTGTTTTTCCGCCAAGGCGGCATAGTCGGCGGTGGTCAAGGCATAGCAGACGAGTTCCTCGTCGGCGACGACCGTGGCGGATCGCTCCTGCCGATCGAGAATTGCGAGCTCGCCGAACACCGTTCCGGGAGAGAATGTCGCCAGCCGGATGTTAGCTCCGTCCGGAAGATGCAAGTACGCGCTGGCACTGCCGCTCGTAACGACAAGCACCTCATCGCCAGGATCACCTTCGCGGAATACCACCTGGTCGCGGGCATACGACTTGCGCGTCATGTAGGACTTGAGGGCTTGCAGGTCCTGGCGCGCGAAGCCGGCAAACAGGCCGACATCGTCCAATTCCATCGCCGCCGCCCCCGTGTGGCCCTCGACACGTAGCAACTCGTCCTCGGCCTGCTGTATGGCGCGGTCGATATCCGGAAAGATCTCCGTACGGCCGAACGAGGCGCGCGCCCCGAATTCCTCCATGCGCTCCTTCGCGACGGTCTTGTCGGCCGCGGCAAGCCACAGCTTGACGTTCCGCCACGCGAGGTCGGCTTTTAGTTCCACCAAGACATGGGCACCGGTGCTGTCGACTTCGGTCAAGCGGCGCAGGTCGAGAATGACCCAGTTCGTCACCTGCCCCACGGCCGCATCGATGGCGTTGGCCAGCGTCTCGCCGGTGCCGAAGAACAAGGCTCCTTGCAGCTCCATCACCAAGATCGCGGCGCCGGCGCGCTCGAGAGAGTCCCGCTCCGGCGCGGTGCGCGATTTGCGCGACCGGCTGGCATCGCAGCGATAGCTTCGCCGCACGATCGAGCGGCTCATGTGGAATACGAACAGCATGGCGGCGATCGCTACGCCGATGAAAACGGCAAGCACGATATTGAGCGCGATCGAGACGATCGCGACGATGATCACCACCATTAGGTCGACCGCCGTGCTGATCCGCACCGCCCTCGGAGCCCCGCGCACACGACTCATCAGCCGCAGGCTCCACAGGTCGAAATGCTGCACGGCGATCACCATGATGACCGCGGAAAGTGCCGCGCGCGGAATGCCGCCGAGCCAGCGGAACAAAAAGACGCTCACAACCAACAGCGCCACGGCGTTGATCAGGACCGATAGCGGCGAACGCGCGCCGAACGCCCGGTTGGCGATGCTGGCGCCGATATTGATGCCGCCGGTGATGCCTCCGAAACACCCGGCCGCCAGGTTCGCGATGCCGAGTTGGCGTAGCACGCGATTGCCGTCACGCCGCGTCTCTCCGGGCGCCATGACGAGCTTCGTGCAAAGCAGCGCATCGATCGACGCGATGATCGCGAGCGCCACCGCGCCGCCGAAAATAGTCGGCGTCAGCGCCAGGAGATCTTCGCTGTGCTTGAGGTCCATCAGATAGGGGAAGATCGTCGGCCCCATCGGCGCGCGCTCTCCGCTGGCGACGACGGGGCCGAGATGATCGCCGAGGCCGACCAATTGGCCGAGATAGTAGAGCGCGCAACCGACTGCGATGCCGAGCAGGATGGGCGGCACTTTCGGCACGAACTTGCGCGCGTTCCACATGGCCGTGAAGGTGATCGCAGCGAGGAGTACGCTGAGCGGCTTTATCGAAGCCCACAGCGCCGGCACCTTCATGAACGGCACCGTGTGGTCGAAGCCGCAGACATTGCCGAGCTGTACGAGAAAAAGAAGCAGTGCCGCGGCGTTCTGAAAGCCCGCCATGACCGGTTGCGGCGCGAACTTGATCAATGTGCCGAGCTTGACGGTGCCAAACAGCGCCTGCAGCGCTCCGCCGAGAAGAATGACCGAGAATGCGACGGCGAGAACCAATGGGATCCCGCCGGCCGCTATGTGCGGTTCATCAGAATGAACCAAGCCGTAGATCAGAATGCCGAGAAAGAAAGTCGTGTTGACCCGTGGTGCGTAGACCGTCGTCGTCTTGTCGCCGAGCACGACGCAGACGACGGCCACGACCAGCGCGGTCGTTAGCCCGGCAATCGCGCCATCGGCGAAATAGTTTTCGCCCAACGACGTGAAGGCGAACATCCCGTAGCCCATCGCCAGCGGAATGGCGATTGCCGCGGAAACGAGTCCGCCGACCATGTCGGCGCGCAAATGCCCTAACCAGCCCGCCACAATGCCCTAACCAGCGACGTTGCCTCGCGAGCTAGATATCCGAGCTTGGTCGCAGGCGCCAGCGAGACGGGCTGTCAGATCGCCGGTTTGGTTTCTGTCGGGTGTTGTCCAGCCCGTTGTGGCAGGAAGAGAAGGCAGAAAACCAGAAAGGCACCGATCACAGCGGTTGCGATTGGCCGGCTTAGCGCCAGTCCGCCCTCATTGACGGGTTTGTCGAGAAAATCACCAACCGTGGCGCCCAGCGGCCGCGTCAGGATGAAGGCGGCCCAAAACAGAAGGACGCGTGAGACGTTCGTCCAAAAATATGCGGCGACCAGCACCAAAAGCGCGGCGGCAAAGACCAGCGCACCGCCTTCGTACCCGAGCCCGGTATCGTCGGCGATCCAGTCGCCGAGCGCCGTGCCGAGGGTCTGAGAAAATGTGATGGCCGCCCAGTAGAAAGCTTCGACTTTTGGCGTCGTCACGGTCGTGACCGAAACGGAACCTAACGTCCAGTACCAACTCGCAAGAACGATCATCAGACCCAAAAGCAAAATCAACGAGCCGCCCGGATAACCGACTCCTAAGGAACGGTCGGCAAAGTCGGCCAAGGTCGTCCCTGCCGTGGTCGATGCGACGATCGTCGCCCAGTAGAGCACCGGGTGGAATTTCTTTGCGGCAATCTGCAGGACGACCAGGATCACCAAAAGCGAAAGAAAGATCGCCGTCCCGACGAGATATCCCCAATTCAGCGTCATCGTGACAGTGTCGCCACCGGTCTCGCCCAAAGTGGTCGCCGCGATCTTCATGATCCAAAAGACAAGAGTGACTTCCGGCACCTTGCTTGCCGAATACTCCGCAGCGGTCATATCGCCTCTCGTTGCAGGATGAGCTTAAGCGCCGAGAACTTCGGCCGGGTTGGGGTGTGAACGACACCAGTGTGCGAGCGCCGCTTTAATAGCGACTTTACCGGCGCTTTACCTTAAAAAGTAACGCGATAAGAATTCTAATCGTTCTAAATTCGGTTCCGTCATGGGGGTGACGAGATGAGCATTTCTGCTATACACCATCATCATCGACATATTCGGCACGGCCAGACCGCCGCGGGGATCAATCAAACCGCGCCTGCTCCGCAGAGCAGCAGCGCAGCCGGCTCAGCAACTTCCGCGCCCGCAACAGACGTTCAGACCGCGCAGCCTGCAACAAGCACGCAGTCCACCTCGACCGGCAGCACTTCAGCACCGCAGGCGAGCACGAGCCAGCCGACGTCGAATGCCAATTCGGTCGATATCAAGGCTTAATCGCTCTCGCGAGAATTCTCCGAAGACGCATGACTGTCGTCGGACAGTTCGCGCGGAATGAGATAATGCTCGCTCAACGCAGCGTCTAGCTGCCCGATCGAATGGAACCGTGACCGCTTACGCCGGCTGCGTGCCGTAGACTTGGTCGGCCCTTTGCTCGAAGGCCGATGCGAAACGGCGAAAGGCGGCGTCGAAGACGGCGCCCATCAGCATGCCAAGCGTGCGGCTGCGGAACTCATAGGCAATGTAAAATTCAACGTCGCAGGCACGCTCGCCGGCCGGCTTGAAGCTCCAGCGATTGTTCAAGCGGCGGAACGGTCCTTCCAGATACTCGACAAGGATATGCAGATTGGCCCGGTCGAGCGTGACGCGGCTTGTGAAGGTCTCGCGTACGAGCTTGTAGGCGACCGTCATGTCGGCCACGATGATTTCCTTGCCGCCTTCCTGCAGGCGCTTGCGCACGCGCAGCGACTGACACAGCGGCACGAATTCCGGATAGTGCTCGACGTCCGCCACCAAATCGAACATCTCGGAAGCGGCGTGGCGCACCCGCCTGGTCGTCGATAATTCGGGCATTGATCAGCGCGCCGTCCGCTTCGCTTTCAGCCGCGCGAAATCTTCGCCGGCGTGATGCGACGAACGCGTCAGCGGGCTTGCGGACACCATCGAGAAGCCCTTGGCATAGGCGATGGTCTCCAGCGCCTTGAACTCGTCGGGCGGAACGTAGCGCAGCACCGGATGATGCTTGCGTGACGGCTGCAGATACTGCCCGATGGTGAGGAAATCCACGTCGGCAGACCGCAGGTCGTCCATCACCTGCAGTATTTCATTCCGCTCCTCGCCGAGCCCGACCATGATGCCGGATTTGGTGAAGAGCGACGGGTCGAGCTCTTTGGCGCGCTGCAAGAGATGCAGCGACGCGAAGTAGCGAGCCCCCGGCCGGACGGTGAGATAATTGGACGGCACTGTTTCGAGGTTGTGATTGAATACGTCCGGCTTGGCGGCGACCACAGTTTCAACCGCACCGTTCTTGCGCAGGAAGTCGGGAGTCAACACCTCGATCGTGGTTTGTGGACAGTGCGCGCGGATCGCGCCGATGACGGCCGCAAAGTGCGCCGCGCCGCCGTCCGCAAGATCGTCGCGGTCGACAGAAGTGATCACCACATGCGCAAGGCCGAGCTTGGCCGTCGCCTCGGCGACATGCTCCGGTTCCGTCGGATCGAGTGCTCCGGGCAGGCCGGTCTTGACGTTGCAGAAGGCGCAGGCGCGGGTGCAGGTGTCCCCCATGATCATGAAGGTCGCGTGCTTCTTTTCCCAGCACTCGCCGATATTCGGGCAGCCGGCTTCCTCGCAAACCGTATGCAGCGCGTTTGCGCGCACGATCTCGCGGGTCGCGGCGTAGCCCGGCGAAACCGGCGCCTTGACCCTGATCCAATCCGGCTTGCGCTCGCTGGGCTGATCCGGCCGGTGGGCCTTTTCCGGATGTCGCGGCCGGCCGGCATTGCCCAGAACGGTATCGATAATAACGGCCATACAGGCTCCGGACGTGTTTGCCCTTGACCGATACTTACGGGGCGATGCGGCTTATCGCAAGGCTGATCGGGCCGATGGCTCACATGGATCTTTGCGATCGGTCGCCCTCTCCGGAGCACTCTCGCCGAGTTCCCGTAAGCCGCGTCTGCTTCGAGCAAGTCACTTTGTTTGATGAATGGTCTGTTAGCAAAGAGCACAGTTGCGGCCGCACTCAACGTAAGTTTCGCCACAATAAATTGGTCAACTCATTTGTGGGGTCGGCTTCGGCCGGAGGAATTTCCTTTGAACACGCGGGGAAAAGAAGCGGCAGCGCTCGCTCTGCACAGATTCGGTTTTGGCGCTTTGCGCGATTCGATTACGGCGATTGCTGCAGATCCGCGCGGCGCGTTGCTCTCCGACCTCGACCGACCAGGCGCCGGCTTTCTCGCCGTGAAGCTGCCGTCGAGCGCTGCCGCCGCGCGGGCCGTCTCCGACTTCCGCGCCGGAGAGCAGGCGAAGTCGAAACTCGCGCAGCGCGCCAAGAAGGAAGCCGAAGCGATGGGCATGGCGAGCGCGAGCGACGCCGCCGCATCGACGCCGCCCCTATCGACGCTCATGTCGATGCCCAAGCCTTCAGAACCGCCGCTGCCGCAGCAGATTTTCCAGAACGAAGCGGCTGCACGCTACGAGGCAGCCGCCGGCGCCGACATCGGTTTCGTCGAACGCCTGGTTTGGTTCTGGTCGAACCATTTCTGCATCTCGGCCGACAAAGATATCGCCATGGTCGGCGCCTACGAGCGCGAGGCGATCCGCGCCCACGTGCTTGGGCGCTTCGCCGACATGCTGATCGCCGTCGAAAGCCATCCGGCGATGCTTTATTACCTCGACAATGTCCGCTCGATGGGCGCCGACTCGATTGCGGGCATCAACGGCGACAAAGGGCTGAACGAGAATCTCGCCCGTGAAATTCTCGAACTCCACACGCTCGGTGTCCGCAGCGGCTATTCGCAGGCCGACGTGACGAATTTCGCCAAGGTGCTGACCGGCTGGACGTCGACCGACGCAGCCGACCCCGCGCATGGCGGCGAGTTTCTGTTCAACAAGCGCCTGCACGAGCCGGGCGAGCAGACAGTGCTCGGCAAGTTTTACGCCCAGGGCGGAGCCGATCAGGGCCGCGCAGTGCTCGCCGACTTGGCCCATCATACGGCGACGGCGCAACGCGTCGCACAAAAACTGGCCCGCCACTTTGTCGCCGACGAACCGCCGCCGCCGCTTGTCGCCAAGCTGGCGAAGGCTTTCATGGACAGCGACGGAAATTTGAAGGCCGTCGCCAAGGCGTTGGTGACAGCAGACGAAGCGTGGACGCCGGCGCGCACCAAACTCAAGCGGCCGTCCGAATGGATCATCAGCATGTTGCGGTTGACGAACGCGTCGTTGAACACGGGTGCGCCTTGGAACGTCGGCCGCGTGCTGGCCGTGCAAGCGACACTCGGCGAATCGCTGTGGCGGCCGCCGGCGCCGAACGGATGGTCCGATACCGAAGCAGCGTGGATCGACGGTGTCCCGCACCGGCTCGACATTGCCAACGAGTTTGCCGGACACCTGCCCTCCACCGACCCCGCGGCGCTGCTCGAGGGGCTCGGCCCGATCGTCTCGCACAATACCCGTGACACCATCGCGCGTGCCGAGACCCGTACTCAGGCTCTGGCGCTGCTTGTCATGGCGCCGGAATTTCTGCGGAGATGACCATGCGCTTTGTTCACGCGCCGACCCGTCGGGAGATGCTGCTCGCATCCGGGACGCTGTTCGCCTGGGCCCATCTGCCACGACTCGCTTACGCCGAAGGCCGCGACCCGCGCTTCCTCACTGTCATTCTGCGAGGCGCGCTGGATGGACTTGCGACCGTCGCACCGGTCGGTGATCCCGACTGGGTCGCACTGCGCGGCGACAATGCCTTGACGCTCGAGGGCAAGACACCGGCACTCAAGCTCAACGATTTTTTCGCGCTCAATCCCGCGATGCCCAATCTGCATCGCCTGTTCAAAGCCAATCAGGCGATTGTCGTTCACGCTTGCGCCACGCCTTATCGCGAACGCTCGCATTTCGATGGACAAGACCTGCTCGAAAGCGGGCTGGCCAAACCCATGCCCAGCGACTCCGGCTGGCTTAACCGGGCGCTGGCGAGCCTTGCGTCGGCCGGCCATGTCGATCCGCACGGCGGCGCGCCGGGAAACGTGAAAGGCGGAAAGGCGTTTGCCGTCGGGCCGGTTACGCCGCTTGTGGTGCGCGGGCCGGCACCGATTCTGTCGTGGTCGCCACAGCGCATCCAGCCGGCAGGCGCCGACACGGTGCAGCGGCTGCTCGACCTCTATCGCCACACCGACGTCGAGCTCGCGAGCGCGATCGACGAAAGCATCAAGCTCGCCGCCATCGAGCACTCGGGCGATAAGGCACAAAAGCCTGGCAGCCCGCGCCCCGCGCAAGTGCGCGGTTATTTCGCCGAAGCCGCCGGCACGGCCGCGAAATTCCTCGCTCAGCCGGACGGCCCGCGCGTCGGCGCACTCGCGCTCGACGGCTGGGACACCCACAACAACGAAGGCATCGCGCAAGGGCGACTGTCGCAATTGCTCGGCTCGCTCGACGGCGCGCTCGCCGCGATCGAGACCAACATGGGACCGGCATGGCGCGAGACCGTGGTCATTTTGGTGACCGAGTTCGGCCGCACCGCGCGCATCAACGGCACTGACGGCACCGATCATGGCACGGCGACCGTCGCGCTCTTGGCAGGCGGCGCGCTTAAAGGTGGACGCGTGATCGCCGATTGGCCGGGACTGAAGACAGCCAACCTGTACGAGAACCGCGACCTCAAGCCGACGACCGATCTGCGTGCGGTGCTCAAGGGCGTGTTGAAGGATCACCTGCGCGCCGACGAACGCGTACTGGCGGACAATGTTTTTCCCGGCAGCGCCGCCGTGAAGCCGATGGCGGGGTTGGTGGGATAATTGTGCCGCTCGTCCCAGCAAAGGCGGGGACCCAGCACTAGATATTCAGCACGCGCCCATAGGCATCCAGCACCGCCTCCTTCATCATCTCCGACAAGGTCGGATGCGGGAACACGGTGTGCATGAGCTCTTCTTCGGTCGTTTCAAGATTCATGGCGATCACATAGCCCTGGATGAGCTCGGTGACTTCCGCGCCGACCATGTGCGCGCCGAGAAGCTGACCGGTCTTTTTGTCGAAGATAACTTTCACCAGGCCCTGATCCTCGCCGAGTGCGATTGCCTTGCCGTTGCCGACGAAGGGGAAACGGCCGACGCGAATATCGAGCTTCTTCTCTTTAGCCGCCTGCTCGGTGAGCCCGACCGAGGCAATCTGCGGCGTGCAATAGGTGCAGCCGGGAATGAGCCGCCGGTCCATCGCATGCGGATGCAGGCCTTTGATCGCCTCGACGCAGATGACGCCTTCGTGCTCGGCCTTGTGCGCCAGCAGCGGCGGTCCGGCGACGTCGCCGATGGCATAAATTCCCGGGACGTTGGTCTTGCACGCGCCGTCGATGACGATAGCGCCGCGTTCGGTCTTCACGCCGAGCTTTTCCAGTCCGAGATTCTCGATATTCCCGACCACGCCCACCGCGGAGATCACCCGGTCGACGGTAAGCGTCTGCGTGCCGCCCTTGCCGTCGTCGATGGTCGCGGTGACGCTATCGGCCTTTTTGTCGAGCTTCGTCACCTTGGCGCCGGTCATGATCTTGATGCCCTGCCGCTCGAAGCTCTTGCGGGCGAAGGCCGCGATCTCGGCGTCTTCCGCCGGCAGGATTTGCGGCAGCACCTCGACGACCGTCACTTCGGCGCCGAGCGTGCGATAGAAGGACGCGAATTCGATGCCGATCGCGCCCGAGCCGACCACCAGCAACGATTTCGGCATGCTGTCCGGAACCATCGCCTCGAAATAGGTCCAGATCAGCTTCTTGTCGGGCTCGAGTCCCGGCAGCACCCGCGGCCGCGCGCCCGTTGCGACAATGATGTGGTTGGCCTGATAAGCGCCGGGTCCCAGCGCGCCCTTCGGCGCTTCGCCGCGGCCGGCCTTCACCGTAATCTTGCCGGGGGCCTCGACGGCCGCCTCGCCCCAGATCACCGCGACCTTGTTCTTCTTCATCAGGAAGCCGACGCCGTCATTGAGCCGCTTCGATACGGCGCGCGAGCGTTTCACCACCGCCGACGGATCGTATTTCACCTCGCCAGCCGACAGCCCGTAATCCTCGGCATGCTGTAGGTAGTGGAAAATCTCCGCCGAGCGCAGCAGCGCTTTGGTCGGGATGCAGCCCCAGTTCAGACAAATGCCGCCCAGATAATCGCGCTCGACGATCGCGGTCTTGAAGCCGAGCTGAGCAGCGCGGATTGCGCAGACATAGCCGCCGGGGCCGGAACCGATGATGATAATGTCGAAAGATGTGTCAGCCATTTGCTAGCTCGTGGTCGCCGCGTATTGGGCGATGCCGTTGCCGAAGGACCAGTTTTCCTTTTTGCACTCGACGAGATTGATGAACACGTCCTCCATTCGCAGCCCCGGATTTTCCTTAAGCAATTCCGCGGTGCAGGCAAAGAAGGCTTGTTTTTGCTCGATAGTGCGCGTGTCGTTGGCCGTGATCTGAATGATGACCAGATCGTCGCTATGGAAGATACCCAGATAACTCTCCGCATGAACGAAGTTATCTGCGTCGTGCTCGTTGACGATCATGAAGCGATCGTTTTCCGGCACATTGAAGGCCTCGGTCATCGCCTTATAGATAGCGTCACAGATCGCCTTCCTGTAGGCCGGCGATTTGCCGCGCCGCAGATCGATGCGCACAAGCGGCATATTTTTACACCAACATCATCACGGGATTTTCGATCAGCGCCTTGAACGCACCGATCAGTTGCGAGCCGAGCGCACCATCGACCGAGCGGTGGTCACAGGACAGCGTCGCGCTCATGATATGCGCCGCCTCGATCTTGCCGCCCCGCACTACGGCGCGCTCCTCGCCGGCGCCGACCGCGAGGATAGTCGATTGCGGCGGATTGATCACGGCGGTGAAATCCTTGATGCCGTACATGCCGAGATTGGACACCGACGACGTGCCGCCCTGATATTCCTGCGGCTTGAGTTTTTTCGCGCGCGCCCGCGCCGCAAGCTCTTTCATCTCGTTGGAGATCGCCGACAACGATTTCGTTTCCGCGTTGCGGATGATCGGCGTGATCAGTCCCGCCGGCAGCGCCACCGCCACGCCGATGTCGGAATGCTTGTGCTTGAGCATGCCGGCTTCGGTCCAGCTCACATTGGCGTCCGGCACGCGTTGCAGCGCAAGCGCGAGCGCCTTGATGACGAAGTCGTTGACCGAAAGCTTGTAGGCTTGCTTGCCGTCCTTGTCCTTCGGCGCCTGCGCATTGATGTCTTCGCGCGCGGCGAGCAGCCGGCCGATGTCGCAGTCGATGGTGAGATAAAAATGCGGAATGGTCTGCACCGACGCTGTGAGCCGCTGCGCGATGGTACGGCGCATCCCGTCATGCGGCACAAGCTCATAGCTGCCCTCTTCATAGAGCGCGCGGATCTGCTGATCCGACAAAGACGGTGCGATCAGCGGCGCTGGTGCCCCAGCTGGCGGCGACGGCGCGCGCTGGCCTTTGCCTTCCTTGGCGGCGGCGATGTCGCGTGCGATCACCCGGCTGTGCGGGCCGGAGCCGACAATGCGACCGATATCGATGCCGGCGTCCTTGGCGAGCCGTCGCGCCAGCGGCGAGGCGAAGATTCGGTTCGCGCCGTGACCGTCGGTAGCGGGCGCGCCTATAGGCCGAGCCCCCTCACCCCCACGCTCTTCCCGTTGGGGAGAGGGGCCGGGCGGCGATTGAGGCGCGCTTGGCGATTTCGCGGCAGGAGCTGTTGAGGGAGCGGCAACTTGCTGGGCAGCCCCATCTCCCGGAGGGGGAGAAGGTGGGGATGAGGGGGTGCCGGCATCCGGCTTTTTCGCTTCAGCCTTGGCGGCCGCCGCCGCAGCTTTTGGGTCCTCGCCCTCTTGCGCCATCACCGCGATGAGTTGATGAACCGGCACGTCGCTCGTGCCTTCCGGCACTACGATCTTTGCCATCACGCCGTCATCGACGGCTTCATATTCCATTGTCGCCTTGTCGGTCTCGATTTCGGCGATCACATCGCCGGTCTTGATCGCGTCGCCTTCCTTCTTGAGCCATTTGGCGAGATTGCCCTTCTCCATCGTGGGCGACAGCGCCGGCATAAGAATGTTGATGGGCATCGGGCGAAGCTTCAATGATTGAGGTCAGCGATAGCAAACGGCTTTGGCCGCTTCGACCACTTCGGCGACCGACGGCAACGCAAGCTTTTCCAGGTTGGCGGCGTAGGGCATCGGCACGTCTTTGCCGGTGACGCGCGCGACCGGCGCATCGAGATAGTCGAAGGCCTCTTCCATCATGCGCGCGGCGATCTCCGCGCCGACGCCGGACTGCCGCCAGCCCTCTTCCACCGTGACCAGCCGACCGGTCTTCTTCACCGACTCGACAATGGTTTCAATGTCCATCGGCTTGAGCGTGCGCAGATCGATCACCTCGGCGGAGATATTCTCTTTGGCGAGTTCGTCAGCGGCCTTGAGCGCATAGGTCATGCCGATCGACCAGGCGACGATGGTCACGTCATTGCCTGCGCGCACAACGCGCGCGCGTCCGATCGGCAACACATAATCGTCCAGCTTGGGCACCGGCGACGAGGCGCCATAGAGGATTTCGTTTTCCAGGAAAATCACCGGATTGGGATCACGGATCGCGGCTTTGAGCAGCCCTTTGGCGTCGGCCGCGTTCGAGGGGGCGATCACCTTGAGACCGGGCACATGCGAATACCAGGAGGAAAAATCCTGGCTGTGCTGCGCGCCGACGCGAGCAGCGGCGCCGTTCGGTCCGCGAAACACCATCGCCACATCCACCTGGCCGCCCGACATGTAGCGCGTCTTCGCCGCTGAATTGATGAGATGGTCCATCGCCTGCATGGCAAAATTGAAGGTCATGAACTCGACAATGGGCTTCAAGCCGGCAAGAGCAGCACCGACACCGAGCCCCGCGAAGCCATGCTCGGTGATCGGCGTGTCGATCACCCGTCTGGCGCCGAACTCTTGCAGCAGCCCCTGGGTGACCTTGTACGCGCCCTGATATTCGGCGACTTCTTCGCCGATGACGAACACGTCGCCATCGCGGTGCATCTCTTCCGCCATGGCGTCGCGCAGCGCTTCGCGCATGGTCATGGTGACCATTTCGGTGCCCTCCGGCACATCCGGATCCGGCAGCAACTGCGCCTTCGGCGGCGGCACGGTGCCGAACTTCGGTGGCGCCGGCGTTGGCGTTTTTTGTGCCGGCTCTTCCGTCTGCGCGGTCGGCCCGGATTCCGCCTTCTGCTGGCGAGCCGTCGTTGCGGCCGCGGCCGCCGACGGCTTGCCGTCTTTGAGCGCCGACTTGTCCTCGCCCTCGGCAAGGATCATCGCGATGGGCGTATTGACCGCCACGTCGTTGGTGCCTTCCGGCACCAGGATTTTGCCGAGCGTGCCTTCGTCGACCGCTTCCACTTCCATGGTGGCTTTGTCGGTCTCGATCTCGGCAATGACGTCGCCCGATTTGACGCTGTCGCCTTCCTTCTTCAGCCACTTGGCGAGATTGCCCTTCTCCATGGTCGGAGA
>DATMQV010000179.1:0-3419 GCA_035566615.1 Xanthobacteraceae bacterium
CTCGCGCGTGCCGACAATCACCAGCGTCGCCATATCGGCCTGGACTGTGTCGGCGCGATCGAGCGTGACGATGTCGATATGTTCGCTCGGCCTGGTCACCGCGCGTCCGAAAATGACCGGCGTCGACGGCGGCAGATGGCGACGCAGCCGTTCGATGGCGGCGCCGAGCTGCCACGGACGCGCGCGCGATACGGGATTGTAAAGCGCGATCACAAGGCCTGCGCCAGCCGCCGCATCGAGGCGGCGCTCGATCAGCTCCCAAGGCTTGAGATTGTCAGAGAGCGAGAGCGCGCAGAAATCATGGCCGAGCGGGGCGCCGATGCGCGCGGCAACCGCGAGCATCGCGCTGATGCCGGGAATAATCGCGACATCGAGCGCGCGCCAGCTTTCCGGGCCTGATTCAATTTCCTCGCATACAGCTGCCGCCATGGCGAACACGCCGGGATCGCCGCCCGACACGACCGCGACACGCGCGCCTTGTGCTGCATGGCGCAGCGCGGCCGCGGCGCGGTTGCGCTCTTCGCGATTGTCGGACGCATGCCGCGTCTGGTCCGTGCGCGCCGGCACGCGATCGAGATAGGGCCCGTAGCCGTATAACGCCTGCGCATTTGCCAGCGCCGCCTCGGCTTCCGGCGTGAGACAGCGGGCATCGCCCGGCCCCAATCCGACGACGGCGAGATGCCCGCTCACGGCCGATCCTCCCAGCCGGGCACCAGCACGATCGCAAAATAGGGCGCGTCGTCGTCCGGCTTGGCCGCGAGCGGAGTCATTTTCGCGTCCGTCATGGTGCCGCGCTCGACATAAATGGCGCGCGCCAGCCGGCCGCTC
Source organism: Xanthobacteraceae bacterium (assembly GCA_035566615.1). Taxonomy (GTDB): domain Bacteria; phylum Pseudomonadota; class Alphaproteobacteria; order Rhizobiales; family Xanthobacteraceae; genus BOG-931. The sequence continues at coordinate 829 of DATMQV010000179.1, forward strand.
GCTCCAAGCGCGCGGCGCACTTTCGGCAGATGACGGCCGACCTTCATCACCACGGCGGCGTTGGCGTCGGAAAGCCGCCGCGCCAGCTCGTCCTCCGGCAAGGTGGCGGGCAGCACGGTGAAGATATCGTCGCCCTGTGCGATCGGCGTGCCGGCCGCCGACCAGCAGCCCGACATGCCGGTGACGCCGGCAACGATCTCGACCCGGAAGCGCGGCGCGAGCCGCGTGTGCAAGTGCATGTACGAGCCGTAGAACAGCGGATCGCCTTCGCTGATGACCGCCACGATGCGTCCGGCTTCAAGATGCGCGGCGATGGTCGCCGCCGCTTCATCGTAAAAGCCGCGCAACGCATCGCGGTAGCCGCTGCTGCATTTCGGCACCTCGGTCGTCATGGGATAAGCGAGCCGCAGCTCGATGACTTGCGGACGCAGATGCTGCGCCGCGATGGCGCGCGCGTGGCTTACGTTGCCGGCTTTGGCAAAATGCGCGACGACGTCGGCCTCCGCGAGCGCCCGAATAGCCTTCAACGTAATGAGCTCCGGATCGCCCGGCCCAACGCCGACGCCGATGAGCTTGCCTGCGCTGCCCGCGCTCATAAGCCTGCCCTCGCCAGCGCATTGACGGCGGCGGCCGTCATGGCACTGCCGCCGATGCGTCCGCGCACGATCAAAAACGGTACGCCGCGCGAATCGGCGGCGAGCGCGTCCTTCGATTCGGCGGCGCCGACAAAGCCAACCGGAATGCCGAGGATTACCGCCGGTTTCGGCGCGCCGCCATCGAGAAGCTCCAGCAGACGGAACAACGCCGTGGGCGCGTTGCCGATGGCGACCACTGCGCCGGCGAGCCGGTCGCGCCATAATTCGAGCGCCGCTGCTGAGCGCGTTGTTTGCAATTTCTTTGCGAGGTCGGGCACGCGTGGATCGTTCAAGGCGCAGATCACCTCGTTGCGCGTGGGCAGGCGGGCGCGGGTAATGCCATGCGCGACCATTTCGGCATCGCAGAAGATCGGTGCGCCGGCGGCGAGCGCGCCGCGCGCGGCCGCGACCAGGTTCGGGCCAAACACGATGTGGTGCGCCGCTTCGACCGCGCCGCAGGCATGGATCATCCGCACCGCGATGTCGGCCTCTTCGGCGGAAAAGCGCGAAAGGTCGGCTTCGGCGCGGATGATGGCGAACGAGCGCTCATAGATCGCCGTGCCGTCGCGCAGATAGGCGGCTTGCTCAGACATGATCGGTTTCTTGGCTGCTCTCTCGGCTGCTCTCTTTGCCGCTCTCTTGGCCGTCCGCTTCGCCGCTCTCGCGCCGTGACGCATCCGCAAATCGCGCGATGGCTTCGGGCAGTTCGTCCGCTGGGACAGTCGCGAAAGGAACGCCGCCCGGCCGGCCGCCGGCGATCATCGCGCAACCGTTGGCCGTGCCGACGATGGTGAGTGCCGCTTGTTTGGAATGCGCGCAGCCTTTGGCGCAGCCTGAAACGTGGATATCGAAGTCCGTGCCGAGTCGCGACGCCGCGATTTCGGCGACGCGCGGCGCCATCGCACGGGCGGCGATATGCGCCGACGAGCAGATCGGGGCGCCGGCGCATGCAAACACTGAGCGGCGGGCATCGTCGGCGTGAACAACAAAACCCAGACGCTCGGCAGCGGCGGCCATCGAAGCGGCTGCTTGGCGCGCGAGGCCGAGGATCAGAAGCGCGCGTCCGGGCGCGGTGCGCAGGCCGGCGGCACCTTGCGCGGCCGCCGCGCGTGTCAGCTCTTCGAGCGACGCTGCGGTCGCATGGCCGAAGGCGAGGCCAAGCCCGCAAGCAACTGTTCCATCGCGCAAGGGATAGGTGCCGATCGGCTCGCTCGGCTGTTGTACGCTGGGCGGCGGCGCATTGGGCATCAAAAAATCGGCGATCGCAGCGCGGAAGGCGTCACCCGCGTCTGCGGCCACAACGTCGCGCGCCCGCGCGGCGTGGCCGCTGCGGGCGATGACATCCAATAAATGCAGGGGCACTTCGATGGCATGATCAAGCACGACCGAGCCCAGCGCCATCGCGTTTGTTTGGTCGCCCGCAACACTGAGGTGGAACACGACCTGGTCGTTGCTGCGTCCGGCGCGGAGCCGCACATCGGCGACGAGGTGGCCGAGGCTTGGCGCGCCGCCGCCGTCGACGATCACCGAGACTTTGGGCGCGAGGTGTCGGGGGAGCGGCGTTTTGGCCAGCGCCCGGCGCAACGCGGCCGCGATCTCGCTGGCATCCAAAATTTCTTCCGGATCGAGGCCGGCGAGCGGATTGCTCTGCACCTGGATGGTGTCAGAGGCCGCGATGTTGAGCTTGGCGATGGCCGCGGCGAAGCGAACCGCCGAAGCCGCGCTCAGCCCCCGCACCTGAATGTTGCCGCGCGCGGTGATCTCGATGATGCCGTTGCCGTGTTCGCGGGCGGCTGCGCACAACGCCCGGAACGCATCGAGCGGAATAGTCCCGGTCGGCAACAGTCGCGCCAGCAAGCCATCGCCGGTCGGCATCGGCGCCGACAATCCGGGACAGGCGCCGCGGCGCAACGCTCCTCCCCCTTGTGGGGAGGCTGTCGAAAGGGTCTGTGCCAG
>DATMQV010000180.1:0-6537 GCA_035566615.1 Xanthobacteraceae bacterium
GGTGCGATCGTGCCGATCATCGACCTGCGTTGCAGGTTCGGAAATGGCCCGACCGACGCCACGCCGATGCACGTCATCATCGTGATTCAAATCGATGGTGAAACGGTGGGGCTCTTGGCCGACCGCGTGCTCGACATCATCACGGTAGATCCATCACAGATCCAGCCTATCCCCAAGGTGTCGCATGACGCTCGCACGGATTTTTGTCCGGGCTCGTCGCCGTCGAAAAACGATGATCGCGCTGATCGATCTCAAGTCTCTCCTCACGTCGCAAATGCAGACTCGCTCTCCAACGCCAGCCGCCGCCTGACCCCACCGATGCGCGGAACGCGCATCGCGCAGTAACATCGCCGAACTGATTTCAAGGAATGTCGATGTCGATCAAGTCCAAGCTCTATGCCGGATTCGCATTTCTCGTGCTCATCGCGGTGGCGCTGACCGTCTATGCCATCACGGAATTCAACGGCATCAAGACCAATGTCGTCAAAATGAATGCGCTGGCGGACAACACCACCCGCATCATGGAGATCGAGGACGACTTCGAAAAGATGCGCCGCAGCGTTCTGCGCTATGCCTACGACCACGATGAAGCATCGGCGAAAGAGAACGGAGAGGTCGCCAACAAGGCGATTACAACATTGCGCGAGGCCGCAGAGGCTACTCTCTCGGAAGACAGGCGGAAGCTTTATAACGGACTACAGGCGGATGTCGCTGCTACGCAGAACGTAACGCAATCGCTGTTCGCCGCCGTCAAGCAAATGCGGGCCGAGCAGGAAAAGCTGTACGAGGTCGGCAACGAGGTGACGGAGACGACGAACGCCATCGCCGGAAAGGTTCGGGCCGGCTCGGATGAAGAAATTATCCGCCTGGTCGACAAACTCTATGCACAATTGCTTGCGGTGCGGGTCGCCAACTGGCGGACCCAGGCGACGCTCGATTCGAAAGGTCTGGCGATCTTGACGAGCGAGGTCGGCAAGGCTTCTGAAACGATCGCGGCGCTCGAAGGCGCCGCCGGTGCGCAGGCGCTGCGTGCCCGGGTCGGGCAACTCAAGACCGTGTTGACGGACTACGCCTCGACGTCGGAAGCCTATATTTAGCACCAGCAGCAAGTGAGCGATCTCTACGTCAACAAGATCGCGCCGCAAGCTAAAGCGATGCAGGCGGCCGCCGAGAAGGCGCGCGTTCAGTTGCAGACGTCCTTCGGCGAAGCGCGCACCGCGACCGAGAGCTCGATCGCGAGAACGGTCACAATCCAGGAGATCATCGCCGCGTTGACCCTGCTGATCGGCGGCTTGATCGCTTTCTTCCTGGCACGGGGGGTCTCCAACCCGATCACGGCGCTGACCCAAAGCATGCGCGAGATGGCGGCCGGCAACTTCGACGTCGTGCTTCCCGGCCTCGCCCGCAAGGACGAAGTCGGCAACATCGCCCGAGCCGTCGACGAGTTCAAAGTGCGAGCGGCCCAGAAGGCGCAGCGCGAAGCCGCCGAGAAAGCCGAGCAGGACCAGCGCGCCGAAGCCGAGCGCCAGGCCGCGTTGGCGAAAATGGCCGACGAATTCCAGACCGCCGTCGGCGACATCGTGCAGGCTGCGGCAGCCGGCGACTTCTCGCGGCGGGTCGCGCTCGAAGGCAAGACCGGACTGGTGCTCAATGTCGGCACCCTGATCAACGGCTTGTGCGACAATGTCGCGCAAGCGCTGCGCGATCTCGTTCAGATGCTGGCGGCTCTGGCCGAGGGCGATCTGTCCGAGCGCATCGTTTCGGAATATCGCGGCGATTTCGCCACGCTGAAGAACAACGCGAATGCGACCGCGGAGCGTATCGGGCAGACCATCGCCGAAATCAAGCGCGCGGCCCAGGAAGTGACCAGCGCTTCGGCGGAAATCTCGGGCAGCACGACCGACCTGTCGCAGCGGACGGAAGAGCAGGCCGCGAGCCTGGAAGAAACCTCCGCGTCGATGGAAGAAATCGCGGCCACGGTGAAGAAGAACGCCGAGAACGCGCAGCAAGCCGATCAATCGACCGCCAAGGCGCGCAAAATTGCGGATCGCAGCGGCAAGGTGGTGGCCGATGCGGTCGCGGCAATGGCGCAGATCGAAACGTCGTCCGGCAAGATTGCCGATATCATCGGCGTCATCGACGAGATCGCGCGGCAGACCAACCTCTTGGCGCTCAACGCCGCGGTCGAAGCGGCGCGCGCCGGCGATGCCGGACGCGGTTTCGCCGTGGTCGCATCGGAAGTGCGCACGCTGGCGCAGCGCTCCTCGCAAGCCGCGAAGGACATCAAGGACCTCATCGCCAATTCGAGCGGCCAGGTTCAGCAGGGTGTCGAGCTCGTGAACAAGACCGGTTCGGCACTTGATGAAATCGCCGCCGCCATCAAGGAAGTCGCGGAGCTTGTGTCGGACATTGCCGGCGCCAGCTTGGAGCAATCGAACGGCGTCGATCAGGTCAACAAGGCGCTGACCCAGATGGATGAGGTGACGCAGCGCAATGCGGCGCTGGTGGAGGAGAATGCGGCCACCGCCAAGACGCTCGAACAGCAGGCCAAGGTCATGGACGAGCGCGTCGGCTATTTCCGGCTTGCGCATGGGCATGCCGCAGCCAGCGCGGCGAAGCCGGTCAAGCCGGCCGGCCAGGCGCCGCGGCGCGCCGCGGCTGGCGCGGCAAAAAGCGGGCGCAACGGATACGCCGCCGATCCCAAAGCGCTTCCGCGGGCGTCCTAACCACGACCTCGTTACCGAGGCCGCCAATCGCCGGCGATCTGGCTGGCGAGCAGCGCCCTCTCTGCATTGTCTAGTCGATGAGCGTCCGGGCGAGCATCAGCCTGCTCAGCCCTTCGCGCGAGAGCGGGGCGACTTTTCTTCGAATCGTCATCCCGCTCCGCCATCTATTTGCGCATGATCTTTTCCGAAAACCGGGTCCCACTTTTCTGGATCATGCTTGAGGGCGCGCCAGATAGGCGTCAAGCTGATCGAACGTGCCGGTCCAGCCGCCGTTCATGCTGTCGTGTGCCGCCGCGAAGGTTTTTTGTTCCTCCTCGGTCGCATCAAGCGGAGCCCAGCGCAGTGTCAGCTTGGTTTTGCCGCCGCGCGCTTCCTCCAATGCGACTCGCGTCAAGAGCTTCAGCGGCCATGTCGGGCTCAAGGGATGCCGCGTCAGGCCGCCCGCTTCGTCGGAGAACGAGTGCTCCCAGACCAGAAGCTCCGGCGCCACGATCTCGCGATAGACGAATTTGGCCCACATGACATTGCCTTGTGGATCGCGCATGGCGCCGTGATAAGAGCCGCCGACGCGCAAATCCATGTTCGATGCCACGATGGTGGAGCCCTTCGGCCCCCACCATTCCTTCATGCGTTCGGGCTGGGTGAAGCATTTCCACACCAGCTCGCGCGGCGCGTCGAACATGCGCGTGATGACGAAATCCTTGCCCTGTGTTTCCAGCACGATGAATCCTCCCGGTTAGCTCGCAGCGGCGGCGCGCGGCGTGGTCCGCGACGCGAGATTGGCTGACACATATTCGCCGAGCCGCGCCATGGTCTGCACCAGGCCCTCAGCGGCACCGTATTCCCTGATGACGCGATCGCGTTCGGCCGCCGACGGGAAGTTGCCGCGCCAGGTCATGCTGGTGCGGCCGCCGAGATCCTCGAAGATGACGGTTTGCCGGAATTGCACCGGCTCGACATCCTCGCCGCCGCCGTGACGGTAGACGATGCGCTCCGGCGGCACGACCTCGTCGAAGGTGATGCGGTTCTGATAATCGCGGCCGTCGGGGCCATGCATCACGAAGCGCCAGATCCCGCCCGGCCGCAGATCGAAGCTCGTGGTTGTGGTGGTGAAGCCGTTCGGTCCCCACCACTGCGCCAAATGTTTGGGATCGGTCCAGGCCGCGAACACCAGATCGCGCGGAGCATCGAATTCGCGCATGCCGATAATCGAGCGCGGATCGGTGTCGAGATCGAGGCTACTTCTTACGGCCATGTCTACTCTCCTTTTTACCGCCCTTGATCCTGGTTGGCTTGTTGGGGTCTTTGCCCTGTAACGTTTTCAGATAGCTATCGAGGCGATCGAAACTCTCGTCGTAGAAGCGGCGATAGTGATCGAGCCAGTCGTCGACATCCTTGAGCGCGCGCGGCTCGATCCGGCACGGCCGCCATTGCGCCTCGCGCGAACGCGAGATCAGGCCGGCGTGCTCCAGAACCTTCAGATGCTTGGAGATGGCGGGAAGGCTCATGGCGAACGGTTCCGCCAGCTCCTGCACCGTCGTTTCGCCGCGGGCGAGCCGCGCCAGGATGGCGCGGCGGGTGGGATCGGCGAGGGCGGCGAAGGTGGCGTCGAGGTGCATTTAGCTATCTGGTTAAATAACTAATCGGTTAAATACGCTTTGACGCACCTCCTGTCAAGTGAACGTTCAACCAATGCAGACGAGTTGCGCGGCCTGCTCGAATGAAGGCCGAGTTACGCCACCAGCAACGGCGAAACTTCCAGCCTCACAATCCGGCAATCGCCAGGCCGACCACGGCCGTCAACACGGCCCAGCCGAAGAAGCGCCCGCGCGTGGCCCAGGCATTGGCGATTGCGGCGAAGCCGAAGACGACGACGGCGGCGCCGACGATCCAATATCGCGCAGCTGGCGAACCCATGAAGGGTGCAGCGATCAGTAAAACGGCGACTGCTGCCCAAGCCACAACGCTGCAGTGCCAGACGAGCCGGATCAGTGTCCGCAGCCGCTCCGGCTCGATGCGGACGCGGGCAAAGACCCGCGTCTCGCCAAGCACGCAATGCAATGACGCCGCCGCGAGGCCCAGGATTCCAGAGGCGTACAGCAACAAGTCGCGCATCGCCGGTCTCCCCAGCCAAACGGGCAGCGGCTCAAGCCCGCGACGGCGCTACGTCTGGCCGCCACCCGCATGTGCGCGCTGCAGTGCCGCGATGTCCAACTTCTTCATCTGCATCAGCGCAGCCATGGCCCGCTCGGACTTTGCCCTGTCGTCGCCCATCAGCAAATGCGGCAAGATGGCCGGCACGACTTGCCACGAGAGGCCGAATTTGTCCTTGAGCCAGCCGCACTGGCTTTCCTGGCCGTTTTCCGACAGCTTGCTCCAGAAATAATCGATCTCGTCCTGCGTCTCGCAGGTGATCTGGAAAGAGACCGCCTCGTTGAACTTGAAATGCGGGCCGCCATTGAGCGCGACGAAGCTTTGCCCTTCAACCTCAAACGCGACAGTCATGACCGAGCCGGCATCCATGCCGTGCGTCTCATGCCCGGCCTTGCCGTAGCGGCTGATCTGGTTGATCCGGGAGTTCCTGAAGATCGTTGTGTAGAACTTCGCCGCCTGTTCGGCTTGGGTGTCGAACCACAGAAACGGGGTAATCTTGCGTGTCAGTGCCGGCATTGTGCATCCCTTGGGTTGGCCGAGGGAGCGCGGCGACATTGAGCATGACCCGGAAGTGGAAACCGAGTTTCCGAAAAAGATCATGCTTCAGCAAGAGATAGAGCGCAATCGCGCCAGATGGCGACGATTGCAACTCCGGCTCTCATGTGCTCTGTGCATGACCGGTCGGAACCGATCGCCGCCCCGGATCAGCGCCGGGCAGCAATCGCCGGACCGTGGTCTATGCCATCCGCGCCAGATAGGCGGCGAGCCGATCGAACGTTCCGCCCCAAGTCGCCTGCATGCCGACATGGGAAACATCGAACGTCTTCTGCTCCACCTCGGTCGCATTATGCGGCGACCAACGGACGTTGAGCTTCGTTTTGCCGCCGGTCTCATCCTCGAGCGTGACAGTGACTTTGGTTTCGCGCGGCCAGGTCGGCACGATCGGGTGGCGCGTGATCTCGCCGGCCTGGTTGGAGAACGAGTTGACGAAGACGATCCGTTCCAGGGGGATGATCTCCTGATAGACGAATTTGCCCCACATCTTGTAACCCTCGCCCGAACGCATCCCCATGTGGAAGAAGCCACCGGGACGAAAGTCCATGTTCATGGCGATCATGGTGAAGGTTACGGGCGTCCACCATTCCTTCATCTGTTCCGGTTCGGTCAGCGCTGCCCAGACGCGGTCGCGGGGGGCATCGAGCACCCGGAAAATGGCAAAATCCACACCTCCGGCACTCGTCATTTCCGCCCCCACGGTTGTCGACTGTCAGGGCTAGTCTGCCACAAGCACCATCCAGCCGACACCGAATTTATCTGCGACCATGCCGAATTTCGGCGAGAAGAAGGTCTTGGCGAGCGGCATGGTCACTTGGCCGCCCTCGGCCAGGCCGTTGAAAAGCTTGTCGGCTTCGGCTTCGGTCTTGGCGGAGATGGTCAGCGCGATGCCGTTAAAGTTCGGCTTGCCGGTGCAGCGGCCGTCCGACATGAGCACGGTCGAGTCGCCCACCTGCACGGCCGAATGCATGACCTTCTCTTCGCTGCCCGGCGAGATCATCGATTTGTCGGGCGCTTCCTTGAAACGCAAGAGCATGCCGACCTTGGCGCCGATCGCCTGCTTGTAGAATTCCAGCGCTTCGTCGCAGCGGCCGTCGAAATT
>DATMQV010000181.1:0-13084 GCA_035566615.1 Xanthobacteraceae bacterium
GCCTCCTCGAGCGTGTAAGGCGCGATGGTCGCGAAATCCTGCTCCAGGTCCCAGGGGCAGCCGGTTTTGGGAGTGCGCAGCGCGGCCATGATTTCGATCAGCCGGCTGATGTCGCGGGAAGGGGTCATGCGCAGTTCCAAGTTTGGATCGCGCCGACCCTAGAGCATGAGCCCGAAAAGTGGAAACCGGCTTTCGGAGAAGAGACCGTGATCCCATTGAAGAAAGCCAAGCAAGCCAGGGATGCGACTGCCCCGGCTTGCCAAGTCGCCTGAAAACGTCTTGCGGTCAGTAGCTCAGTGGCCGGAACCGTCCGCCTTGCGGCTCGCCTCGAACATGAACCAAACCCGCCGCTCGGCCTGATCGATAAAGTTTTCCAGAATGCTGGCGGTGGCCACGTCGCCATGCTTGTCGCAGACTTCGTGGCATTCGCGCATGGCCACCACGACTTTCTTGTTGTCGGCCACCAATTCCCGCAGCATGTCGCCCGGGGCTACATAGCTTTCGTCGTTATCCTCGATACCCTGCAGCTTGGAAATCTGGCCGATCGAGCGGAGCGTCATGCCGCCGATCTTGCGCACGCGCTCGGCGATGTCGTCGGTCGAGGCAAAGATCTGCTCGCCTTGCTCGTCCAGCAGTAGATGGTAGTCGCGGAAGTGCGGCCCGCTGACGTGCCAATGGAAATTCTTGGTCTTGAGGTAAAGCGCAAACGTCGTCGCCAGGATGGCGTTGAGCTGTTCGGAAATCTCGCTGACGGCGTCCGCAGACAGATCGGTCGGCGTATCGAGTGGCGCGGCGGCCTTGCCGCGTGTGTCGAGGGCTCGGACTTTGCTCACGGCTGTCACCTTGGAGGATGGGGTTGGGGAAATGGCGCGTCACCGGCGGCGCCAGGCGCCGCCAGTTTCCGGAGAAACGTCGCCGGGAACTTATCGTTCCATGTAGGTCGCCGAGGCCGCGAGTGGAAGGCATCAAGTCTGCGGCACTAGTCAAATCGCGTCTTCCTGGGGCGGTCGCCTAGCTTCCGCGATTCGCATAAGACATATTATGGAACATTCCCGTGGATGCTCATAATATAAGGCGATAAACGCGGCGCGTTGCGGAAATGGCGCTGTCGATCGGCTGTTGGCGGGCCACCGGTGGCGATGGCTAGTCTAGTCGGCCACCGAGATCGTCATCCCGTCGAAGCCGGGCTCAACATGTGGCGGCAATTCCTTGCGCAGAACGTCGTAATCCAGGTCGGCGTGCAGGTTGGTCAGAATCGCGCGTTTCGGCTTGAGCCGCTCGATCCAGCTCAAGGCGTCGGCAACCGAGAAATGGCTTGGGTGCGGCCGATAGCGAAGCGCGTCTACCACCCAGACGTCGAGGGCCGTCAAGGCTTCGGCGGTTTCCGCCGGCATGCCGCTGAGATCGCACGAATAGGCAAACTTGCCGAAGCGGAAGGCGTGCGAAGGAATGTCGCCGTGCTCCTGCAGGAGAGGGAGCGCGGTAATCGTTCCACCCTGCCCTGTGACGGTGATGGCGTTGCCGGCCTTCATACGATGCTCGGTCGCGATCGGCGGATACTCGCTGCCGGGCGGCGACTGGAAGCAATAGCCGAAGCGGTCGCGCATGACCTTGGCGGTGTGCACGTCCATATAGATGTCGAGCCGCCGGCGCTGCTTGATGAATAGCGATCGGAGGTCGTCGATGCCGTGCGTGTGGTCGGCATGCTCATGGCTGTAGAACACGCCGTCGAGCCAATCGACGTCGGCATCGAGAAGCTGCTCGCGCAGGTCCGGCGAAGTGTCGATCAAGACGCGCGTGACGCCGGCGCTGCCGGACTGTTCGACCAGGAGCGAGGTCCGGCGGCGGCGGTTCTTCGGATTGTTCGGATCGCAGGCGCCCCAGCCCAGTGCGGGCCGCGGCACGCCGGCGGACGAGCCGCAGCCGAGAATGGTGAATTTCAGGGTCATGCCGCGGACGTGCTTGGTCTCGGAATTCGCGCGGATGCCTCGGTGCTGATGGACTGCGGCACTTTGTTGAACAGCCGGAAGAAATTTTCGGACGTCTGCCGGGCGATCTCCTCGAAAGAAACGCCGCGCGTTTCCGCCAAGACCTTTGCGGTCTCGACCACATAAGCCGGTTCGTTGCGCTTACCGCGGAACGGATTCGGTGCGAGATAGGGGGCGTCCGTTTCGACAAGAATCCGATCGGCCGGCAGGTCGGCCGCAATCGCGCGCAGCGCGGTCGAGTTTTTGAAGGTCAGGATGCCGCTGAAGGAGACGTAGCCGCCGAGCGCGACGACGCGGCGGGCGAGGTCGGGGCCGCCGGTGAAGCAATGGAGCACAGCCGGGAAGGTGCCCTGCCCGGTTTCTTCCTCAAGAATGCGCGCGGTGTCCCCGTCGGCTTCGCGCGAGTGAATGACCAGCGGCAGTCCGGTCGCGCGCGCCGCCGCGATATGCGTGCGAAAGCCGCGCTCCTGCGCGTCGCGCGGGCTGTTGTCATAATGATAGTCGAGGCCCGCTTCCCCGATCGCCACGACTTTTGGATGCCGCGCGTGGGTCACGAGATCGTCCACTGTTACGTCCAGTTCCTCGTGCGCATAGTGTGGGTGAGTGCCGATCGAGCAATAGACCTCCGGAAAACGTTCTGCGATCGCCAACACGCCGGCAAAGCGCCGCACGCGCGTCGAGATCGTGACCAGACGCCCCAAGCCCGCTTCACGCACGCGCGTCACGACCGCGTCAAGCTCGCTGGCAAAATCCGGAAAATCGAGATGGCAATGACTGTCGACCAACATCGCTCTGTCGCATTGTTATTGAGCGGCGCGCGCTTCCGCCTCGATATAACGCGGGAATACCGGGGCGGGTGCGGGAAGCTTTGATCCGGCGGCAATGCGATGCTTGCCGTCGAGGAATGCGAAGCTTCGCTCATCCGCAGGCACCGCCAACAGGTCGAGGAGTTTCGCCGCCGAAGTCGGCACGAAAGGCTGAGCGAGGATGGCAACCTGGCGCAGAACCTCCGCCGTCACATACAGCACGGTCGCCTGTTTGGCCGGGTCGGTCTTTGCGAGCGCCCAAGGCGCCTCACCCGCGAAATACCGGTTGGCGTCCGCCACGACCGCCCAGACGGCATTGAGCACCTGGTGCAGTTGCTGCGTCGCCATGGCGTCGCGCGCCTTGGCGATCACGCCGTCGGCGGCGGCGAGAATGCTTTGGTCTGCGGAGCTCAGCGCTCCCGGCTTCGGCAAGTCGCCGCCGAATTGCTTCGCGATCATCGACAGCGAGCGTTGCGCCAGGTTGCCGAGATCGTTGGCGAGATCGGCATTGGTGCGGTTGACGATCGCTTCGTGGCTGTAATTGCCGTCCTGGCCGAACGGCACCTCGCGCAGGAAGAAATAGCGGAGCTGATCGACCCCATAGGCATCGGCGAGCGCAAACGGATCGATCACATTGCCGACCGACTTCGACATCTTCTCTCCGCGGTTGAACAGGAAGCCGTGGGAGAAAATCCGGCGCGGCACTTCGATGCCCGCCGACATCAGAAAGGCCGGCCAGTAGACCGCATGGAAACGCACGATGTCCTTGCCGATCACGTGCAGATCCGCCGGCCAATAACGGCGGAATGTCTCGCTCTCGGTGTCCGGATAGCCGACGGCGGTGATGTAATTCGTCAGCGCGTCGACCCACACATACATGATGTGGCCGTTGCTTCCGGGGACGCGAACGCCCCAGTCGAATGTCGTGCGCGAGATGGACAGATCCTGCAGGCCGCCGCGCACGAAGCTTGCGACTTCGTTCAACCGCTCCTTCGGCAACACATAGTTCGGGCGCGCGTAGAGTTTCAGAAGCTTGTCCTGGTAGGCGGAGAGGCGGAAGAAATAGCTCTCCTCCTCCACCCATTCGACCGGCGTGCCGGTCTTGATCGCAACCCGCCCGTTCTGTTCGTTGAGCTCCGTTTCATCCTCGGCGTAATAGGCTTCATCCCGCACGGAATACCAGCCGGAATATTTGTCGAGATAGATGTCGCCGGCCTCCTGCATCCGCTGCCAGATCGCTTCCGAGGATATGTGATGGCGCCGCTCGGTGGTGTGGATGAAATCCGTATTGGAGCATTCGAGCCGCTTCACCATGGCCTCGAATAAGGGCACGTTGCGGTCGAGCAATTGCCGCGGGGTGAGGCCCTCGCGCACCGCAGTCTGCTGAATTTTCTGGCCGTGCTCGTCGGTTCCGGTGAGGAAGAAGACGTCATAGCCGTCGAGCCGCATGAAGCGGGCAATCGCGTCGGTCGCGATCACTTCGTAAGCGTGGCCGATATGGGGTGGCCCATTCGGATAAGAGATCGCGGTCGTGATGTAGTAAGGCGTGCGCGCCGGCTGCTGCTCATGTCGTGAAGCTCCAGTGCCGGACTGTTTCCGTATTGGGGCTTTGCGCTTTGGCGGCCGCGCTACCGCAACAGATGGCGCGGCAGGCGGAGGCGCCGCGGGCCTCTTTTCGCTAACAGCGATCTTCTTCGGGGCGATTGCTTTCGCCTTTCTCGGAGCAACCGCCTTCGCAGCTTTCTTTGCTGTCGCCGACTTTTTCGGTGCGGCTGTCGCGGCGGCTTTCGGTGCAGATTTTTTGCGCGCGCTAGCCTTACGGCCACGCGCCTTCGCACCTGCCGCGCTCGACCGCCTTTTTTTGCTGGCGGCGCGCACGAGCTTTTTCTTCCTGCCGGCGCTTTGCTTTGACGCTTTCGCCGGCTTCTTGCGTTTTGCAGCTTGTCTGCGCTTAGTGGCCATGGGAACGGTTACTCAGTCAGCGGCGATCTTAAAGACATTGAAGGCCGGGACTTAACGCGCGAAGATGGCGCTTCGCGCCTTTTGCCCGGCCAATGAAGGCGCATAGGTATCAACCGCGCGTGGCCTCGGCAAGCAATCCGAACACACTGAAGAGAAGCGGTTTTCTCTCCAAATTGTAGGTTTCAGCGTCGCGCGCGGCGGCATTGATCCGCTCCCACGCTTCGGCCAGGCGATCGAGTCGCGGCAGGCCGCCGTGCACGGCGCCATGTTGATCGAGGTTTCGCGACAGCCAAGCGTTGACGGTATCGACAAATGCACCAAGCGGCCGTGGGTCGGCGCCCACAAGCGCATCGCCAAGCGCATGCAGAGCGTGGGCATTGAGCGTCGGCAATCGCTCGAGCTCTTCGAGCGCGCGCTGGCGCAGCGCCAATGCGTCCTCGTCCAAAAACGCCAAAGCGCGCGCCACGCTGCCGTCAGCAGCCGCGGCCGCCGCGTCGATCTGCGGATCGTTCTCGGCCGATCCGACCGAGGCCGCCAATGCGCAGGCAACATCGGATTGCGCCAAGGGCCGCATCGCCAACACGCTGCAGCGCGAGCGCAGCGTCGGCAGCACCCGTGACGCCGAATGGCACACCAGCAGCAACAGCGCTCGCTCAGGCGGCTCTTCGAGCACCTTGAGCAGCGCGTTCGCGCCGGCCCGGTTGAGTTCGTCGACCGCATCGACAATCGCGATGCGCCAGCCGCCCTCGCCTGCGGTCGCGCCGAAGAAAGAGATCGTTCGGCGCACATCGTCGACCGCGATTTGCTGCCGCAGCACGCCTTTCTCGTTCGGCGTGCGCTCCAGAACGAGAAGATCGCCATGCGCCTGCGCCGTCACGCGCCGTGCCACTGGATGGTCCGGGTCGACGGCGAGCGACGTCGCTGCATGAACCGATGCCGCCGCCGGGTCCGGATGTGCGAGCACAAAGCGCGCCAAGCGATAGGCGAGCGTGGCCTTGCCGATGCCCTTCTGGCCGATCAGCATAAAAGCGTGCGGCACGCGGCCGCCGCGGTAGGCGGCAAGGAGTGCACCTTCAGTACCGCCGTGACCGAAGAGCTTGCCGGTTACCCGCGGTGGCGCGGCTTCGTCGATGTCGGCTTCGTCCGCACTCACGAGGTGGCGTCCGCAAAACGAACCGGCGCCGTCGCGGGGCGCAGACGTGCATTCACCGCCTGCCAGATGTGCTTTGCCACCGTCATCTTCGGTGCGCTCGCGTCGATGATGACGCAGCGCCGTGGCTCGCCGGCGGCGAGCATCAGATAGGCTTGGCGCAACCGCTTATGAAATTCGATTGTCTCTGACTCGAAGCGATCCGGACTCGCGCCGCCACGCCGGCCGGCCGCGCGCTGAAGGCCGGTCTGAGCCGGAACATCGAGCACCAAGGTCAGGTCTGGACGCACGTCGCCGACCGACACCCTCTCGAGCGCCTTGATCAGGCGCGGATCCACCTCGCCGAGCACACCCTGATAGACGCGCGTGGAATCGGCGAAACGGTCGCTGACGACCCATAGTCCCGCGTCCAGCGCCGGCAGGATCGTCCAGCGAATATGGTCGTCGCGGGCGGCGGCGAACAGCATCGCTTCCGCCTCGGGCCCGAGCGGCTTGGCCGCGCCCGAGAGCAGAACATGGCGCATGATTTCGGCGCCGGGGGAGCCGCCGGGCTCACGCGTGAGCTTCACGCCAATGCCGAGCGATTCCAGCTTGAGCGCCAGCATGGCGGCCTGGGTCGATTTGCCGGTCCCCTCCCCGCCTTCGAACGAAATGAACTTTCCCTTCATCAAGCTAATCCGATCAGGGCGGCGCGAATCGTTGCAGCGAGAACGTCCACTATAGCCAAAGGAGGAAAATTGCCTTCGTTCCAGACGGTTGCGGCTTTTTACTGCGAAGGAGCGCGAGCCCGCCAACCAGCGCACACCGCGCTGTCATCTAGGCTTCGAATTGCGGCGCAGGCACGGCATCAATTGCATCATAGCCGGTTCACGCCGGCCCGGAACAGGCCGATCATGAGCTCGGTGGCGGCATCCATCGCGCGGTGCGACATGCTGCCTTTGCCAATGTCGTCGGCCGCCTTCAGCGGCACTTCGAGGGCGAGGTTTTCTCCGCGCCAGACCTTGAGCTTCCCGATGCTCTGACCCTTGTTGATCGGAGCCGGCACGGGCCCAGTGTACACGAGGCGCGCGACCAAGCGCTCGCCACCGCCGCGCGGCATCATCAGGCGGATCGTGCCGGGGCCGACCAGCGGAACGTAGCTTCTATCGCCGCCAAACACCTTCGCCTCGGAGACCGTTTGGCCCTCTGCGAACAGAACGCGCGCCTCGAAGCCGTGGAAACCCCATTCCAGCATCTTGCGCGCTTCGTCGGCGCGTTCTTTTTCCGACCTCGCGCCGGTGACGACGACGATCAGGCGCAAATCGTCTTGGACCGCCGAACCCACCAGGTTGAGGCCGGCTTCGGTCGTTTCCCCGGTCTTGAGCCCGTCGGCGCCGATGCCCATTGCCAGCAAAGGATTGCGGTTCTGCTGGCGGATTTTGTTCCAGGTGAATTCGCGCTCGGAGAAGAGCGGGTAGAATTCCGGATAGGTCTGCATGATGTGGCGCGCGAGCTTTGCCAATTCGCGCGCCGTCACCCGCAGGTTGGGATCCGAATAGCCGGTGGCGTTGGTGAACGTCGATTTTTCTAGGCCGATCTCGCGCGCGCGTTGCGTCAGTTTGGCGCCGAATTCAGCCTCGTTGCCGGCCATCGCTTCGGCGATCGCAATGCAGGCGTCGTTGGCGGAATCGATAATGATGCCGTGAATCAGATCGTCGAGCGAGATGCGGCTGTGGATCGCGGCGAACATGGTCGAGCCGTGCGAAGGTGCCCCACCCTTGCGCCAGGCATTCTCGCTGATGACAAACTCGTCCGTCAGCTTGGCACGGCCCTGTTTGATTTCGTTGAACACATATTCCAGCGTCATCAGCTTGGCGGTGCTTGCGGGCGCAACGAGCTGATCGCCATTCTTCTCGTACAGCACACTGTCGCTTTCGACATCGAGCAGCAGCGCGGCCGGAACGCTGGTCTGGAAGCCCTCCTTCTTCTCGACGGTCATGTTCGAGGCGGCATGACCGGCCGCGACCATGGCAACGCAAATCACCATGGCGACGCAAATTCCGGCCGTGAGCGCATAAGCCGGCCTTGCGGCACGAATGCTCAGCCGACGCACGATTTGCAAGCAAGCCTCCAACGCAGGATCAGGTGCAACACGCCAATTCTCACCCAACCGCTGCCGCACGCAAGGGCGCTCAGGCCGCGGTACCAAATGACGCAGTTGGGATTTGCTTAGAGCATGGTCCGGAAGAGTGGAATCCGGTTTCCCGGAAGGATCATGCTCCAACAAAATGTTAGAGCGCCAATCAACTCAATTCGGAACGATTGCGCTCTAGTAAAGCCCGCGGCCGTTGAGGAATTGATCGGTGCCGTCGCGTCCGCGTGGCCCTGCGGCAAAGGACATCGGCCGTGCGCCGGTTTCGGCGTCGCTGGCCGATGCGCTGGCATAGCGGGTGCTGCGCAGGATCGAGGCTGTCGACCCGACCGGCGCGATCCGCGTCGCTGCAAGCTTGACCCTGCCCGGCGCCGGCGCGGGCTCATCCTGCCGGAACGTCGCGGCGAGAAGCCGATCGTCGGAACCCTCGAGCGGCGCCCGCCCGACATATTCCACTTTGACCCAGGCGGTGCCGCTCGTCCGGAAGCCCAACAAATCGGCAGCCCTGGTTGAGACGTCGATAATGCGGTTCCCGTGGTAGGGCCCGCGATCATTCACCCGCACAATCAGCGAGCGGCCGTTCGACAGATTGGTCACCCGCGCGTAGCTCGGCAGCGGCATCGTCGGGTGAGCGGCGGAAATGCCGTTGTGGTCGAAAACTTCGCGGTTGGCGGTCAAACGGCCGTGGAAATCGTCGCCATACCAGGAGGCGAGGCCGGTCGCCTGATAGCTCGGGTTGTCCCGCGGATAATAGGTGCGGCCAGCCACTGTGTAAGGTGCGCCAATATGGTAGCTGCCGCCACCTTTGGGCACCGGATCGCCGTCGGCCACGACACGCGGGCTTGAGGAAACGCCGTAGCGGGAGTCTACGCCATTCGAGCAGTTCGCAAGGAATGCACAAAGCACAGCGCAGGCGCTGATCGGCGCAATACGTCTCACTGTCGCGCTGAGTCGACCCCGCATCATCCCCGATCCCGCCAGCAAGATATTCAATCCGAGCGTGGTCAGATTGTGGCGAATAGGGGCGAAGGGGTGTCCGAAGGTGGATGGCGTGTTCGATAGTGAACGGAAAATTGCGGTGGCCCCGCTTGGGGGCCACCGGCATCGAATTTTGCAAAATGAAAGGAAAGACGACCGCCTCTCCGGCTATCTGGGAGAGGCTCGAAGCAGGCCCTGCCGCGATCAGACGATCGGCACGCCTGAATAGAGAAGAATGAGCAGCAGCACGAGGCCGCCCATAAAAGTACCGAAGACAATCCGTACCAGCGTCTCCCAGGTCGCCTCACGCCTGTCCTGGAAGTACCCGACTAAGCTCATAGCAAGTTCTGTCATTGGCAGCGAAGCCTCTCTTCTTGCCTAACTCTTTCGTTTTTCTGGAGGATTTGACCGGCACTATCGGCCGATCACGTACGAATAATCACGTATTGGCTAAAATGTCCACCGCGTTGTTTAGAGGACTTTGGCCCTATTGCTGGTCGTCATGAAAAGACAGTTTAGGGCGTGAAAGCTACCTCACTAGCCGTCCCGGTCCTCAGCCCGGATCGACTATTCCGTGGTGTCGGTCTTTGACGCGCCGTTCGGTTCGGACCGCGCCGAAGACCCTCACCTAGGATAACACGAGCCTTTTGCGATCTTCGTGACTGGCGCGGTCGCCGGGAAATTCTTCGAAATCGTCTGCCTTCGCCAACAAGTCGGACGCCATCCTTCTCAAGCGCTCGGCCAAACGTCGGTCATCGCACTCCTCTGCCAGACGAGCGCATACCCGCGCTTGACGCCGAAAATCCATCGCGAGGAGCATGGACGTTCTCCCTAATACTTTTCGTTTTCGTTGGAGTGGCCGGCGAGCCGCCTAATACGCAAATGCTGCCAAGGCCGCGACGGCCAAGATGCCAAACCCTAGCATCGCAATTCCTACAGGATCGTAAGCGGGCAGCCTAAACATCGCGGGTCCTCCAAACAGGGTTGTGCAGTCCACCCCGAATTGGATCCGGCGGAACGATCACAGCGTCCCGCTCTCTCCTTCCCGCATCCCCGCCATTACGAAAAATTATCTAACTGCGGAATCGCGGCGAGACCATGGCGGTGAGGGAAGACATCCACTGCGCTCTTGCAGGTGTCCGGCCACCATCCCCGGGGCTGCGGTAGCGCTCGAACAGAGGTTCGCTTGTTGAAATATGTTCCTTCGGCCCCGACAGGCGCTTTTCAAACGCCGGGCCGGGGCTGGCGCACTGGCGGGTGCAAAAGCAAGGTTTGGCGGAAGGGTGTCCGATTTTGATTGGTCCGGCCAATTCCAACCAATTCCAAGTTATCCCCACATTTCAGGCGTTTGGTCGGCATTTCTGTCTAGTCAGTTCCAATTAATTCCTGCCTAATCCAGATCGCGTCCCTGGGCAGGGACGTGGGTAGGAGTTGAGCGGATGAACCGGGATTGGAACCGGCTGACGGCAGTCAAGGTCGCGAAGGTCACGCGGCCCGGCAGGTACGGCGACGGCGGCGGGCTTGTGCTGCAAGTCTCGCGGTGGCGCACGAAGGCGTGGCTCTTTCGTTTTGAGCGAGACGGCCGCGAGCGCCAGATGGGATTGGGCCCGGTGTCGACGCTTTCGCTCGCGGAGGCGCGCGAGCGGGCGCGGGAGTGCCGCAAGATATTGCTGGATGGGCGCGACCCGATCCAAGTCCGCAACGCCGAACGGATGCAAAGGCGAACGGAGACAGCCCGCGGCGTGACGTTCAAGGAATGCGCGGAACGGTACATCGCGGCGCACGAGGCCAGCTGGCGCAACGAGAAACACCGCGAGCAATGGAAATCGACACTCGCGCGCTACGCCTATCCGATTATCGGAGGCCTGTCGGTCTCAGCGATCGACACGGCGCTCGTCGTCAAGGTCATCGAGGCGCTGTGGGCGACCAAACCTGAGACGGCAACGCGCCTGCGCGGTCGCGTCGAAAGCGTGCTGAATTGGGCGACGGTGCGAGGCTTCCGCGCGGGCGACAATCCCGCGCGCTGGCGCGGTCACCTTGACAAGCTCCTGCCGGCGCGCGGCAAGGTTAAGCCGGTCAAGCATCAAGCCGCCCTTCCCTACGCTGAAATGCCTACTTTCATGGCGGACCTTCGTAGCCGCGATGGCATTTCGGCGCGCGCGCTCGAACTGACGATCTTGACCGCGGTGCGAACCGGCGAAGTGATCCACGCACGGCGGTCGGAATTCGACGTCGAGGCGAAACTCTGGACGATCCCCGCCGAGCGCATGAAGGGTCGGCGCGAGCATCGCGTTCCGCTCAGTAATCGCGCAGTTGCAATACTCACAGCGCTGCCGCGCGAAGGCGATGGCGACGGTTTCGTTTTCATCGGCGCTCGCGCGGACAGACCGCTTTCGAACATGGCCATGCTCGAACTCATGCGCGGCTTGCGGCCGGGATACGTCCCGCACGGCTTCCGCAGCACGTTCCGCGATTGGGCGGCCGAGACAACGAACTATCAGAACCACATCGTCGAAATGGCGCTCGCGCATGTCGTCGGCGACAGGGTGGAAGCAGCCTATCGGCGCGGTGACCTGTTCGAGAAACGCCGCCGGCTCATGGGTGATTGGGCGCGGTATTGCAGCCGGCAGGCGAGCCCTGACGCGGAGGTGGTCTTGTTCGAGCCGCAAGGGGGCCGGAAATGATAACTCGGGAGTACGTCGTCCATCGGGTTACGCTCGCGAAGCTATTGAGAGAGCGCGGTGGCTTCACTGCACATGATACCACGGCCGCGCTGTATGGACGCGGTTCTGAAAATAAGCGCGTCGAGATCGAGCGGCGCTTTGCAATGTGGCTGATAGCCGAACTGCAAAAACTGCCAAAGGGAAAAGCTGCATCCGGGGAGGCGTCGCCAGTGCGCAGACGCGGTCTCCTTTCGCGACTAACGATCGCCGACATCGCGATCGCACTGCTAGATTACGACAACTACCGCGATTACCTTCACGGTTGGCCCTGCGACGAACCCAGCGCTCCCGTGGCCCGGCATCCACCGACCCCAGAGTTAATCGATTTGTTGGAACAGTTGCTGGATGTGACACGCCACAGAACGGTATTTGCGAAGGAGGCGCGCGAGGGTGACAGACGATTTCATCTGGCCGCACATATTGATGGCGTGGCGGCTCGCCGCGGAGAGGCCCTAAGCGTAAGGAGATTGTCCGCACTCACAACCGCGAGCACGGGCTCAATCTCGGCCTGGAGAAGATCCCCACGCTATAAGGAGATGGTGGAAGAGACGAAGACGACCACCTTCCTTGTCCCTCACCCAGATATGCCAGATTTCTAACCCCCCGTTCAGCACAGCTTTCTGCGTTGAACGCTCGTTCAGTAAGTTTGTTTTTGCTGAACGCCCGGAGTTGAGATAGCCCCGTACTGGAATTTTCCAGACAACTGCAAGGGGCGCTCATATGGTCCAAACGATTCTTCGCCGTCCAGATGTAGAGCGCCTCACCGGCCTACGCCGCAGTTCGCTCTATGCTCTGATGGCCGCTGGCAAATTCCCAAGGCCGATCACGCTCTCGGAAAAATCTGTCGGCTGGCTCGAGCCTGAAATCGCCGAGTGGCAGAACGCCCGAATCGCCGCGCGCGACGGTGCGCCAAGCAGAAAGGTGCGCCGCCGCAGGAGCGCGCAATGAGCCAGATCGGCGAGAACGTTTATTTCTGGAAACAGAGCCGCGTTTTGTTGTGTCGCGGGCATCGAGACCTGCTCGCCGCCATGCGGGCAACCAGCCATCCGGCCTGGGCGGCACTCTCGACCTATGGGCTGGGAACACTCGATCTTCCGAAAGACATCCGCGACGTGATCGTGCTTGCCGATGGTGACGCCGATCAGACCCAACATTTACTCGACGGCCTGGTCAAGGCTGGATGGTTGCGTCCGACCTCCATCGATACGTCCGGCCGTCGAAAATACCGCTGGCAGGTAAACCCTCGTATTCATTCGCCTGCGGAAAGTGCGGAAAGTGCGGAAAGGGTATGAGCCGTGGACTTTCCGCACTTCGCGCACTTCCCGCAACCGAAGAACAGACAGCGG
>DATMQV010000182.1:0-56593 GCA_035566615.1 Xanthobacteraceae bacterium
CGCGGCTGATCGCATTCGCGAGCTATCTGCTCACGGAGGTCGAAACGATTGGCGCATTCCAGTGCAAGGCAAAAGTAAGGCCGCTTCCCGATAATGTCGAAAATTCAATCTTGAGCAAGACAATGCCCAATGGCACCGCGATCGAGTGGACTGACACTACGTGGAACCCCGTAACAGGGTGCACGAAAGTCAGCGCCGGCTGCGATCACTGTTATGCAGAGCGCTTCTCAGAGCGCTTTCGAGGCACGAGGGGCCATCCCTTCGAGAATGGCTTTGATCTGACGCTGCGCCCGGAGCGACTGGACCAGCCGCTGGGCTGGCGCAAGCCTCGCATGGTCTTCGTCAATTCAATGAGCGACCTCTTCCATAAGGAAATTCCGGCAGAATTCATCTCGCGCGTGTTCGACGCTATGGAGCGGGCGCATTGGCATACGTTTCAGGTACTGACCAAACGGTCATCGCTAATGCGCAACTTCCTGCGTCGCCGGTACGGTGGCTCGCAAACTCCACAGCACATCTGGCTCGGCGTCTCGGTCGAAGATGGCGCTCGGAAGCCGCGAATACGGCACTTGCAGGATGCCCCGGTGGCTGTGCGGTTTCTGTCGATTGAGCCCTTAATAGCGTCCGTTGGAGAACTGGAACTTTCCGGCATCGCTTGGGTGATCGTCGGTGGAGAGAGCGGACCTTCTGCTCGCGAAATGCGCCCGGAGTGGGTGCGCGAGATACGTGATCAATGTATCGCGCAGCAGGTTGCGTTTTTCTTCAAACAGTGGGGTGGTCTGCGACCGAAATCCGGCGGGCGAGAACTGGACGGGCGGGAGTGGAACGATTTTCCCCTCTCGTCATCTTTTGCGGTGGCAGCCGAATGACATGGTTACCATCGAAGACTACAAGGATCGCGAGCAATCGTATGTGAAGCACGTCTTCCTTGAGAGCTATCTTGAAAGACTCGCTCACAAGACCGCCATCCAGTACCCGCATGTCGTCTATGTCGATGGATTTGCCGGACCTTGGCAAAGCGCGCACGAGGATTTTCAGGATACCTCCTTTGGGGTCGCTCTGAACGCGCTCAGCGGAGCGAAGAACTCGTGGAAAGCCTCCGGCCGTGATGTACACATGTCGGCACATCTCATCGAACGCGACCCGGATGCCTACAAGAAATTGGCAAGCGTCCCGAGCCGATACCCCGACATCACCGTAAGGACCTACGAGGGCGATTTCTTTACGGTGCTGCCCATCATTCTTTCTGAAATTCCCACCGATTCCTTCGCGTTTTTCCTTATTGATCCCAAAGGCTGGCGGTTGCCGCTGATGGCTCTTGCGCCTCTCCTGAGACGAGCCAATTCGGAGGTCATTTTCAACTTCATGTTTGACTTCATCAATCGTGCAGCAAGCATCAGGGACCCCGCCGTGTTCGCAGGATTAAACGAGCTGATCCCGTTCGGCGATTGGCGCCAACGGCTCGAGGCAGCCGAACGTGACAGCGCCAGTCCAGACGTGCGCAAGTCGATCTTGGTGGAAGCGTTCGCGGATTGTCTCGCGAGTGTCGGGCAGTACCGATACGTTGCCGAAACGACAGTGCTGAGGCCTGTAAAAGACCGACCACTCTATTGCCTTTTCTACGCGACCCGCCATCCCACCGGGATTGAGGTGTTCCGTGACAGCCAGATAAAGGCTCTCGAAGAACAATCGAGAGCGCGAGCCACCGGAAAGGTGAGGCATGCCGAAGCGACCACAGGCCAGCGCGAGATTTTCGAGTCATTACACGACATGGCTCCGAATGAACTGGCTGCCTTCCTTGAAACCCAACGGCAGGAGGCGAAGGCACTCTTGCTAAGGCTAACGCCGGACAGTCCTGCCACTATCAGATATCGAGACTTGTGGCCCCAAATCCTTGCCCGACTTGTTGTCAGGCATAGCGACGTGAACAAGATCACGGCGCAGCTCCGGCAGAATGGCCTGGTGGCGATACCGGGTTGGGAAAAGGGCAGGCGCGTTCCTCAGCCCGAGTATCGCGTGCAAAAGGCCGCAATGACGCCCCGCTACAGTTGATGTTTTATTATCCCCGTTAACGCCCGATTATCTCGATGGCAACGCCTCCCGAAAACGCAAACGCGGGCTTGAAGACACGGCACGTCTTCTTGGATACGGAGGTCTACAGGCGTTATGGCCACAACCTCCATGACAAGGTTCTGCAAAGACTGTTGCAACTTACGAAGGACCACATTAGCACCCTGCACATCACCGACATCACGCTGGAGGAGATCAAGCGTCAGCTCTGCGATATGGCTGCCGAGGTCGCACAAGCGATGAATAAGGCAATCGGTTGCTCAGGAATTGGCGTTCCGTTCGCTCGCGGTACTCGGGAGATCAGCCAGCGCCGGCAGACGTGGATGCTGCCGCTCTCGCCAAGGAGGCTGTCCGCGCCTTCGATTACACTTTGATCGGGTGGCAGCACAAGCGGCACGACGCGCTGAACCTCCCGGCCAAGGATGTATTCGAGGCATATTTTCGGCGCGATCCCCCCTTCGACAAACCGGATAGCAAAGAGTTTCCGGACGCGTTCGTGGTCGCCACACTCGATAACTGGTGCGAGAAGAACCACCAGAAGATGTACGTAATAACGAAAGACAAAGCCATGCTGCGGGCCGTGGCGCAGACTAAGGCGCTGCTGCCACTCCCGGCCCTTGAGGACTATCTCGCGCTTCTTGTCGATGATCCGAAGGTAATCAAGAAGGTTGAGCGCATATTTGACTCATCCGCGTGGGACACGGTGGATGAGAGCATCCGCGAGCGGCTAGGGCATCTTGGTACCCCCTACACTGGCGACCTTCACGACGGGGAAGTCATCCACCACGAGGCCGGCGACGGCTCAGTCGAACTGATCGAATTCAAAGTGATCTCGGCCTCGGATGCGGAAATCGAGGTGGTCGCGAAGGTCAAGGCTCCTATCGTGTTCGAGGTGCAGTATTTGGACACCTCGTCGGCGTGGTGGGACTCCGAAGACAATGAATACATTGGAGGCGAGAAGGAAATCGAAACGCTGGAACTAGAAATGGCCTTGAGTGTGCTGATCATAATTGATCCGCATGATGAGAGCATCACCGAAGTCGATTTGCTAACCCGCGATGTCTACGTTCAGGAGCCGTACGAAACTTTCAAGTAGTGCGTTGGCGTGCAACCTCTCGACCATGGGCGCGATGTTCGACCGCTCGGGGCGTGCAAGCGTAGAACGGCAGTAGTTTGATTCCTCATTTGGGCAATGGTTCGAGTCCCCAAATGGGCTGACTTAAGAAGCGGTGGGACAATCTCGAAAATACCTATTGAGATTCAATGGTACTGTTGGCAAAGGTGGGACACGACAACCTATTGAAAAGGCTCGTTTGTTGCTCCCCTCTCCTGGGCACCAGACCCTGACCATTTTGATACCGGCTTGGCGTCACCCCGACGTGGCGGTGGAAGACTGAAGCTAAAGTGGCCTTGACTGGCGAAGCCGCAACTCAGCGCGACGCTGCCCAATCTGAGCGAAGACGACGTTCAAGCCGCGATCAGGTTTTCGTCGCCGCCGCGCCAAACGGCATCGCCTTGAGCATGCCCTGTTCCAGATCGATCGCCGCCTTGACCTTTGGGCGTTGCTGCATGCGGCCGAGATAGCTGACGAGTGGCGGCCAAGCGGCAAGGTCGATGCCGCCGTATTTGAGCAACAACAATGCCCACGTCAGATATGCGTCGCCGACCGTAAAGCGTTCGCCGACCAGATATTGCCGGTCCGCCAGATGTGCGGCGGTTACCGAGACCTGTCGCCCGATGCGCTCGCGGGCGCTCGCCTTCGCGGCCTCGTCGGTATACCAAAATGTTGGGAACAAAAACGCCTTGTGGATTTCGGTGCCGACGAAACTCAGCCACTCCTGCAGGCGGTAGCGATCGGGGTCCGCCGGCTTCGGTGCAAGCCCAAGATGCGGGCGAAGGTCGGCGATGTATTGCAGGACCGCCGCGTTCTCCGTCAGGGTCTGGCCGTCCTCCAGGACCAGCACCGGTACCGTACCCTTCGGCGCGACGGCCCAGAAGTCCCCGTTGCTGTCGCGAATTTTCTTGGTGCGCAGATTGACCGAGTGATAGCGCGCTTCGATGCCAGCCTCCGTGAGTGCGATGCGGCTCGCCAGCGAGCAGGCCATCGGGCGAAAATAAAGCTCGAGCATTGTCCTCACTCCATCCGGCCAAGCGGACTGGCGGCGATCTGCGTTTTCGGGCCGGGAAACACCGCTGGCCCGGCAAATTTGAGACGGCTCAGGAATTCGACGACGCCAATCGCGCCGAGTTCCTTCGCCGCGCATTATGGACGAGACGATGGCCTGCGTTCGCGCAGGAAGATCGCCGCCGATGGTTGCGAAATTGCAGGAGCGTCGCGCGCCGTGCTAACCCAGCAGGGGTGAACTGGGATGACCTGCGCATTATCGCCGCCGTGGCCGAGGAAGGCACCTATGCCGGAGCCAGTGCCCGGCTGCGCGTCAATGAAACCACCGTGGCGCGGCGGCTGGCCCGCCTCGAACGCGATCTCGGATTCAGGTTGTTTGAAGCGGCGGACGGGATACGCAGACCGACGCAACAGTGCGATCTCGCACTCGCCCATGTCCTGGCAATTTCACGGCATGCCACCGAGATCAATAAGATCGGCGGGGACGCGCCGGGTCCATCCGGACGATTCCGCATCGCCTCCACAAGCACGATCGCCGAAGAAATATTGTCGCCGCGGGCGGCCGACCTGCTGCTGGCAAATCCGGGTCTGAGCCTGCAATTCCTAACCGCCAACGAAAACGTCAACTTCTCGCGGTGGGAAGCGGATCTGGCAATCCGCTTGCGCAAACCGGAGAGGGGCGATTTTGCGATTTCGAAACTCGTGGAGATCCGCCTCTATTTCATCGAAGCCGCGGACGCCGGCGATTCTGCGCCGATCGTTTGCAGCTATTCGCCGGATCTCGACCTGACGAAGGAGTCGCAATTTCTGCGGGAACGCGGCCTGCAGCAGCGCTCGCGCTGCGTGGCGGACAATCTGCGCATCATCCGATCGCTCATCGAGACGCGCCAGGCCATCGGCATCCTGCCCGATTATTTGTGCGGACGCCTGCTCTCCGACCGCCGTCTGCGCGTTACGCCGCTGCCGCGGCGCCGCGACATATGGTTGTTGGTGCAGAATCACCTCAAGCGCGATCGTGCGGCGCGGCTGGTCATCGATTGGATTCGTCGCTGCTTTCGCGAAGCTCCCGCACTCTAGGCATCGTATTATGATTGGCCTAACGATCGGGGTGTAGGGTCGTTCACATCAAGCCGCGTCGCTTTCCCGCAGGCGTGCCGGATTGGGGGATGGCGACCGCGCCGGAGGCAAGGATCGCTCGATGATCCGTCGTCTGTCGATCAAACGTAAAATCATTGGGATCGCTCTGATCCTGATCGCCCTGATGACGGTCACGGCGCTCATCTCCCTGGCGCTGGTGATGCAGGTGTCGGGCCGCTTAGAAGAGCTGACCCAGAGCTATGTTCCGACCTATGCGGCCCTGGCGCGGGCCAATGTGCACTCGCTTGAACGCGCGGTGGCGCTGCGCCGCATGGTGATCGAGAAAATCCAGTCGCCGCCGGACGAGGCCCGCTACGCCGACGCGCGCAAGCGCTTCGAAGAAAGCGGCGGCACGGTCGATCGAGAAACGAAGGCCGCGCGCCACCTGCTCGATGGCTTGATTGCCAAAGGCTCCAGCTTCGGTGATGCCGCCGCGCTCGTTCGCATCGATACCCGCCTTGCCGATCTGACCGACGGCACCCGCGTCCAGCTCAACGAGGAAATCACGCGTCTGTTGCCGTTGCTTGACGGCGGCGACCAGAAGGCGATCGTCGAATCTCTCCAGCGGGTCGATGAGTTGCGCGACAATCTCAATCGTGAGCTCGATGCGGTACGAGGCGAGATGGTCGCTCTGGTGAAGACCGACTCGGCGGCGACGTTACGCAGGCAGCAGACAGTGGTGATCACGGCCATCGTTCTGACGGCGCTTGCGGCCGCGCTCGGGCTTGTCTTCTCGGTCATCGTCAGCACCGGCCTGACCAGACCGGTTCGCCACCTGCTGGAAGGCGCGCAAGCGGTCGAACGCGGCGAGCTCGATCGCACGCTCGCCGTCACCTCGCAGGACGAGATCGGCCATTTGACGATGGCCTTCAACCGCATGGTCGAACAGTTGCGGTTGAAAGAGCGCATCCGCGAGACCTTCGGGCGCTATGTCGATCCGCGCATCGTCGAAGGGTTGATCAGCGGGCCGGCGCTCGCGGCCGAGGGCCAGCGCCGTGTCATGACCGTGCTGTTCTGCGACGTCAAAGGCTTCGTCGGCGTGAGCGAAGAGATGACGCCGCAGGGCCTCGTGAAGGTGATGAACCGCTATTTTTCGGTCATGTCGGCGCCGATCCACGAACACGGCGGTATCATCGACAAGTATATCGGCGATGCCATCATGGCCTATTGGGGGCCACCCTTCACCGCCGATGGCGATCAGGCGCGTTTGGCCGGCCTTGCCGCGCTCGACATGCTGGCGCGCGTTGCGCCGTTCCGCGCCGAATTGCCGGAACTCCTCGGGCTGCGCAACGTGCCGATCTCGTTCGACATCCGCATCGGCATCGCGACCGGCGAAGCGCTGGTCGGCAGCATCGGCTCCGACGTGCTGATGAGCTACACCGTGATGGGCGAAACCGTGAACCTGGCCTCACGCTTGGAAGGCGCCAACAAGATTTATGGCGGCCGTATCCTGACGACGGAAGCGACGGTGACGGCGGCCGGCGACGCGCTCGAAGTGCGCGAAATCGATCGGGTGGCGCTGGTCGGTCAAAGTCGTGCGCAGCCGGTTTACGAAATCATGGGATGCAGCGGCGCTTTGACGCCCAATCAGATCGAGCTGCGCGCCCGCTATGCTGCGGGCCTTGCCGCCTATCGCAATCGCCGTTGGGAGGAGGCGCGGGAGGCTTTCTCCGCCGCGCTCGCGGCCATGCCGGGCGACGGGCCGACGCTCGCCATGCTCAAGCGCATCGATGCTCTCGCGGGGGCGCCGCCGGCCGAGAATTGGGACGGCGTCTGGCATCTCGATCAGAAATAGGCGAACGACGGGCGCCGGCCGAGGACCTACATCGCGACCTGCCCGCCGAGTTCGATGACGCGGCCCGGCGGAATGCGGAAGAATTCCGTCGCCGGCAGCGCGTTGCGGTGCATGAAATCGAACACCTGCCGCCTGAAGCCACTGAGACGCGAGTGCCTGCCGGCCACGATCGTGACCCGCCCGACGAAAAAGGACGTATCCATCATGTTGAAGTCGAGCTTTTGCGAGCGGCAATCGTCCAGCACCTGCGGGATGTTTGGGTGTTCCATGAAGCCGTAGCGCACCCGCACGGAGTGGAAATTGTCGCCGAGATGCGTGGTTTGAATGCGCTCTTCGGGCGTGATGCGCGGCACGTTCTCTGTCGCTACATGCAAGAGCACGATGCGCTCATGCAGCACTTTATTATGCTTGAGATTATGGAGAAGCGGCACCGGCACCATGTCGAGCCGGCTGGTCAGATAGATCGCGGTCCCGGGCACGCGGGTCTTGGTGTGAACCTGGCGGATGAAATCGGATAGCGGGTAGGTATCGCGCTCGAGCGCGCGCAGCAGCACGTGGCGGCCCCGCCACCACGTGGACATCAGAAAGAACACGATCGCGGCGACCACGAGCGGAAACCAGCCGCCTTCGAATACTTTCATCATGTTCGCGCTGACAAACGCCAGATCGACCACGACGAACAATCCCGCGACAGCGAGGCTCACGGGTAGACTCCAGCCCCAGACTTCGCGCATCGCCAGGAACATCAACAGTGACGTCAGCAGCATGGTGGTCGCCACCGCGATGCCGAACGCCGCGGCGAGATTGTCGGAGGAGCGAAAGCCGAGCGTGAGGGCGAGCGTCAGGATCATCAACGACCAGTTGACGAAGCCGATATAGATCTGGCCGTAGCCGGTGGCCGATGTCTGGACGATATGCAGGCGCGGGCAGAGCCCAAGCTGGATCGCCTGCCGGGTCATGGAAAAGGCGCCGCTGATGATCGCCTGGCTGGCGATGATCGTCGCAATGGTCGCGAGCAAGACCAGCGGCACCTGTAAAGCGTCCGGGCACAGCGAGAAGAACGGATTGGCGCCGGCGCTGCCTTCGACCACGATCGCGGTCTGGCCGGCATAGTTGAGCAACAGGCACGGCAGCACCAGCCCGTACCAGGCGACGCGGATCGGCTTGGCGCCGAAATGGCCCATATCGGCGTAAAGCGCTTCCGCCCCGGTAGCGCAGAGAAAAACCGCGCCGAGCACTAAAAAGCCCGTGAGGCCGTGCCCGAACAGGTAGGCGAAGCCGTAGCGCGGATCGAGCGCGACCAGCACCCCCGGATGGTTCATGATTCCGGTCAGCCCGAGCACGCCGATGGTGAGAAACCACAGCGTCATGATCGGCCCGAACAGCTTGCCGATGCGTTCGCTGCCTTGCGGCTGCAACGCAAACAGGCCCACCAGGATCACCGCCGACAAGGCGACAATATAAGGCGCAATCGCCGGCACCGGGGTCTTCAGGCCTTCGAGCGCGCTCAACACCGAGATGGCCGGCGTGATGGCGCCGTCGCCATAGAGGAGTGCGGCGCCGAGAACGCCAAGGGAGATCACCGCGATCCGTTCGCCGTGCTTGATGCCGAGGAGCGACATCAGGGCCAGAATGCCGCCTTCGCCTTCGTTGTCGGCGCGCATCACGACGGCGACGTATTTGATCGAAGTCGTGATCACCAGCGTCCAGACGATCAGCGACAGCATGCCGATCGCCGTCGCCGGCGTGGCGCCGTCGGCCCAGTCGAGCGCGGTCTTCAGGGTGTAGAGCGGACTTGTGCCGATATCGCCATAGACCACGCCAAGGGCGCCGAGCATGAGCACGCCCAAGGGTCCGTGCGGTGTGGTCGATCTGCCTTCGGCAATGGTTGTCGCGGTCGTCATAATCTCTTGATCTGCACGCAATGCGCGACGTTTTGGTGACGCCGGGAGCTTCGGCCTTGTAGCAAACGAACGCCCTCCGGGTCGATACTTGCACTGTCGATACTTGCAAAAGTAGTGCCCGATGCATCGGGCCTAAATTCGCCGGGATGGCAAACAAAGCGCTCCCACATACATCTGCTGCCGCAGCGGAGGTTCACTTATGACAAAATCGAACGGAAAGGCGGCGGCCCTCATTACCGGCTCGACCGACGGCGTGGGCCGCGTGGTGGCAAAGCGGTTGGCCGACAGCGGCTGGCGCGTTCTTGTGCACGGCCGCGACCGTGGGCGCGGCGAAGCCCTCGTCGCCGACATCAGTCCGCCGGCGGAACCGCCGAGTTTCTGCAGGCCGACCTTTCCTCCATCGCCGAGGTGCGGCGTCTCGCCGACGCTGTCCAGAAAACCACCCGGCGTTTGGATCTCCTAATCAACAATGCCGGGCTCGGCAGCGGCGTTTCGCGTACCGCGCGCAAGACCAGCGTCGACGGGTATGAGCTTCTTTTCGCCGTCAACTATCTCGCCGGCTTTCTGCTCACCCATCTGCTTCTGCCGCTCCTCAAGAAGAGCGCGCCGGCCCGCATCGTCAACGTGTCTTCGCTCGGCCAACAGGCGATCGCGTTCGACGATGTGATGCTGACGCACGGCTATAGCGGTTCGCGCGCTTATCGTCAGAGCAAGCTCGCGCAAATCCTGTTCACGATCGATCTTGCGCGCGAGCTTTCGGGCTCAGGCGTCACCGTCAACGCTCTGCATCCGGCGACCTACATGAACACGACCATGGTGCGCCAGTCCGGCGCCACGCCGATCAGCAGCGTCGAGGAGGGGGCCGAAGCGATCCTCAAGCTTGCGGTACGCCGGAGCTGGAAGGCGAAAGCGGGCTCTATTTCAACGGCCAGCGCGAAGCGCGCGCCGACGCCCAGGCCTACGACGCTGATGCCCGGCGGCAGCTCAAAGCGCTCAGCGTCAAGCTGGCCGGTCTGTCGGTAAACGAATATACGTCGCCTTGAAGAGCGGCAGCGCGCTTCATTCGAGATTGGGGCGCATCAGCTCGCGCACGACAGATTGGCTTCGGTCAATCCCGACCCCTGCGCCTCGCCGAACGGCAGACCCGATCGGCTACCAGGCAAATCTGTAATTGATGCCGCCGCGGACGATGCTCTCGCTGAATTTGACGGCGACGTTGGGAATGACAGGTGTTCCGCTTGCATCTGCGATAGCGCAATCAGTGGTGCATGACCCGTCGGCAAGCTTGACGAAAAGGTACTCCGCTTTGGCGGTCCAATTTCGCGCCAGCGCGACCTCGACGCCGGCGCCGGCCGTCCAGCCGGCCTCGGTCGTGCCGCTGACAGAGTCGTTAGAAAAATTCGCCCGCACATTGCCAAAGGCGGCACCGCCGGTGCCGTAGATAAGGAATCGATCGAGCGCGTAGCCAGCGCGGCCGCGCACGGTGCTGAGCCAACTGCTTGTTGTCAGGCATCCTCCGGCACAGAGAGCGGAAGCCGTAAAGGTGCCGAAGCCGCTGGCATCGGCCCAATCGCCGTCGGCTTCGACGCCGAACACGAGCGACCCGACTTGGTAGTTGGCGCCCACTGTTCCGCCGAAAACAAAACCGGACGTGCTGAAATTTCCGGTCGAGCTGGCGGTCACGCTATCGGTCCAATTGCTGGCGCCGAAGGTAAAGCCGCCGTTGAGGCCGAAATAGAAGCCGGTCCAGCTAACAGCAGGCGATGCAGTCCCGGTCCAGGCGATGGGCGACGTTTTCGTAACCAACGGCGGCGAGGCATCGGACGCGAATGCCGGTCCTATTGTTGGCATTGTCCCGCGCACCCCCACATAGGCCGCAAAAGGGATGCCAGGAACAAAGGTCCGCGGATCCGTCAGGTTCAAATAGGGAAAATGAAGTGACGTCAAAGAACGTTCCATACACGGAATAGTGCTGATCGAACAGATTGCGCACGAGTCCGAATACCTCGACGTTCTCCGTGACCTGGTAGGAGGAATGCAGATTGACGACCCAGTAGGCCGGCAGTTTCGGGTTCTGGTTTGATTGGTCGCCGACCAGCCATTGACTGCCGATGACGTTCAAATCCGCTCCGAATTTCCAAGGCTTGGTTATCTGGTATTCGCCGCCGAGCTTGAAACGGAAGTCCGGGATGCCGGGTATGTGATCGCGGGGAACCACAAAGATATTGCCGTTGGCGTCGGCGAACGGATTGAACGGCGATTGCAAGGTCAGCGCGTTTTGGAACGTGGCATCGACGTAGGTGTAGTTGGCATAGATATTCCAGCGATCTTGCTTGTAGTTCACATTAGCCTCGATGCCCTGGCGAAGCGTGTTGCCGGCGTTCTGAAAGAATTCATGTCCGACGAGCGGACTCGAGATCGGCAAAATGTCGTTCGTGTTGAGCGCGCGAAAGCCGCCGACGGTCCAATTCACCAGTCCTTGCGCAATGTTGAACTGACCGCGCAAGCCTGCCTCAAAGGTATACGACACGACTTGTTGAAGGTTGGGGTCCCCGACAAGGGAGTTGTCGATCAGGCAAGGCCGAAATGGATCCGCGCAGGCCAACTCCAACGGCGTCGGGGTTCGATTTGCTTCGGCAAAATCGCCGTAGAACGTCAAATTCGGCGTCAGCTTGTAGGTCGCTCCGATCATGGGATTAAAGTGAGTGTAGGTGTGACTGCCGCCGAGCGCGGGGTCATTGCCGAGCGCGTCGCTCAAGTTGATTTGGGCGAAGTTGAAGCGACCGCCTGCGGTGATTGAAAGACGCGAAGTGACATCGAACGTGTCGGTCGCGTAGAGGCCAGCGTAAAGCGTCGTGGCACCCAATCCAACCGGCGCGACGTCGCCTGAGGGCTGGTTGATGAAGAAACCTGAACCCTCCACCGTCGGGAACTGATTGGCATTGACCGTTCCCAATTCGCTCGTCGTCGAGAATTGCACCAAGCCTCGGTCCACGCTCAGGCCCATCGTCAAGTTATTGTTGTGACCGAGAAGCCTTTCGGACGTCGCCGCCTGGACGGTGCCGCCGAAACTGTTGGTCGTGGTCCAGGTGCGATCGATTTCGCCCAGCACACTCGGAAAGCCGAGCGCGCCCGCGTTCGCGACCGTCTGGCCCCGGATCGTGGTCAGGTTGGACACCGAGCCGTCGAGATTGGGAAAGCACAGCAATGTCGGATCGGGGCATACCGTCGGATCGTTCGATGCGTTCGTGCCATTGCCGTCGACGTGGCTTTGACGGAAGTTACGAAAATAGGCGATGGCTTGATAGGTCCAGGTATCGGTCGGCTTCCAGGTCGCACTCGCCGTCAGAAAGGCCAACTGATTCTGTGTCGTTTGTGGAATAGTGTAGGTGCTTGCCCAGTTCTGGCCGAGCATCTGCACGGGCGTTGCCGCCGCGGCACCAAAATTATTATCAGCACCGGTGAAGGTGACGTGAAATTCGGTCTGATCCCCACGCGCGCCCAGATCAGCGTGGACCCGGCGTAGCGACGATGGCGAATTATTGCGCCAGCCCGCATCATTGATTGCATCGGCGGTTATGTAGCCGGACAGATTCCCGGTTTGGCCGCCGGCTTGCACGGAAGCGCCCGCGCGTCCGTATGATCCGCCGCTAAGTTCGCCCTCAACAGCATGATAGGTATATCCATTCTTCATCTCGAACGCGAGAGCGCCACCCGTTGCGTTGAGGCCGTAGACCGGATTGCTGGGAACGAGCGTCAGCTGGTTGATGGCCTTCTGCGGGATCAAGTCCCAATTGACGACGTCGCCGAAGACCTCGTTGATGCGTACTCCGTTCTGATAGACGGCGAGTCCCTGGGGCGTGCCGATCACCGGGCCGGCGACGTAGCCGCGATAGTTGAAATCGAGTTGAAAGTCGTTTCCGGTTTGGCTGCTTAGCGACACGCCGGGCAGCGCTCGCTCCATCGATTGCAGCAGGTCCGGCGCCTTCGTACCATCAAAGGCGGACGCTCCCACCGTCTGGACGTTGGAAGGGATTTTGTCCAATTCCACGACGCCAGGCACAGCTTTTGAGGGAGTCTCAGGAGTGGCAGCAGGCGCGGCCGTAGCCGCGGCCGCTGCCGGCCGTGCAACGGGCCGCGACGGCGCCAGCGGCGTTGTTCCAATCACTTTGATTTCAGGCAGCGATACAGCGTTTGTGCTGGTGCCTGCGCTCGGGGCCTGTTGCGCCAGGGCCGCGCCAAGTGGCATCGCAGCGGCAACAAGTGCCGCCACGCGCGAAGCGCTCGCCGCCCCCCGAAAGGGGCCGTGACGATGCCGACTCCCCCCTTTACGCATACGCGACTTATCCCGCGGCCGACGATCGATAGTGTCACGGCCGGCGCGGCAAAGTCAGCGACGTTTGTTCCAAACAATACCGGGAAGTTTTGGCAATGGCGCGGCTTAAGTCCGATCGTCGACTTATGCAACGGATGGGCTCTCGCGATGGATGCCTATCCTGCCGTTTCCAGGAGTTGGACGGCGGTGCGGATCAATTCGGGGAGATTGCGCACTTCGAGCTTGTGCTTGAGCTGAGAGCTGACATTGACGACGGTCTTGTAGCTGACATTGAGCTCGTTCGCGATATCGCCGTACGGCTTGCCCTTGGCCAAAAGCGAGAGCGTTTGCAGCTCACGCGGCGTCAGTTCGGACAGCGGATTCTTGCGCGCCGGCGTGTTGATCAGCGCCACCCGCATGGCGAGGTCGTGGCTCAAATACGGGTTGCCGGAGAGCACGGTACGGAACGCCTTCAAAAAGTCGTCGGATGAGGTGTCCTTGAGGACATAGCCCGAGGCGCCCGCTTCGAGCGCGCGGGCGACGATGATCGGATCGCCGTGCATGCTGAAGACAATGATGCGCAAGTGCGAATCGTGCGCGCGCATGCGACGGATCAGCGGCAGGCCGCCGAGCCCGTTCTGCTGCATCGCCAGATCGACAATGACCAGATCGGGCCGATGGCGACGGCACAGCTTGTAGCCGGAGGCCGCGTCGGAGGCCTCGAAGATGCGCTCGACGCCCAAGTCCTCGAGCATGCGGCGGCATCCCTGCCGCACGATGGGGTGGTCGTCGATGACGAGAACGCTGGTCATGACGCAGCCTCGCCCCGCGCGTCCGAATTCACCGCAGCGTTTGCCGTCTCGGCGAGCGGAAGCGTCACGCGAACGCACGTGCCGTTGCCCGCTTCGCTTTCGATCGCATAGCGGCCGCCCAGGCCTTCGACGCGCTCCTGCATGCCGCGCATGCCGAAGCCCGCGACCTTGCCGGGATGAATCCCACACCCGTCGTCGCGCACGGTCAGCGCAAGCCGCCGCTCCGCTTCGACGAGAAGCTCGATGGTGATGTGCTGCGCCTGAGCATGGCGGACCGCATTGGTGAGGCTTTCCTGCAGGCAGCGATAAATAGTGAGATCGATCGAGTCGCCATAGCTGCGCTCGATACCCGAGGCGCCGAAGCGAAACGAAATATGCCCGTGGCGGCGCTCCTGCTCGCGCACGAGCTCGCCGAGCATGTCCGTTAGCGGCACGTGACCGAGCGCCATCGGCCTCAGGCGTTCGAGCATGGTGCGGTTGATGGCCTGAAGATGATCGACGATGGCGACCGTATCGCGCAGGCGTTCGGCGATGACTTGCGTATCCTTCACGGGAAGCGTCGCAGCCGCACTTGCGATCGAACTCGCATTCGCCTTCAGCCCGAACAGACAGGGCCCGACCTCGTCGTGCAATTCGAGCGCCGTGCGCCGCCGCTCGTCGTCCTGTGCAGTGATGAGCTGCCGGTTGAGCCGCAGGTTCTCCGCGCGCGCGGTTTCGAGCGCGCTCGCAAGCGCGTTGAAATGATCGGTGATGGCAGCAAGTTCCCGCGCCTGCGGGCTGGGCATGCGCACATCGTAGCTGTGCCGCTTCAGATCGGAGAGGCCGCCGGCAAGCGCGGTCAGAGGGCCCAGCACGCGGCCGAACAAGACGTAGAGGATTCCGACCATCGCCAGATTAAGGAGTGCGGTCGTGCCCGCCATCGCGGCCGCGTTTTGCCAGAACTCGGCGATTTCGTCGCCGGGTTCGCCGACGATCTCGACCTCGCCGACTTTGCTGCCATTGATGATGACCGGGACGTTCCGGATCTCGACCGGCGGCGCGACCAGTTTGGTGAACCAGCGTGGTGCCGAGGCGCGCGCGGCGCTGTCCGTTGGCGGTATTGGGCGTATCGGAATGCCGGTCTCGTTCTTCACCGCGACTCGCACATGGCGGATCGAGCGCAGTTGCACCGGCAAGTTCGCCAAAAATTGTTCGGCGGGAAGTTGTTGATGCGCAAGCGCCGCGGCGTCGCCGACAAGCGCCTCGGCTAGGCGCATGGATGCCGCCATCTCAACACGGGTCTGCGCACG
Source organism: Xanthobacteraceae bacterium (assembly GCA_035566615.1). Lineage (GTDB taxonomy): Bacteria > Pseudomonadota > Alphaproteobacteria > Rhizobiales > Xanthobacteraceae > BOG-931. The sequence continues at coordinate 15,448 of DATMQV010000182.1, forward strand.
CGCCCGCAACACCGCAACGCTGCCGCCGACGAGGAGCGCGGCGGCATCGATCAGCACGAAAATCATCAGGAGCTGTGCGCGCAGTGAGCGGCCACGCCACAAACCATGCGGCGGCATAGGCCGCTTTTGTGGCGCCGCGGTTCGTAACGTTGCGATGGCGGGCGCGGGCTGCGCTATTGGAATCCCCCCTTTCGGCCGTTATCAGATCGGTCGTTGCCGATATTCGATGTTAACCGATACCGCTTTGCGTTGTCACCGATAGGTTTCCTGGCGCGGGAAATGTGGCGATTTCGCCGAAACGGCGGCGAGGAACCGATTTTGACGCGCCATTTCGGTTACGATATTCAAATGCGGAGAGCCTACCATTTCCTTGAAGCAACCGAGGCCGGCGACGGCGCATCCCAAGCATGACCATCCGTCTGCATCGCGGCGACCTGCCTGATCTTTCGCGTTACATCGGCACGGTGGCAATCGATACCGAGACCATGGGGCTGTCGCTGAGCCGCGATCGGCTCTGCCTGGTTCAGCTCTCGCCCGGCGACGGCTCCGCCGATGTGGTGCAAATTCCGGCGTACGCGCGCGACGCGCCCAATCTGAAAAAGCTGCTCGCCGATCCGAGCGTGCTCAAGATCTTTCATTTCGCCCGTTTCGATCTCGCCATGCTGTACAACGCTTTCGGCGTCATGCCGGAGCCGGTCTACTGCACCAAAATCGCTTCGCGCCTGTCCCGCACCTATACGGACAAGCACGGCCTCAAAGACTTGGTGCGCGAGGTGCTGGGACACGAAATCTCAAAGCAGCAGCAATCGTCCGACTGGGGCGCGCCTGACTTGACGGACGCGCAAATTTCTTACGCGGCCGCCGATGTGCTCTATCTGCATGCGCTCAAGGAGCGGCTCGATACGATGCTGGTGCGCGAAGGGCGTGAAAAGCTGGCCGCCGCCTGCTTTCGCTTCTTGCCCGATCGGGTTCGGCTCGATCTCGCCGGTTTTGCCGACGAAGACATTTTTGCCCATTCCTGACGGTTCAGCTTCGTGTGTTTCGGGCCGCGGGATCGGCCGAACAGCCGTGCAAGGCCTGCGCTATCCGCATGGATTTGCTAGTCTTCTTCGCGAACCGGGGTCTTCCCGCGCAATCGGATAGATTGGTCTGCCCGGTCGAAGCCATATTCCAAGGCGACAATTCGCCGGCGGAACCGTAAAAGCGGTCCGCGCTGGCGAATCGGGGCGCCGGTCTTAGGGGAAAGCCGCTGACTACCGCCTATCCTGTCGAGAGCGCAAGGCGCGGATTTTCAGCCGATGCGCGCGGCGACGCCGAGCAACTGTATCGCGCGGCGCTGCGGCACAGCCGGCTTGTGCGGGTGTTGCGGATCGGCGTTCCTGCGCTACTGGCGGGCGCGCTTCTCTTGACGGTCGGTGCCAATTATATGCCCGCGGTTGGGCCGTTGCGGCTGCCGGGAGAGATTGGGAAGCTCGTGATCAAAGGGAAGAAGGTCACGATGCAGCAGCCGCGTCTGACCGGATATACCGTCGATTCCCGGCCCTATGAATTCACCGCAAACTCGGCCGATCAGGACATCACCAAGCCCGACCTGATGGACTTGCACCAAATTCAGGCGAAGATCGAGTTGGAAGACAAAAGCATTGTCAATCTCACGGCCAACTCGGGCAGCTATGACATGAAGACCGAGATGCTGACGCTTGCCGACAAGATCCACGTGGTCTCGTCGAACGGCTATGAGGCGCGCCTGAGCGAGGCGGCGGTCGATGTGCACAAGGGCACCATCATCTCTGATAAGCCGGTTTGGGTGAAGCTCACCGGCAGCGTGATTGATGGCAAGAATTTGGAAGTGCGGGACTCAGGCAACGTGATCCGCTTCAGCGGCGGCGTGCGAATGGTCGTCCAGCCGGATCAGGTGAACGCGCAGACGAGCGACCGATGAAGCGGCGGTTCTGGTTCTACGTCATCGTACTGGCGTTGTCGGCGCCCCCAATTGCGGCGGCGCAGGCTCCGCGCCCGGGTAGCGTTGCTCCGCCGCAGCTTGCGAATCCCGCGCAGGGCATTTTGAACGACAATCAGGACCAGCCGATTCAGATCGACGCGGCTACCCTTGAAGTGCGGGACAAGGAAAAGATGGCGACCTTTGCCGGCGACGTGCAGGTCGTGCAAGGCGATACGACGATCAAATGCCAGAAGCTCGTTGTGTTCTACGGGCCCGAGCCGGGCGCTGCCGCCAATGCGTCCCAGGCCAAGCGGCAGCAACAACAACCGCAACAGCCAGCGGCGCAGCAACAACAGCAGCAGCCGCAGCAACAGGCGCAGCAGGCAGGGACGATGCCGACGCGCCAGCAGGACATTCGCAGAATCGAGGCGCGCGGCGGCGTCACGGTCCTTTCCAAGGACCAGACGGCGAGCGGGGATCTCGGCGTCTACGATCTGAAGACGAAGACGATTACGCTGCTCCACAATGTCACGGTCGCCCAGGGCAAGAACGTACTGCATGGCGAGCGGGTCGTGGTCGACACGGTCTCGGGCAACGCCCATTTCGATTCCAATGCGGAGGCGCAAAATGGAACGTCGCCGGCAAAACCGCCAGGTCGTGTCCGTGCGGTGATCCTGCCGAATAAAGACGCCAAGGGCGGAGGGCCCCCGAACACCATGTCGATCGGGCCGGCTAGCGGGCCGGCCAAGCCGAACTAGGACGCGAATTGCGGCGCGCCGTCGCAGCATGGCGGCGACAAATCGGCTAAAGTCTGCTCTGCAAGCGGGAATACCCCGCGATTTGACGTAAAGGTTCCAGGGTTCAGGGCTGGCCGGCGTGGTCGACATTTTCTCATATTTCCGCCGCCGCGGCGCACCATCGCGCCAGCTTGCGCTTACGCAGGCGGAGGAGATCGACCTCGCCAGCATGGGTGGGGCAATCAACGGCACCTACCTCGACATTGCCAGCGGGCCGGCGCCAGAGGGCAAAGCGCGCAGCAAGCAACCGCCTCCCCCGCCGCAACCACGCGGCCGCCGGCTGCCCGAAACCGTGCCGCAGCGCCCGCCCGCCCCCGACAGCGGGCCGAAGCGCCCGCCGCCGCCAGAGACTTTTGCGCCGCCGCGGCCGCGCCGCCAGGACGGAAACGGCGCAGCGCCGCTCGAGCGCAAGGGCGTGCTCACCGTTCATGGCGTGGAAAAAACCTTCGTCGGCCGCAAGGTGGTCAAGGGCGTCAGCCTCTATGTGCGCAAGGGCGAGGCGGTCGGATTGCTCGGCCCGAACGGTGCCGGCAAGACGACGGTGTTCTACATGATCACCGGCCTCATCCGGGCCGATAAAGGGCGCATCGAACTCGACGGCCATAACGTGACGCCGCTGCCGATGTATCAGCGCGCGCGGCTGGGCATCGGCTATCTTCCGCAGGAAGCCTCGATCTTCCGCGGCCTCAATGTCGAACAGAATATCCGCGCCGTGCTGGAAGTGGTCGAAAAGAGCGCCAAACAGCGCGAGCGCGATCTCGACGAGTTGCTCGAGGAATTCAACATCACACGGCTGCGCAAGACGCCCTCGATCGCGCTGTCGGGCGGCGAGCGGCGGCGCGTCGAGATCGCCCGCGCCTTGGCCACCCGGCCGAATTACATGCTGCTCGACGAGCCCTTTGCCGGCATCGACCCGATCGCCGTCGGCGACATTCAGACGCTGGTGCGGCATCTCACCAATCGCGGCATCGGCGTTTTGATCACCGACCACAATGTGCGCGAGACGCTCGGCCTGACCGATCGGGCCTATATCATCTATTCGGGCGAGGTTCTGATGGAGGGCCGGGCGGCCGATATCGTCAACAATCCCGACGTGCGGCGGCTCTATCTGGGCGAGCAGTTCCAGCTCTAAACCATGATCCGGTCAGGGTCGATCGGGTCATGGTTTGGACGTTGCGCTGGCGCATGGTCTTTTCCCAAATCCGGTGCCCATTTTTTCCGGACCATGCTCTAAACCCTGTGCTCTAAACCCTGTTCGAAATCGGTTGACGACAGGGCGTCCGACTTGCTGTACAAGGCCTAGAAGCAAGAATTGGACCAAATAGCCCGCCGGATGGCCCTCACTCAACGACTCCAGATCCGCCAGAGCCAAGCTCTGGTGATGACGCCGCAGCTGATGCAGGCGATCAAGCTGCTGCAGCTGTCGAATCTGGACCTCGTCGCCTACGTGGAGGCGGAGCTGGAGCGCAATCCTCTGCTCGACCGCAACGCGGACGACGAGCAAGGCCCGGTCGAGGCCGGCGCGTCGGACGCCGCGGATAGTCCGGCCGCCGAAGGCGAGACTTGGGAGGCGAACCCAGCCGAGCCGAGCCGCAGCGCGATGGAAGACGCGCTCGACGCGCGAACCGACGACGTGTTTCCCGATGCGGCCGAGCCAAGCCCGCAGCGCGCGGCCGAGGGGCCGGCCGCTTATTCAGAGTGGGCGGCGGTCGGCGCCGGCGGCCGCGACGACGGCGAATATAATCTCGAGGCGTTCGTTCCGGCCGAAACCACGCTCGCCGATTGGCTGCGTGAGCAATTGGCGCTTGCGGTCAGCCAGCCGGCGCAGCGGATGATCGGCCAATATTTGATCGATCTCGTCGATGAGGCCGGCTACATCAGTGGCGATCTTGAAACCGCGGCGGAAAAACTCGGCACCGGAGTGAAAGAAATCGAGGCGGTGCTCGGCATCCTGCAAAGCTTCGATCCGCCGGGCATCTGCGCGCGCAATCTCGCCGAGTGTCTGACCCTCCAGCTGAAGGAGCTCAACCGCTTCGATCCAGCTATTGCCGCCCTGATCGGGCGTCTCGATTTGTTGGCCAAGCGCGATTTCGCCGCGTTGAAGAAGGTTTGCGCCGTCGCCGACGAAGACCTCGCCGACATGATCGCAGAAATCCGCCGGCTCAATCCCAAGCCCGGCCTCGCCTTCGGCTCGGCGACGGTGCAACCGATCGTGCCGGACGTGTTCGTCCGCTCCGGCCCGGACGGCGGCTGGGTCGTCGAGCTCAATTCCGACACGCTGCCGAAGGTGCTGGTCAATCAGAGCTACTATGCCGAAGTGTCGGCCACGGCGCGGCGCGACACCGACAGATCGTATCTGGCGGAATGCTTGCAGAGCGCTACCTGGCTCGTGCGCGCGCTCGATCAGCGCGCCCGTACGATTTTGAAAGTGGCCAACGAGATCGTGCGCCAGCAGGACGGTTTCTTCGCGCACGGCGTCGAGCATTTGCGCCCGCTCAACCTCAAGACCGTCGCCGAAGCGATCAGCATGCACGAGTCGACGGTGTCGCGCGTCACCGCCAACAAATACATGGCGACCAGCCGCGGCATCTTCGAGCTCAAATATTTCTTCACCTCGGCGATCGCCGCCGCGCACGGCGGCGAAGCGCATTCGGCCGAGGCGGTGCGGCACCGCATCAAACAATTGATCGAGGCCGAGGCCGCGGCCGACGTTTTGTCCGACGACACCATCGTCGACAAGCTGCGCGAATCCGGCATCGACATCGCGCGGCGAACCGTCGCCAAATACCGCGAGGCGATGCGCATCCCCTCGTCGGTGCAACGGCGGCGCGAAAAACAAGCTGTTCCGGTCGCCTGATCGGTCGTGCGGTCGCGGCAGGAGCGGTGTCGCATCACGTTGACGCCGCGCCTGCCGATGCTTAGGTCGCATGGAAGACAGTTCCGGTGTCGAGTCGGGAAGCCCGCGCGGAGGCCGCCATGTCGTTTCGGGTCTCGGGAAAAAATCTGGATGTCGGCGAAGCGTTACGCGCGCGCATCAACAGCCGCATCAGCGAAGTGACGAGCAAGTATTTCGATGGCGGCTATTCGGGACACGTGACGGTGGCGCGTGAGGGTACTGGATTTCACACCGAATGCGCCGTTCATCTCGATTCCAAAATCACTATGCGTGCCGAGGCCAGCGCGTCGGACGCCTATGCGAGCGCCGACGAGGCGGTGCTGCGGATGGAAAAGCAGTTGCGTCGCTACCATCGCCGGCTGAAAGACCATCGCTGCTAAAGCAGAAATCCGGAAAAGTGGGACCCGGTTTTCGGAACGGATCATGCGCGAAACAAGTGGCGGATCCTGTGAAGTTGTCACATTGTCTGCTGCAGCCTTGAGCGGAGCGTGTCCGAGAAGCGGCTGCTCTCTGGGACGAATCCGGCTGGTTTCGTGGATGATGCCGCGAGCGGTTTTCTGGGAGACGCCGGAACTCACCGCTTCAACAGCAGTTGTCGGATACCCATTGACGCGGTTGGCCACCCTCCCTATGGTCCGCCGCCTTTGAGCGCGTTGCCGAACAGCGGAGACGCCTGTTCGGGAAAGACTATGCAAAACGTCAGCGCGAGGTCTGGCCTTGCTCGCCAACCATCCAGCCCGCAAGTATCCAACCTGCAATTATCCGGCCTGTAAGTATCGCGTTTGCCAGGCTGAACCGGGCAAGTGCTTGTCTTGCCCAAAGCATGATCCGGAAAAAGCCTGCCCCGGACTTGATCCGGGGTGGATACCGGTTTTCCGAAGAAGATCATGCGCAAACAAATGGCTAGAGTGAATGACGCCTCAAGGAGACGTCATGCCGTTCAAGCGCTCACCTTCTCAGGTCCCAACGATGCCGCTCATTGATCTGGTCGCCCCGAACGCGATCCTTCCGGCGCTCAAAGTCAACAACAAGAAGCAGGCGCTGCAGGAGATTGCCGCGCGCGCCGCCGTGCTGACCGGCCAGAACGAGCGCACGATCTTCGAAACGTTGATGCAGCGGGAGAAACTGGGCTCGACGGCCGTCGGCAATGGCATCGCCATACCGCACGGCAAGATGCCGCATCTGACGCGCCTGTTCGGGCTGTTTGCGCGCCTCGATCGCCCAATCGATTTCGAGGCGCTTGACGGCCAGCCGGTCGATTTGATTTTCCTCTTGCTTGCGCCGGAAGGCGCCGGTGCCGATCATCTGAAGGCGCTGGCGCGGGTGGCGCGGCTCCTGCGCGATGCGACGGTCGCCCACAAGCTGCGCGCGTCCGAGGATGCCGAAGCGCTCTACGCCGTACTCGCCATGCCGTCGGCCAGCGCCGCTTAGGTCACCCTTCGTCACTGCGAGTGAAGCGAAGCAATCCAGAGGCTTGGCAAAAGACTGGACTGCTTCGTCGCCATCGCTCCTCGCAATGACGAGATGATTTGGCCAAGAATCATCGCATTGAGGGCTTAACGGCGTACCGCCGTCGCCTCAATGCCTGGTCAGTTCACGGTGCCTTACCAAAAACGAAAAGGGCCGGCGCGACGCCGGCCCTTTCGCAACGGATTGCTGATCGTCGTTTGCGTTCAGTGCACGCTGACCATTTCAAGCTGCTGGCTTGCGGCATTGGCGATCGCCGCCTCCCGCGAGTCCGTGAGCATGATTGGGGTGCCGTCGGCCGCGTGCAGCGCGAAGAGTTTCAGGCCCGGCTCGATTTCGGGCACTTGCGGAAACAGCGCGTGCACGTCCTCGGAGCGTATCGTCTTGACATAGGCGATCTCCCCGTCGCCGAGCTGCGCCAGCGCTTCAGGGGATATCTCGATGTGTTTCATTTCGGTACGGCTCAAATCTGTCATGGCCGCTAACTCCTTCTTCCCACAACGCTACCAAAGACTATTCGGTTTCCTCACTCAGATTCCTTGATCGAGATCGACTTTACGACACGTTCCGGCTGGGGGCGAACCAAGTCAATCGAGAGCAGGCCATTCTTGAGGTCGGCGCTCTGCACTTTCATACCCTCGGCCAACACGAAACTGCGCTGGAACTGGCGGGCGGCGATGCCGCGATGCAGATACTGGCGGCTCTTGTCGTCCTGTTGCCGGCCGCGAATCACTAACTGGCTCTCTTCCAGCGTCACATCAAGCTGCTCGCGCGTAAAGCCCGCTACCGCAAGCGTGATGCGCAGGCGCTCCGGATTGGCTTCGTCGCGGGCGATGCGTTCGATGTTGTACGGAGGATAGCCGTCGGCCGCTCGCGTGACGCGGTCGAGAACACGTTCGATCTCGTCGAAACCAAGCAGAAATGGACTCGAAAGCGACGAAATCCTGGACATGTCCTCAAAGCCCTTTGACAGCGACTTTGCGCGAGGCCCGTGCGGCGCCTCCCTTCGCCGGGCGCCCAGAGCCTCGCCCGACTTCTGCCTATATGGCGTCAGCCGGCGGGGCCCGCAAGGCGGCCAAAATCCCGTTTCTGGACCGGCCATTGCGAGAATTTGGGTCAATGTCGGGGCTATTTCAGCGGTCCGGGCAGGGCGCGCTCGGCTTCGGCAGCCAGCTGCGCCTCATGCTTGCCGACGAAATTGGCGCCGATGGCCAGCGCGACGACAGCGACAATCCCGATCACGATCATGACCGGCCCGGCCACGTGCTCCACCTCGTGCCCAAGGAAATAGGCCGCAAAGCCGAAGACGGCCGCCCACGCGAAGGCGCCGACACTGTTGGCAAGCAGGAATTGCAGCCACGGCATGCGGTTCGCCCCGGCCAGGATACCAGCCAAGCTGCGCAATAGCGGCACGAAACGGGCGACGACGATGATCTTCCGCCCGTGCCGCAGGAACAGATACTCGCCGAGTTTAATGCGGCTCTCGGTGACCCGCACATAGGGCCCGTAGCGCAGCAGCAGGCGGTAGCCGAATTCGCGGCCGATCGCATAGCCGATGGCTTGGCCGACAATGGCGGCGACCGCCGCGACCACGACGACCCAGAAGATATTGAGCTCGTGCCGGGTGCCGGCAAAAATCCCGGCGAGGATGAGTACCGACTCACCCGGGAACGGCAAGCCGATGCTTTCGAGCCCGATGACGATGGCCACCACCAGGAGGCCGTAGTCGGAAATGAGATGGGCGATGTCGTGCCACAACACGCTTAAGCACCAATTCGTCGCAATCAGCCAAGCCGGCTGATCCTTATAGGGGTTTTTGCCATATGGCGACACCGCCGGCCGCCACAATGGCACTGGCGCAGCGCATGCGAAATTCCTACAACTCGCCAGGTGTAGGCGGCGATTTGCCGGCAAAACCGGGCCGGAGCCGGGGCATTGAGGGGGGCGGCGGTCGATGCGCGGTCGTGTTAGCCGGCGGTCGGTTGGCCTTGTTGCCGGACTAAGCCTCGTGCTCGGCGCCTGCGCGCATAATGCTCCGTCCACCGACGCTGCCGCCGCCGATTCGGAGCTCAACAGCCCGCCTACCGACTACAAGCGCGAGATTCTCGGCGCCATGCACGCCTATCTCAACGATCCGACCGGCATCCGTGACGCCGGGATCGCCGAGCCGGCGCTCAAGACCATCGGCAACACGACGCGCTACGTTGTGTGCGTGCGCTTCAACGCCAAGAAGCGCGGCGGCGGCTATACCGGCGCCAAGGACATCGCCGCCGTCTTCATGGTCGGCCGTTTCGACCACTTCGTCGACAAGGCGCAGGAGCCATGCGCCGGCGCGACCTATGCGCCGTTCCCGGAGCTGCAGAAGCTCTCGCGCTGAGGCTCGGTGGTGGCGCTGGTGGCGAGCGACCGACGCCGCGTCAGCCTGCCGTGCGACATTTTGAGCGGCACGTGGACAAGCTTTCATGAAACGCCGCGGCGGCGCGCCGCGTTTTGGCCAGGGGTGCTCCTTTGTGCATGGAGATCGCCATGAACAAACCAAGGCTCGCCGCGCTTTCGGTGGCGGCCCTTCTGGCCGGGATTTCGGCTGCGTTGGCTGGCTCGGCTACTTCCCGCGACAATGCCAATCCGCCAGCCGCCAAGATGCAGAGCGACAAGACGCAGAGCGCCAATGTGACGGCGCAGTCGGGCAATGCGCTGACCTTGTCGGACACGCAGCGGAAAATGGCGTGGCAGGATCTTTATATGGACTCGCTGAACCAGAACACGCCGCCGGGTTTCGATGCAATTGTGGGCGCAAAGGTGCCGAACACGATCGTAATCGCACCGGTCACCGCCCAGGCGGGCAGCGACGTGCCTGTGCTCAAGCCCTATTCGTTCGCGATGGTTCAGAAAAAGCTCGTGATCGTCAATCCGAGCAACCGCGAGATCGCGAACGTGATCGCGCAGTGAGCGCCAAGGTCTGAGACGCCGAGACCTTACGCGGTCCCAACGCCGATACGAGAACGCCATCGCTTCAGATTGAACCGATAGCGCGCTCGCTGTTGCGAATGCTTGGCGGTTCGAGCCTTCGCCGCCGGCCGAGGATAAGCCAAGGCAGCAGCGCGGCGACGAAGCCAAGCGGCACGAGCGCAACCAGGATGATCGCACGCTCCGGCCAGGGTCCCAACGCATACACAAAGGGCGGAATCTCGCTCACGGCCGCCGGATTGCCCAGATAGCCATAGTTGGAGCCGAGCCAGAGATTGATCGGCACCACGAGCGCTACATAACAGGCGCTCACGATCAGGGCGCGGCCGAGATCGTTCAAGCAAGGGCGATAGCCGAGCACGACGAGGTCATAGACTGCGCAGGCCGCGATCAGGGTATGCGCCATCCAGAAGGCCCAGAACACCAGCGCGGCCGGTCCCGCGGTCAGCGCCGGCTGGATGAAGGCCTGAAGCGTCAGCGCGGCGGTCCAAAAATACAAAGCCGCGCGTTCGAAACGCCAGCCGCTCAGCAGCGCCAGCGGCGCGATCAGCCCGTTGAAGTCGCACACCTGCAGCGGCAGGCCGGTGCGCGAATCGAGCCCGAGCCAATTCCACCACGTCGTGTAGGCAAGCCAATAGCAAACAGCGAGCGTCGCCAGCGTGCGGCGCAGGATGATCTCCCGATGTGGTTCCAGCGCTCGGCCAATGAGCGCGGGCGCAGCGATTGCCGGCAGGCAAACGGCGAGCGCCACAGCGTGCAATCCGCCATAGGGAACGAACGCATCCATGGCAGCGTCCTCCGTCGCTCTCTGCGCTCGTGTCCGGCGCCGTTTTCGAGCAGGGCCAGTTCCGGTTGGGCCCGTCACTGCCTATAGTTCACACAGATGACAAGAATTGCGGGGCAGGCGATGGCCGCGGCAAATGGCTGGTTTCGCACGTTGATGATCGGCGCGTTTCTTGGTCCGTTTCTTAGTCCGTTTCTTGGCTCGGCCGTTGGCGCCGGCAACGCCGAGGCAGCTGCGCCGGAAAAGCCGGTGGCCGGCAAGACCGTGCATTTCCCCGACGGCACCTGGAGCGGACTGCCCGAGACCGGACCTGATAAGAAGGTCCGGCAATGCGTGCTGGTTGCCCAGCGCACGCGCGGCGCCGCCGGAGAAGGCATCGACACGGCGCTCAGCTTGACCATCGGCCGCGGCTCGGGACTCGCCATTGCGATCGGCGACGACAAACTGCCGTCCGAGGCCATTCTCGACGATCAGGCCGAGATTGTGGTCGGGGATCGCGCGTTCCCGGCGACCGCCTTCACGGTACGTTCGGGCACGCTGGCGTTCCATCCCGGCGATGCAGCGGGCGTGCTGTCGGCCTTGGACAAGGCCACGACGCTGCAGCTGCACTCGGATGGCGCCGGCATCAAGAGCGGCGCCATGACACTCGATTTGCCGGGCGACGCGCTCGCTTGGCTGAAGCTTTGCGGCAAGCAATTCGACATCGCGCTTGATCGCCCGACCGATCCGAAGGCCGGCGATATTCCCATCCCGCGCCCGCGCTCACCCGAAATCGCTCCGGCCAAGCCGACGGTGGCCGGCCCGCCGGGCATCGAGGACAAACAGAACATCAGCGGCTGGGACGCATCCGAACTGCGCAACAGCGACGGCAAGATCGCGGTCTGCTTCATCCGCCAGCACTACCGGATCGGTTCCGGGCCTAACGCGCGCTTCATCGGGACTTTCCTGATGGTCAGCCGCGCCAAGGGTCTCACCATGATGCTCAAGGATTCAACTCTGAATTTGCCGGAGGGCGAGCCGGTCGACGCGACATTGGCAGTCGACAAAAAGCCGTTCACCGATTTCTCGGCGCACATGCTCGGCAATGATGAGATCGGTATTTTCCCGCAGCACGGATTGGAATTGGCGCGCGCCTTGGGGGACGGCGTGCCGGTCGCGTTCGATGCGCCAAAGCTCGAGAAAATGGAATTCCCGGTGCCGAGCGGCATCGTGCCCTGGCTGCGCGCCTGCGCGCGGCGGAGCGGCATCGGCTTCGAGCCGGAGGAGATGAAGCATTGAGTTCGCAGACTCGCTTTCCTTCCCCCTTGTGGGGAGGGTAGGGAGGGGGTCGGGAGGGAAAATTGCATGCGATGATGCATGCACGGAGCTGTCGTCCGCTCCTGCGCACGACCTCCCGACCCCCACCCCTAACCCCGCCTCACAAGGGGGAGGGGAATTCAGAATCACCGCCGCCGCGATGGCTTCCAGCCGCCGTGCATCCCGGGACGGCCGAGCGTCGAGCGTGGACCGCTTCTTGACGTCCCTGTCGCGCCTCCGCCGCTCCCCGCCTCTTGTCGCTTGCCCGGAATCGACTCCACGCCCGGCCCCATTTCGTCGAGAGTGGGCTTGCGCGGGTTTTTGCCGCCGGAGCGGACCGGCTTCATCTCGTGATAGAGCGCGATGCCCATTTCATCGAGGCCGGGCTTATGGACCTTGCTTGCGCCTTGGCGTTGTCCGCTTCGGCGTGGCGAAGCGCGCTCGCCAGGGGAGGGGAGCGACACGATCTTGGCCGTCGGGTCGTCGGTCACCGCCAGTTCGGTGGCGCGCAGCCTTTTGATCTCGTCGCGCAGCCGTGCGGCCTCTTCGAAATCGAGATCGGCGGCGGCCGCGCGCATGCGCGTTTCCAGATCGGAAATCACCGCCTCGAAATTGTGGCCGATGGTGGCGGCGTCCTCGAACTCGCCGCCGCCGCCGGCGCCGGTCGCGATCAGCACATGGTCGCGCTCGTACACGCTTTCCAGAATGTCGGCGATGCCCTTGCGCACGCTTTCCGGCGTGATGCCGTTCTCGACGTTGTAGGCCTGCTGCTTCTCGCGCCGGCGATTGGTCTCCGCCATCGCGCGCTCCATCGAGCCGGTGACCGCGTCGGCATAGAGGATGACGCGGCCGTCGACATTGCGCGCGGCGCGGCCGATGGTCTGTACGAGGCTCGTCTCGCTGCGCAGAAATCCTTCCTTGTCGGCATCGAGGATCGCGACCAGCGCGCATTCCGGAATATCGAGGCCTTCGCGCAACAGATTGATGCCGACCAAGGCATCGAAAGCGCCGAGCCGCAGGTCGCGGATGATCTCGATCCGCTCGATCGTGTCGATGTCCGAGTGCATGTAGCGCACGCGAATGCCCTGCTCGTGCAGATACTCGGTCAGGTCTTCGGCCATGCGCTTGGTCAGCACGGTGATCAGGCTGCGATAGCCCTTTTGCGCCGTCTGGCGCACCTCGCCGACCAGATCGTCGACCTGGGTGCGCGCCGGGCGGATATCGACCGGCGGATCGATCAGCCCAGTCGGGCGGATCACCTGTTCGGTGAACACGCCGCCGGATTCGTTGAGCTCCCACCCGCCCGGCGTTGCCGATACGCAAACCGTCTGCGGCCGCATCGCGTCCCACTCCTCGAAGCGCAGCGGCCGATTGTCCATGCATGAGGGCAGGCGGAAGCCGTATTCGGCGAGCGTCGCCTTGCGGCGGAAGTCGCCGCGATACATGCCGCCAAGCTGCGGCACGGTGACGTGGCTCTCATCGACGAACACCAGCGCATTGTCGGGTACATATTCGAACAGTGTCGGCGGCGGCTCGCCGGGCTTTCGCCCGGTGAGATAGCGCGAATAGTTCTCGATGCCGGCGCAGGCGCCGGTCGCCTCCATCATTTCCAGATCGTAGAGCGTGCGCTGTTCGAGCCGCTGCGCTTCCAGCAAACGCCCGGCGGCGTTGAGCTGATCGAGCCGCGCGCGCAACTCCATCTTGATGCCGGCGATCGCCTGCAACAGTGTCGGCCGCGGTGTCACATAGTGGGAGTTGGCGTAGATTTTCACGAATTCCAGTTCGTCGGTCTTCTGGCCGGTGAGCGGATCGAATTCGTGGATTGATTCCACTTCGTCGCCGAACAGCGACACGCGCCAGGCGCGATCCTCATAGTGCGCCGGGAAAATCTCGATGGCGTCGCCGCGCACCCGGAACGAGCCGCGATAAAAGTCGCCGGCGGTGCGCTTGTATTGCAGCGCCACCAGATCGGCGAGCAGGGCGCGCTGATCGAGCCGCTCGCCTTGCTTAAGCGAGAACGTCATCGCCGAATAGGTCTCGACCGAGCCGATACCGTAAATGCAGGAGACCGACGCGACGATCACCACGTCGTCGCGCTCGAGCAGCGCGCGGGTCGCCGAATGCCGCATGCGGTCGATCTGTTCGTTGATCGAGGAATCCTTCTCGATATAGGTGTCGGTGCGCGGGATATAGGCTTCCGGTTGGTAGTAGTCGTAGTAGCTGACGAAATACTCGACAGCGTTGTCGGGAAAGAAACTTCTGAACTCGCCATAGAGCTGCGCCGCCAGCGTCTTGTTGGGCGCGAGAATCAGCGCCGGGCGCTGCGTCTCTTCGATCACTTTCGCCATGGTGAAGGTCTTGCCCGAGCCGGTGACGCCGAGCAGCACTTGGTTGCGATCGTGGCGGCCGACGCCTTCGACCAGATCGGCAATCGCCTGCGGCTGGTCGCCCTTCGGTTCGAAATCGGATTTGATGATCAGGCGCCGGCCGCCCTCGCTTTTCTCCGGCCGCTCCGGCCGGTGCGGCACCCAAATTTTGCCGGCGCCGTCGTCCTGGCGGAATTCCGGCCGGCCTTCGCGCAACAATTGGTCGAGCGATTGCTGGCTGGCAAGGCCGGCGACCGTGCCGACTTCGCCGCGCGCGGGCCGCCGGCGCAGACGCGCGGGGCCCATATCGGGCGTGATCACGCTTGCGGGGTCCGCTTCGTTCCCGCCGTCCCGCTCGTCGATGCCGAGAGCGCGCGCGAGATCGGGATCGAGTTCGCCGGGCGGAACCGGCGTCTTTCCCACGTAGCTCTGCTGCGGCGCCTCGCCGAACCCGCGCGCGACCGACGCGCGGGCACGGTGCGCGCTGGAGAAATCGGCGCGGCGATCGAATGAATTGTCTGGCGGCGGCTCGAGCTTGGAGGTTTGCTGCTCGCTCACCGCTTGCTGTTCCCCTCCCCCTTGTGGGGAGGGGTTAGGGGTGGGGGTCGGGAGGTTTTGCACGTGCGTTGACGAATGCTCTTGTGCAGGCGTCGTCGTTTGAGATTTTGCCTCTCGACCCCCCTCCCTACCCTCCCCCGTAAGGGGGGAGGGAATAGTATCTGCGCGCGACCTCGACGGTTCGATGCCCGTCTGCGAGCCGACGCCGGCGCGGCCGCGGCCGATGGCTGGGTTGAGCAATTCGGCCAGCGCCGGGTCAAGGTGCGGCGTATCCGGCCGCGCCGCCTTGGCGCGGGTCGGCTTGGCCGGGTCTTTTTTCGAATGCTTGGCCGGATGGCGCCCCTTCGGCGCGCTCGGTCGATCAGGGCTTTTCGCCATGAGCCCAATATGGGCCGAATCAGGCCGCCGGAAAAGTGATGCCGCTAATCGTCATGGCCGGTTTTTGTCGCGAGCGGTTTCCTCAAGCCATGACGCACCGGCAGGCGCCGGCGTCAAAAACCGTGCACCACCTGCTGTACGTGCTCGACCTCCGGCGGCGAAGCGAAGCAATGGCCGACGAGCCCTCGCCACTCTTGGAACTCGGTCGAATTCCGGAAACCGACAGTGTGGTCTTCGACCGTCTCCCAGCTCACGAACAGCCGGTAGCGGCTCGGCTTCTCGATGGAGCGCCGCAACTCCATGCCGTGGCAGCCCTTCGACCGTTTGAAGATCGGCGCGGCCTTTTTCACCGCGGCTTCGAATTCCGCTTCCAAGCCGGGCTTGACCTCGATCTGCGCGATTTCGGTGATCATCCTTGTCTTCACTCCCTGCCCGCAATGCGCGCCACCCTATCACGAGAGGCGCAGCGGCGAAGTCCGAAAGCGCGACGGCCTGCCATGCCAAGCCGGCTGCTGCTGTGGGGGAGATGCGCCATGTGGGCGCGCGGCGCACAATCAAGGGCTCAGAGCACGAGGGCAGGGATGCGCTGGGCGGGACTTCAGGACGCGCCGTCATGACGGTATGCTTGTCTCTTTCATCCTTTCGTTTGTTTCCAGCACAAAGCAGGCTGTCATGATCGATCTCTACTACTGGACGACTCCGAACGGTCACAAGATCACGATTTTTCTCGAGGAAGCAGGACTCAAATACAACATCATCCCGATCAACATCGGCAAGGGCAAGCAATTCAAGGCCGACTTCTTGGCGGTCGCTCCAAACAACCGCATCCCGGCGATCGTCGATCACGCGCCGGCAGGCGGCGGCGAGCCGATCTCGATTTTCGAGTCGGGCGCGATCCTGCTTTATCTCGCCGACAAGACCGGCAAGTTCATCGGCAAGGACTCGGGCAAGGATTTGCGCTCGCGCAACGACGTGCTGCAATGGCTGTTCTGGCAGATGGGCGGCCTTGGTCCCATGGCCGGTCAGAACAATCACTTCAGCGCTTACGCGCCGGAGAAGATTCCCTACGCGATCGATCGCTACCGCAACGAGGTCAATCGCTTGTTCGGCGTGATGAATAAAAGGCTCGCCGACCGCGGCTATCTCGGCGGCGAATATTCGATCGCCGACATGGCGTGCTATCCGTGGGTTCTTCCGTGGGAGCGGCAGGGGCAGAACATCGAGGACTTCCCCCAGCTCAAGCGCTGGCTTGAGGCGATCAAAGCGCGGCCTGCGGTCGTGAAGGCCTACGAATGGACGCCGAAAATCAATCCGGGCGCGGGCGGCATCCGCACCGCCGAGGAGCGCGCCATTCTGTTCGGGCAAACGGCGAAGTCGATTGCTGAAGCCGCGACCGCGAAGCAGTAGGCGACGCTTCCACTTAATTCCCGCGGAAGCGGGAATCCAGCCGCCGCTTCTGGGTCCCCGCTTTCGCAAAGCGGGGACGAGCGGACGGAGCGAAGCGTCGCGTCGCTTCAGTTCTGCCGCACGATCACGCGCGTGCCGACGGCAACCCGATCGTAGAGGTCGATCACGTCCTCGTTGACCAGGCGGAAGCAACCGGAAGACACGGCGTGTCCGATCGTCTCCGGCGCATTGGTGCCGTGGATGCGATAGACCGTGGCGCCGAGATGCATGGCGCGCGCGCCGAGCGGATTGCCCGGCCCGCCGGCCATGAAGCGCGGCAGATAGGGCTGACGCGCGATCATCTCGGGTGGCGGGTGCCAATCCGGCCACTCTTGCTTCTGCGTGATCTGCAACAGGCCCGACCAGGTGAAGCCCTCGCGGCCGACGCCGATGCCGTAGCGCAGCGCGCGCGTTTCGCTTTCGATCAGATAAAGGTGGCGCTCGCGCGTTTCGACGATGATGGTGCCGACCGGGTGCTGCGAGCGGTAGTAGACCGCTTGCCGCTGGAACTGGTCGGCGAGATTGTCGCTAGTATTGCCGTGAAAGACGCCGGGCGGCGGCTCCTCGATCGTCGGCGTGAAGGGCCGCGTCTGCGTCGAGCCCGGTACAGTCGTCAGGCAGACGCTCAGAGCGACCGCCCCGCCTGCAAGCATGCTGCGCCAAGCGAAACCGCGCCGATGCCATCCGCGCCTGGAACCGATAACGCCCATCGTCCGCCCCGTTTGTGCTCTTACCGCACTATTGTTGTCAGGAACCCTTGTCGATTCAATAGCCAATTCCGCCTCCATCGATCTCCGCTATTGGGCGGCGCCGCCGAAAAAGCCGGTAATTTTCCAGCCGCCGCCTTCTTTGGTGTAGCAAAGCTGATCGGTGCCGAGGCTCGACATGGCCTCGAGCGGGACGTAGCCGGACTTGCCGGACGGCGTCGCAATGTGCAGAAACGCCTCCTTGTTCGGGTCTTCCGGCGGTGTGTTGTCGGTCAAGACCCGGACCAGCGTGATGCCGAGCTTGTCGACGACCGGCGCATCCGGCTTGCCGGCGCTGCGCACTTCGACGCCGTCCTTGATCGGGTAGCCCCATTCCGGCGGTTGGGTATTGGTCGCGTTGATCAGAGCCTCGAATGCCTTCGTATCCAGATTGGGCTCAGCCGGCGCGCAGATCACGCTCGGCTTGTCCGGAAGGGCGTCACCGGTCGGCTCGTTGGCGTAACCGCTGAGAAATTGCCAGCCGGAGCCGTCCTTGGCGTCGAGATCGAGCGCTGTGGTGAGATTGGCGAGCCCGGATTTCTTCTTGTCGGCCACGTCCTTGTCCTGCACCCAGAAGAAGCCCTGGCCGACCACGAGCTTGCCGAGCGCGGCCTTGTCCTTGTGCTCGGCGATCTCGCCCAATTGCTTGCGGAAAGCGACGAAGCTCGGATCGGTGAAATCCTTGGGCAAAGTCACCGCCACGGTCTGGTACGGCTTGATCGGCGCCATCGGCGGCGGCTTGAAGTTCGGCAGCCCTTGCTGCGACTGGCCCTGCTGTCCCTGCGCAAAGCCGGTTTCAGAACCGAATACGAGCGGAAGTGCGGCGAGGATCAATGTTGCGGCGATGAGGGGGTGATGCATCGCATCAGGCTCCGTTTGGGCTTCGGCTCAAAATGATAGGGGGCAATGCGGTCCCCGATAATGATAGGGGGCAATGCGGTCCCCGATAAAGGCGAATTGCGACCGTGATGCGGCGATTTGCCTACCTTCAGCCGGAAAAGCGGCGGCGCGCGTCAAGGGCCGCATCTGGCCTTCGATGGCTTTCGGGAAGCGGCAAACGCACTTACGGATGGGTCGCCCCGCCGTCGACCGTCAATTCCTGGCCGGTCATGAAGGCGGAAGCATCGGAGGCCAGAAACATCACGACGCCGATCAGATCATCCGGTACCTGCGGCCGCGGGATGCTCTGCATGGCGACGATGCGCTGCTTCTGTTCAGGCGTGACGGTCTTGCGGGCGATTTCCGTGTAGGTCGCGCCCGGCAAAATCGCATTGACGGTGATGCCCTCGGCCCCGAGCTCGCGCGCCATCGAATGCGTCATGCCGGCGAGTGCCGCCTTCGAGGCGATGTAGTGCAGATAGTTCGGCCGGCCGAGCGTGACCGCTCCCGACGCCATGTTGATGATGCGGCCCCATTTGTTTTTTCGCATCAGCGGCAGCATGGCCCGCGCGCACAGGAACGGCCCGGTCACGTTGACGCGCAGCACCTGCTCCCATTCCGGCACGGGAATCTGATCGAACGGCCGCATCTCGAGCGTCGAAAAGATGGCGGCGTTGTTGATGAGCACGTCCGCGCGCCCGAAGGCCTGATCGATCGCCGCAGCGAGGCCGTTGACCGAGTCCTCGTCGGCGACATCGGTCTCGACGACCAGAGCCTGGCCGTTGCCGGATGCGATCTCCTGCTCCACGGCACGCGCCTTCTCGACATTGCGCTCGGCGATGACGACGCGCGCACCGGCGGAGGCGAACGCTTTGGCAAAACTCCGCCCGATGCCTTGGCCGGCGCCGGTGATGACGACAACTTTGTCGGCAACCGAAAATGTTTCGGACATGCTTCCTCCAGCCCGCTTCTCGTTGTTATGCCGCTCGGGCGATCGCGCCGAGCGCTGCGGAGGCGTCGGCCGGCTGCCACCATAGTTTCGCGCCGAGATCGCGGGCGATGATGCCGGCCGTGATGTATCCGGCTCCACCCGAGATGGCGCCGCCGGGATGGCCGGACGAGCCGGCCATGTAAAGATTGGGAATAGGCGTTCGGTAGCCGAAGTGATTGTACATTACCTGCTCGGCGTTGAACGCGCCCATGAAGATGTCGCCGTTGCGCATGTTGATCAGTTCGTGGGTGTATTCCTTGGCGGTGTAGACGTATTGCCCGATGATGTTGTCGCGTGTGAGGTTCGGGCAGTAGCGCGCAAAGGTGGCGATGATCTTTTCCGCGAATTCGCGCTTGAAATCCTCATCGTCCTGCCCGCCGAGATCGGGCGCGAACGGCATGACATGCCAGCAATAGGTCGTGTGCTTGCCGGGCGGCGCTTGCGTCGGATCGATCACGCTCAAGGGGCCGGAGCCGAACTGCACGATGCGCGGCACGCGATTGGCCTTGACGTCCTCGAAGGCGGTGAACAGGTCCTCCATCGTCTCCGCGCCGATGCTCCATTTCAGCGTTCGGTTGATGTTCGGATCGAATTTGGCGGCCGCGAATTTGGGCGGCTCGTGCAAAGCCAAGTGCAACCCGAACAGCGTCCATCCGGTATACTGAAAACGGTCGAGCTTTTCGGCGAATGCCGCGGGCAGTTGCGCGCGACTGACGAGATTTTCGAAGGTCTGATGCACATCGATGGTGCTGGCCACAAACTGCCGCGCCCTCACGGTTCTGCCGTCGCCGAGCACGATGCCGCGCGCGCGTCCGCCTTCGATCAGGATGCGGTCGATGGCGACTTGCGGCGCAAACGTTCCGCCCGCGGCGGTGAAAGTCTCCATCAGGCCGCGCGCGAGATTGAACGAGCCGCCCTGGCAGAGCTGGTAGCCGGTTTCGAGATCGAAGGCGCGGATCACCGAGCCCATCGGGCTCGTCTTCGACAAGGTATCGGTCAGCCAGGTGCCGAACAGCGAAACCTTGAACAGGAAGAGAAGCTTGACATGATCGTTCTCGAACAGCTCGCGCACAACGTCGAGCGGCTGCCGCCGGCTGACGGCAAGGAAATCGCGGCCGATTGCGGTCGTCTCCAGCAGCGCCTCGCGTTCGACTTGCGGCAACGGCTCGGCGAAGCGTTCGGGGATCAGGATTTGCGCGGTGATCTCCTCGGCGCGGCGGTTCCATTCGCGGAAGGTCTCGGCGTCCTTCTTCGAGAAGCGGGCCACGTTGGCGATGGTCTCTTCGCGGTTGCGCCCGAAGACGAGCGCCGTGCCATCGCTGTGCGCCTGGCCGAATTCGTAGCGCGGCGTGATGTAAGTAACGCGGTCTTCGAGGCCGAGATCCTTGAACCACGGCGTTTCGGAAATATGGAAATGATTGATGGAATGCAGATTGTGATAGAAGCCCGGCGCGGTCACTTCTTTGGTAGTGAGGCCGCCGCCGTATTGCAGGCGCCGGTCGACCAGTAAAACGCTCAGCCCCGCTTTTGCCAGATAGCTGCCGAGGATCACGCCGTGATGGCCGGCGCCGATGATGATGCCGTCATAGGTCTTTTCCAACGCCTTGGTCACACTGCCCTCCCACGCCTTTTGATCGCGGAGAGAACAGCAAATTTCCCGGTCTGAGAACCCAGATTTTCGCATGGCGTCGCCGCTCCACGCGCTGTCTGGGTCATTGCGAGCCAACGGGTCCGGCCCGAAGCGGCCGGCCCGATGGTGAACTCCGCGAAGCAATCCAGGTTTCTCGGCGAAGCGTGGATTGCTTCGTCGCGTTCGCGCCGCGCAATGACGCGGATATGCTGCGGTCTCTCTGCGACGAGGCGCGCATAACGTGAGCCAACCGAAAATCCTCTTCATCGGCCCGGGTGCGATCGGCGCGTCGCTGGCGGCCTGGGTCGCCGAAACCTATCCGGCGGTCTTTGTCATGGGGCACGGCGCGAGCCAGGCTGCGCTGCGCCAAAGCGGCATCACCACCTACGCCTTCGACCAGCCGGAGACGACGCGCCGCACCGTTCCTGTCGACTTAGTCGATCGGCCGGGCGACGTCGCCGATGTCGATATCGTCGTACTGGCGGTGAAGAACTACAGCTTGGCCGCGGTTGCGCGGCAGGTCCGCGAAGAGCTCGGCGACCGGCTCATTGTCGTGTCGCCGGCCAACGGCATCGACAATCAGCGCATCCTGCCGGAATTCTTCTCCAAGGTGATCTACGGCGTGGTCGGTTACAACGCGCGCCGCGACGAGCCGGTCGTGGTCGGCTATCGCCACAAGGGACCGCTGCTAATCGGCACGCCGGACAATTCGTTGCAAGACGAACTCCGCCTGGTGCAATCCATCCTGGCGCGCGGCTGTCCGACCGAGATCACCGATCGCCTGCAGGATGCCGTGCACAGCAAGATCGTGGTCAACCTCACCAACGCTCTCGATGCATTGCTGGGCCGCGGCGCGCGGCCGCTGTCAAGCCTCGCCGTCTACCAGCAGCTCCTCACTCAGGCTTTGAGGGAAGGGGTGCAGGTCGTGCGTGCCGCCGGCTATCGCGAGCATCGCATCGCCGGCATGCCGCCATTCGGGCTTCTTCATTTGGTTGCGGTGCTGCCGGGCTGGCTGACGCGACCCCTGTTCGAGCGCAGGGTGGGCGCCATGCGCATGTCGAGCATGACCCAGGACGTCGTGCTGCGCGGCGCGCAGGACACCGAGCTTGAATCGATCACTGGCTATATCGTGCGGCTTGCCGCCGAGCAGGGCGTTGCGGTTCCGTACAATCACGCGATCTATCGCCTGGGCCGCGAAAAGTTTCGCCCCGGCTTCGAACCGCTGTCGCCTGAGCAGGTTTTGGCAGCGGTGGAAGAGGAGCGCGCGAAACTTTGACTCCCTCCCGCACTCTCCTCATATTCGCCGCCGACCACCATTTCCTGGTACGTTCTACGTGTTATGAAACCCGCGCCTTTCCGTTACGTCGCTGCCCGCTCGGTCGAGCAAGCCTTGGCGTTGAAGGCCGAACACGGCGACGAGGCGCGTTTCCTGGCCGGCGGGCAAAGCCTGGTGCCGGCCATGAACTTCCGGTTGACACAGCCGGCCGTGCTGATCGACATCAATCCGATCAAAGAGCTTGCCGGCATCCGCAATGGCGGCGACCGCCTGCGCATCGGCGCGCTCACGCGCTATCGCAGCCTCGAGCGCGATCCGATGACGCAAGTCAAATTGCCGCTCATCGCAGAAGCGCTGCCGGTCATCGCGCATCCGCAGATCCGCAATCGCGGCACCATCGGCGGCAATCTTGCGCATGCCGACCCGGCTTCCGAAATGCCGGCGATCGTGCTTACGCTCGGCGGCCGTCTGCATGCGCAGTCGGTGCGCGGCGAACGCTGGATCGAGGCGGGCGATTTCTTTGTCGGCGCGCTGACCACCGCGCTTGAGCCGGATGAGTTGTTGACCGAAGTCGAGCTGCCGGTCGCGGCGGCCGATTCCGGCGCCTGCTTTTTGGAAATGTCGCGGCGGCGCGGCGACTTCGCCATCATCGGCGTTGCCTGCACGCTGCGGCTCGACGCGCAGGGCCAATGCGTCGAAGCCCGCATCGGGCTGTGCAACGCGGGCGACGGTCCGGTCTTTGCCGATGAGGCGAGCCGCTCATTGATCGGCAAACACATCAGCGAGCGCGAAATCGCCGAAGCCGCCGCGCTGGTGCAAAACGCCATCGATCCTGGCGGCAGCATTCATGCCAGCAAGGAGTATCAGCGCCATATCGCCGGCGTCCTGACCGCGCGCGCTTTGGCGACCGCCAGCGAACGGGCGCGTCGTGGACACTGACCGGCACGAGGTTACGGTCACCGTCAACGGCACACCCTATCGGCGTAGCGTGGAGTCGCGTCTGCTGCTGAGCGACTTTCTGCGTCACGATCTCCTGCTCGCCGGTACGCATGTCGGCTGCGAGCATGGCGTGTGCGGCGCCTGCACGGTGATCGTCGACGGCGCCGCGGTCCGCTCGTGCCTGATGTTCGCGGCGCAAGCCGACGGCCGCAGCATCACCACCGTGGAAGGGCTGGCGCCGGATCAGGATCATCTGCATCCGCTGCAGGAATCGATGCGCGACTGCCACGGCCTGCAATGCGGCTATTGCACGCCCGGCATTCTGATGACCATGAAGGCCTTCCTCGACGAAACGCCGTCACCCGACGAGGCGCAAATTCGCGAGGCCCTCTCCGGCAATCTGTGCCGCTGCACCGGCTATCAGCACATTGTCGAGGCGATGCAGCTTGCGGCGCAGCGGTTGCGCGGATCCACGTCATGAGCACGCGCAGTTTCGGCGCTCCGATCCGCCGCAACGAGGACGCGCGCCTGCTGCGCGGCCAGGCCTTGTTCGTCGACGATGTCGAGCTTCCCAGCATGCTCTATGCCGCCTTCCTGCGCAGCAACGTGGCGCATGCCCGCATCCGCTCGATCGATGTGTCGGCGGCGCGTGCCCGCGAAGGAGTCGTGGCCGTCTATACCGCGGCCGACCTCGGCAGCTATTGGGCGCCGGGTCCATTGCTGGTGCCGCCGCCGCCCATCAAGGACACGATCTTCAACCAGCGCACACAGGTCCCGCTCGCCAAGGACAAGGTCCGTCACGTGGGCGAGCCGCTCGCGGTCGTGCTGGCGGACAGCCGCTACCTCGCCGAGGATGCGCTCGGCGATATCGCGGTCGATATCGAGCCGCTGCCGGCAGTTGTCGATCTGGAAAAGGCACTGAGCGACGCATCGCCGACGGTTCACGACGATGTGCGCGCCAACGTAGCCGCTCACGTCCGGCAATGCCGCGGCGACTATGCGGCCGCGCGCGCCAAGGCCGATCGCGTCATTGCGCGGCGCTTTCTTTACGATCACGGCGCGTCCTCGCCGATGGAGACCCGCGGCATTGTCGCCAATTGGGACGCGCGCGCCAATCAGCTCACGGTCTGGGATACGACGCAAGCGCCGGTGTTCCTGCGCAACGGGCTCGCCGGCATGCTCGGCTTGAGCGAGCGGCAGGTGCGCGTGATCGCCCCCTTCGTCGGCGGCGGCTTCGGGCCGAAGATCATGCTGTTCTATCCCGAGGAAGTGGTGATCCCCTGGGCGGCGCGAAAGCTCAACCGCCCGATCAAATGGATCGAGGATCGGCTTGAGCATTTTTTCGCCACCACGCACGAGCGCGGCCAGACCCATGATGCGGAAATCGCGCTCTCGGCCGACGGCCGCATCCTCGGCATCAAGGACGTGTTTCTGCACGATACCGGCGCCTACAATCCTTACGGACTGACGGTGCCGATCAACTCACAATGCACGCTGCTCGGTCCCTACGTGGTGCCGAGCTACGACTCTACGTTTACCGCCGTCTTCACCAACAAGCCGATCGTCACGCCCTATCGCGGCGCCGGCCGCCAGCACGGCGTGTTCGTGATCGAGCGGCTCCTGGACATCGCCGCGCACGAGCTGAACATCGACCGCGCCGAAATCCGCCGGCGCAATCTCATTCCGCCGGATGCGTTCCCCTACAACAACGAGATCATCTATCAGGACTTCGCGCCGCTCTCCTATGACAGCGGCAATTACGAGCCGATCGTCGACAAAGCGCTGGCGATGATCGGCTACAAGAGGTTCCTCGCCGAGGAGCAGCCGCGGCTGCGCGCCGAAGGCCGCCATGTCGGCGTCGGCATCGCCTGCTATGTCGAAGGCACCGGCATCGGGCCCTATGAAGGCGCCAAGGTGCAGGTGCAGTCGAACGGCAAGGTCAATGTCGCGACCGGCATCGGCACGCAAGGGCAGGGGCACTTCACCGTCTTCGCACAGATCGTTGCCGACCAGCTCGGCGTCGATGTCACCGACGTCGACGTCGTCACCGGCGACACTGATCAGTTCTATTGGGGCGCCGGCACGTTCGCGAGCCGCGGCGCCGTCGTCGCCGGCAACGCCATGAACGAAGCCGCCAAGGCGGTGCGGCAGAAAATTCTTAAACTCGCCGCCGAGCATTTCGAATGCGCCGAGGACGATCTCGAAATCGCCGACGGCGAAGTCAGGGTGGTCGGCGTCCCCGGCCAGTCGGTCAAGCTCGGGGCGCTCGCGCTCAAGGCCAATCCGATGCGCGGCGCGGTGAAGCCCGGCACTGAGCCGGGGCTCGAATCGACCCAGTATTTCGGTCCGGCCGGCGGCGCCACTGCAAGCGGCGTGCACGCCATGATCGTCGAGGTCGACCCGCAGACCTTCGGGCTCAACGTCCTCAAGTACGTGGTGGTGCATGATTGCGGGACGGTCATCAACCCGCTGATCCTGGCCGGCCAGATCCACGGCGGCGTGGCGCAAGGCATCGGCAATGCTTTCTACGAGCAGCTCGTGTTCGATGACGACGGTCAATTGCTCAACGCTTCGCTCGCCGACTATTTGCTGCCGACCGCGCTCGAAGTGCCGCATATGGAGATCGCGCACACCGTGACAGAATCGCCGCTCAATCCGCTCGGCATCAAGGGCGCCGGCGAAGCCGGTGCCATTCCGGTCGGGCCGCTGTTCGCGCAGGCGATCGAGGATGCGCTCGGACTTTTGGACAAGAAAGTCGAGCTGAACGAGATTCCGCTCAGTCCCGATCGCCTGTTCGCGCTGACGGCCAAATTGCGATGAAGCCAGCGGTGATGGTGCGATGATTTTAGTCACCGGGGCGGCCGGCAAGAGCGGCAACGCTGTCGTGAAAGCATTGGCGGCGAAACGCGCGCAGGTGCGTGCCTTCATCCGTAATCCCAGTCATGCCGGTTCGCTGCTTGCACTCGGCGCCGCCAAAGTCAGTTTCGGCAGCTTCGAGGATGCCCGCGCGCTGGCGCAAGCCGCTGCCGGCGTGCAAGCGATCTATCATATCTGCCCGAATGTCAGCCGCGACGAGGTTGCGTATGCGGGCGCTGTTGCCGCCGCGGCGCGAACGCAGGGCGTCAAGCGCTTCGTCTATCACTCGGTGCTGCATCCGCAGATCGAGGCGATGCCGCATCATTGGCAGAAGATGCGTGTCGAGGAGATGCTGTTCGTGGCCGGCTTCGAGCTGACCGTGCTGCAGCCTACGGCTTACATGCAAAATATTCTCGGCGTGTGGGACGGCATCGTCCGCGACGGCGTGTTCGGATTTCCCTATCCGGCGGCGACGCGGCTGAGCCTCGTGGATCTGGACGATGTCGGCGAGGCGGCGGCGGTCGTGCTGACGCAAGATGGTCATGGCGGTGCGACCTACGAGCTTGTCGGCACGCCGGCGCTCAGTCAGACCGAAGTCGCGTCTGTGCTCAGCGCAGCGCTCGGCCGCAGCGTCCGCGCAGAGGAAGGGCCGCTTGCGGCGTGGCAAGCGCGCGCCCGCGCCGGCGGCATGGGCGAGTATGAGCGGGCCACGCTTGCCGCGATGTTCCGCTACTACGCTGAGCATGGCCTGATCGGCAATCCCAATACGCTGCGCTGGCTGCTCGGCCGCACGCCGACAAGCCTCGCAAGTTTTTTGGAGCGCGAACGCGTACGGCCGGAAAGCTGATCGCCGCGAGCGGCTCCGCTACGGCAGCGTGAGCAGCGCCGCGGCCGTCGCCAGCATGGCGAGCGCCGAGGCCGCGAGTGACCAATGTACGCCGATCAGGCTGCCAAGGAGCCCGACCGACACGCCGCTGAAGGCGCGCAGGCCGTAGCTTGCCATGGCGAACAGGCCGATGACGCGTCCACGGTTCTCCAGCGGTGCGTTGATCTGCACCAGGCTTGTCGCACGACAGCTCGAAGAACCCGGCGGCGAACAACAGGCCGAGCGCGAGCGGGTAGTTCCACGACAAAGAAAAGCCGGCCAGCGAGACGCACCAGAGTATGGCGAGCACGATGGCGGTGCGCTGCCGCGGCGGCAATAGTCCGCCGCTCTCGAGCAGGACGCCGGCAAGGAAAGCGCCGCAGGCATCGGCCGCCAGCAGCATGCTGTAGGATAGTCCCGGATCGCCATGGCCGAGATCTTCCGCAAAGCCCGGCATTTGCGAGCTGTAGGCGTTGCCGACAAAGAACGACGCAGCCCCGGCCAGGATCGTCATCGACACAATGACGGAATGATCGCGAATTGCGCGCACGGTGTGGGTGATGTCGGCCAAGCCGCGCACGGCGCGCCGCGGCGGCGGCGCGCCGCCGCGGAAGCGCGGCCCATAGGGCGCATTCACCAGCCAGAGCAGGAGCGGCAGATAGAAGATCGTATTGAGAAAGATGCCGTAGGATGATCCGAGCGCGAGGAGGATGAACCCGCCCGCCGCCGGCCCAACCAGCACGCCGAGATAGCGCGCGGTGGCGTTGAGCCGGACCGCGCTCATCAGATCGGCCGGCCCGACGATGTCGTAGAGCAGCACCTGCACCGGCGTGAACCACAGCACGCCGGCGCAGCCGTGCACTACCAGCAGCACCATCGCCTGCCACATCTGCAAAGTGTCGGTGATGAAGAAATAGCCCCAGCCAAGCGACACCAGGATGAACAGCAGCATGCCGCACTGGATGATGCGGCGCGGATCGAAACGGTCGGTGAGCGCGCCGGCGGCGACCGAGAACAAGAGAAATGGCAGCCAGTGTGAGACGATTGCGAAACCGGCTAGCGCCGGCGAATGGAATTTCTGGAACATCACCCAGTAGCTGATGACGTGCTCGATATTGTCGGCCATCATCGCAAACACGAAGGTGACGAACTGGACGCGGAATCCCGGGTACCGCATCGCGGCGAACGAGCGTTTCGCCGGCGCAGTCGGCGCCGCAGTGTCTTTTGGCTGAATGTTCAAGAGGGACTTTGTTCGGGGTTGGCGGCGGCAGCCTAATGGTTGCGAAACCCGGCGAGGTCTTTAAGTGTTCGACACTACAAGTGCGCGAGACAACTTGGCACCAATAGCGTAAACCGCCAACCCGTTATCCCGCCGGGCGCCTATGCAAGAATGCTTTGTTTGTAGCGATTTTAAATTTGCGCGTGCCTGCTTGATGACCGCACCGGCGACTTGGCTCGCCACGGAGCCAGGCCTTCATGCCGCGTAGCGATGTCGATGTCGTGGTGGTGGGCGGTGGCGCGGCCGGCATTGCCGCCGCGCGCCGGTTGCATGAAGCGGCCGTCGATTGCCTCATCGTCGAAGCGCGGCCGCGACTCGGCGGCCGCGCCTGGACGGTGATCGACGAGTCGGGATACGCGCTCGATCTCGGCTGCGGCTGGCTGCATTCGGCCGACCGCAATCCGTGGGTGAAGATCGCGCAGGAGCAAGGCGCAGAGATCGACAAATCGCGACCGCCCTGGGCGCGCCGGTCTTTGGGCGTTGGATTTCCGCCCGCCGAGCAGCAAGACTTTCAGGCGGCGATGAATGCGTTCTTCACACGCTTGGAAGGCGCCGCCGAGAGCGCCGGCGACGCCCCAGCCGGGAATTTTCTGGAGCCGGGTTGCCGCTGGAACGGCCTGATCAATGCGCTCAGCACCTATATCAGCGGGGCCGAATGGGATCGCGTCTCGACGAAAGATTTCGACCGCTATCACGACACCGGCGTGAACTGGCGTGTGGTCAAAGGCTATGGCGCGCTGATCAGAACGTGCGGCGAAAATCTTCCGGCCGAGCTTGATTGCGCGGTGCGCGCCATCGATCATCGCGGTAAGCGCCTGCGCATCGAGACCGCCAAGGGCACGATTGCTGCCGATCATGTGATCGTCACCATCCCGAGCACGCTCATCGCGGCGGAGCGGCTTTTGTTTACGCCCGCGCTGCCGGAGAAGACCGAGGCCGCGCGCGGCCTGCCGCTCGGGCTCGCCGACAAGTTATTCGTGTCGCTCGAACGAGCCGAGGAATTCGGGCAAGACACGCGTGTGTTTGGACACACCGATCGCGCCGCCACCGCCACGTATCAGTTCCGGCCGTTCGGGCGGCCGATGATCGAGGTTTATTTCGGCGGACGGTTTGCCGCCGAACTGGAAGCCGGCGGCGACGGCACTTTTTTTGAGTGCGCCGTGTCGGATCTTGTCGGCCTTTTTGGCAGCGCGTTCGCCGCGCGCATCAAGCCGATCGGTATTCACCGCTGGGGCGTCGATCCGTTTTCGCTCGGCTCTTATTCGTATGCGTCGCCCGGTTTTGCCGATTGCCGGCCGAAGCTCGCCGAGCCCGTCGATGGCCGGTTGTTCTTCGCGGGAGAAGCCTGCTCGGTCCACGATTTCTCGACCGCGCACGGCGGCTGGCGCACCGGTGTCAGCGCGGCCGAGCAAGTGATCGCCGCAAGGAGAACTCAATCCCACACACCGGCATGAATGGCGGCTGCTTCGTCCTCCAGTAACGGCCCGATCACTTCGACCGGCCGTTGTCCGGCGGCGAAGACGGTGCGGCAGGGCAGATCGAGCGTGGGGTTCTGGGCGTGATTGCCGGTGATGGTCTTGAGCCGCCGCTCGGACAGGCCATAGACCACGCGGCCGATGCCGGCCCAATAGGCCGCGCCGGCGCACATGCAGCAGGGCTCGGCCGAAGTGTAGAGCGTGCAGGTCGCCAGGAACTTCGGATCGAATTGTTTCGAGGCCGCTGTGGCAAGAAGTCGCTCGGCATGGCCGGTCATGTCGTGGTCCGGCATATAGCCGTTCTCGGCCTCGAGCAGGATGTCGCCTGCACCACCGACCAGGATCGCGCCGAAGGGGTGAATGCCGTGAGTGCGGGCGCGCTTCGCCACCTCAAAGGCGCGGCGCAGGAATTTTTCGTGATCAAGCGGCGGCATGGAGGCGTCCATTTCCCCGACAATTGATGCGAATTCTTGACGGTCCGGCGGCGGACAACAAGGCTCCGGTGCAAGCCGCTGGCGCTGGCACATTACTTGCCTAGATTTATTTGTTGTGCGCAAATGTTGTGCTCTCCGAGCCGGGAAGACGCGCCGGGGATGCGCGCGGTTTGATTGAAGGCGAGATGACCCGAAACGCCCTGCAATTTATCAGAAGCGGCCGGCGCGTGCGCATCGAGCAATTTGCGCCGCGAGCTACGCTGCTTGATTGGTTGCGCCTTGAGGAGCGTTCGACCGGCACCAAGGAGGGCTGCGCGGAGGGCGATTGCGGCGCCTGCGCCGTGGTGGTGGCGCGCGAGCGCGACGGCCGCCTGGTGCATGAGTCGGTTAACTCCTGCATCACGCTGCTCGGCCAGATCGATGGCGCAGAGCTGATCACGGTCGAAGACCTCGCCGAGGATGGCGCGTTGCATCCCGTTCAGGAAGCGATGGCGCGCCTGCACGGCTCGCAATGCGGCTTCTGCACGCCCGGCATCGTGATGAGCCTGTTCGCGCACTATCAGTCGTGCGGCGGCCATACCAGCCGCGACACCATCAACGACGTGCTGGCCGGCAATCTCTGCCGCTGCACCGGTTATCGGCCGATCGTGGATTCGGCGCTCGAAGTCTGCAAGACCGGCGCCGACGATCAATTCACGCGCAGGGCGGCGGCGCGGCTGCAGGCGATCCGCACGCTTGACGACAAGGCGGATGTGTTCGTCGGCGATGAAAAGTCGTTCTTCGCCGCGCCGGCCAGCGAGCAGTCCTTCGCGCAGCTCTATATGAAACATCCGGACGCCACCATCGTCGCCGGCGCCACCGATGTCGGGCTGTGGATCACCAAGAAGCTCACGCCGCTCCAGAAGATCATTCATGTCGGTCGCGTGGCCGAGCTTGGCGCCGTCGAAGAAAGCGCGGCGGGTTTTGAATTCGGCGCCATCGTTTCGCTCACCCGTGCGGCGCCGGCGCTCGGCTCGATCGATCCCGACGTGGCCGAAGTGCTGCGTCGCTTTGGCTCCATGCAGGTGCGCGCGGCCGGCACGGTCGGCGGCAATATCGCCAACGGCTCGCCGATCGGCGATCTCGCGCCGATGCTGATTGCGCTCAATGCCACACTGGAGCTGCGGCGCGGCGATCAAGTGCGCAAGATGCCGCTCGAAAACTTCTTTCTCGATTACGGCAAACAGGATCGCCAGCCGGGCGAATTTGTGCGCAGCCTGTTGGTGCCGAAGCTTGCGTCGGGTTGGCTCTTCCGCGCCTACAAAATCACCAAGCGTTTCGACGAGGACATTTCCGCGGTGCTGTCAGCTTTGTGTTTGAAAGTCGACGGCGGCCGGATTACGGACGCGCGGGTCGCCTTCGGCGGCATGGCCGGCATTCCCAAACGCGCAAAGGCCGTCGAAGAAAAATTGCGCGGCTTGTCGCTTGCGAACGCGAGTGGCTGGCGAGGGGCGGTCGATGCGGTCAGCAAGGATTTCACGCCGCTCACCGATCTGCGCGCCAGCGCCGGCTATCGCAGCCGCGTCGCCGGCAATCTCATCGTCAAGGCGCTGGCCGAAATCGCGGGCGTGAGCCCGCAGGTCACGCGCGTCGTGGATCACCGGATACTTGCCGATGCCGCCGAATAGCGACGTGCTCGAGGCGCCGCTGCGCCATGTTCACAAGCCGCTGCCGCATGACAGTGGCGCCAAGCATGTGCAGGGCAGCGCCGAATATATCGACGATATCCCCGAGCCGATCGGCACGCTGCATATCGCCGTCGGCGGCACGCCGGTTGCGCGCGGCACGCTGCGCAGTCTCGATCTGAGCGAGGTGCGCAACGCGCCGGGCGTGGTTGCGGTGGTGACGGCGGCCGACATTCCAGGAAAGAACGACATTTCGCCGGGGAGCGCCGACGAGCCGGTCCTGGTGCAGGACACCATCCTGTTTCATCACCAGCCGGTCTTTGCAGTCGCCGCCACCTCGCGCGATGCGGCGCGCCGCGCCGCGCTGCGCGCCAAGATCGAAGTGGATGCCGAAGCGCCGAATGTGACGGTCGCGCAGGGCAGGGCGTCGGGCGAAACCGTGATGCCCGACTACGCCTTCATCAATGGCGAAGCGGCCAAGACGATTGCCGCGGCGCCGCTGCGCAGCACGGGAAAAATTCAGGTCGGCGGACAGGAACATTTTTATCTGGAAGGCCAGGTCGCGCTCGCCGTCCCGGGCGAGGACGGCGCGGTTCTGGTCTATTCGTCGACCCAGCATCCGAGCGAAGTGCAGCATGTCACTGCGCGCGTGCTCGGCGTGCCGGACTCGTTCGTGACCTGCCGCGTGCGCCGCATGGGCGGCGGCTTCGGCGGCAAGGAAACGCAGGCGACCCAGTGGGCGGTGCTCGCCGCGGTCGCCGCCCGCATGACCGGCCGGCCCTGCAAGTTCCGGCTCGATCGCGACGCCGACATGGAGATGACCGGGAAGCGGCACGATTTCGCGGTCGAATATTCCGTCGGCTACGACCCCGACGGCCGCATCCGCGCGCTCGACCTTGATCTCGATGCGCGCTGCGGCTGCTCCGCCGATTGCAGCATTGGTGTGGTCGATCGCGCCATGTTCCATTCCGACAATGCGTATTTCCTGCCGGAATCGCGGATTTACACGCGCCGCGTCAAGACCAACACGGTGTCAAACACCGCCTTCCGCGGCTTTGGCGGCCCGCAAGGCATGATGGCCATCGAGCGCGTGATCGACACCATCGCCTGGAGCCTCGGTCGCGATCCGCTCGACATCCGCAAAGCCAATCTCTATGGCCCCAGCCGCGATCTCACGCCCTACGGCCAGACGGTCGAGGACTGCGATGTCGCGCCGGTTCTGATCGAGCAGTTGGAACGCTCATCCGACTATCGCCGCCGGCGGAAGGAGATTGCGGCTTTCAACGCCCGCTCGCCGATCCTCAAGCGCGGCATTGCGCTCACGCCGGTGAAGTTCGGCATCTCGTTTACGCTCACCCATATGAACCAGGCCGGCGCCCTGGTGCATGTTTATCAGGACGGCTCCGTGCACCTGAACCATGGCGGCACGGAAATGGGCCAGGGCCTGTTCCAGAAGGTCGCCCAGGTGGCGGCGGAGGAATTCGGCATCGGGCTCGAGCGTGTGCACATCAGCGCGACCTCGACCGACAAAGTGCCGAACACATCGGCGACGGCGGCGTCTTCCGGCACCGATCTCAACGGCATGGCGGTGCAGCAGGCCGCCCGCCAGATCAAAGCGCGGCTCTCTCGTTTCGCCAGCGAGACTTGGAACGTCGCCGAGGATCTGATCTCGTTCCGCGACGATCACGTCTTCATCGGCAACGAGAGCATTCCGTTCGGTGAGTTGACCAAGAAGGCGTACGGCGCGCGCGTGCATCTGTCGGCGGCCGGCTTCTACAAGACGCCCAAGCTGTTCTGGGATCGCGACAGGGGGAAAGGGCGGCCGTTCCTCTATTTCGCTTACGGCGCGGCCTGCAGCGAAGTGGCGATCGATATTCTCACCGGGGAAATGGCCGTCCGGCGAGTCGACATCCTCCATGACGTCGGGCGCTCGATCAATCCGGCGCTTGATATCGGCCAGATCGAAGGCGCCTTCGTGCAGGGCGCGGGCTGGCTGACCACGGAGGAACTCGTCTACGATGACAAGGGCCGGCTGCTTACCCACGCGCCGTCAACCTACAAAATTCCGGTGGCTTCCGACGTGCCGGCGGATTTCAGGGTCGCGCTGTTCGACGGCGCAAACCGCGAGGCCACGATTTACCGCTCCAAGGCGGTTGGCGAGCCGCCGCTGATGCTGGGCATTTCCGTATTTGCCGCAATCGCGGACGCGATCCATGCGGCGCGTCCGGGCCAGCCGGTGGCGCTTGATGCGCCGGCGACCCCCGAAGCGGTGCTGAAAGCGCTCGGTCCGGTCGATGCGGTGGCGGTGCTGGCGCCGCTTGTAACTTCGTAGGCAAGCACGATGTGTTGAGAAGGCCGGCTTGTCCGGAGCAGATCAGAAACGCACAGGCGCGCGCAACAGGCAGACGATGGCCAAGGTCTGGGCCCGCATTCGCGAAACGATCGAGCGGCACGGCAAAGCCGGGCTTCTGAGTGTCGTTGGCGCCGCCGGCTCGGTGCCACGCGAGACCGGCGCCCGCATCGTATTGCAGCCGGACGGCGGCTTTTACGGCACGATCGGCGGCGGCCGCCTGGAATACGAGGCGATTGCGGCCGCCCGCTCGGCGCTTTCGGCTGGCCGCGGTGCAGCGATTTTCCGCGATTGGCCGCTCGGCCCCAATCTCGGCCAATGCTGCGGCGGCGCGGTGAAGACGCTCACCGAGACCTTCGATGCGACCGACATGCCGGCCGTGCGGCGGCTGGAGGAGGCGGAAAAAGCCGGCGCCTTCCTCACGGACAGCCGCGTCCATGGCGACGGCCGCATCGCGCGCCGGGTGGCGGATCGCGCCGCGGGCAAACAACCGGAAGAGGCGCCGCGCGCCTTCGACACGAAGCGTTTCCAGGAGCATTTCGGCGAAGTGACCACGCCTGTTCTTCTGTTCGGCGCTGGCCATGTCGGGCGCGCCGTGGTGCTGGCGCTGGCGCCGCTGCCTTTCAGTGTGCGCTGGATCGACAGCCGCCCGGATCAGTTTCCGCAATATGTGCCGCAGAATGTCGTCACGGTCTGCACCGACGCGGTCGAGCGCGAATTGACCGAGGCGCCGCGCGACGCCATGATCGTGGTGATGACGCACTCGCACCCGCTCGACTTCGACATCTCGCTCGCGGCCCTGCGGCGGCGCAGCTTCGATTTCGTCGGCCTGATCGGATCGGAAACCAAGCGCGCCCGCTTCATGAGCTTCGCGCGGCAAATGGGCTTGCCGGAAGGCGACCTGGACCGGCTCATTTGTCCGATCGGCATCACGGAGATCAAGGGCAAAGAGCCGGCGGTGATCGCGGCGGCGCTCGCCGCCCAGCTTCTCATCGTCAGCGAGCAAGTCTCCACGCGCCAGCCCAGCCCGGCCATGCAGCCGGCGTAGGGGGTTCACGCACTGTCCGCCAGCACGCGTTCCACATCCGCGAGTGCCTTTTGCTTCTCGGCCTCGTTCATCAGCGACGCATGAAAGCCGTTGCGCACGATCGCCACGATCTCGTCGCGTTTGAGCGACAATGCGTCCGAGACGGCGCGGTAGTTGTCGTTCACATAGCCGCCGAAATAGGCCGGATCGTCGGAATTGAGCGTGACGACGAGGTCCTTGTCCATCATCCGCCGCAGCGGATGCGCTTTGACATCCTGCACGACCCGCAGCCGGAGATTCGAAAGCGGGCACACCGTCAGCGCCATGCGCTCGCGCGCCAGCCGCGCCACCAAAGTTTCATCGTCAAGCGAATGATTGCCGTGATCGATGCGCCCGACTCCGAGAACATCGAGCGCCTCCCATACATAGCCGGCCGGGCCTTCCTCGCCCGCATGCGCGGTGAGGAAAAAGCCCGCGTCGCGCGCACGGCTGAAAACGTGCTTGAACTTGCTCGGCGGATTGCCGGCTTCGGATGAATCGAGCCCGACGCCGACGATCTTGTCCTTGAACGCCAGCGCCGAATCCAACGTCTTCTGCGCATCGGCCTCTTCGAGATGGCGTAGAAAGCACATGATCAGGCTGGCCTTTATGCCGAATTGCTTTCCGGCATCGCCGATGGCGCGGTGCAAGCCGCCGATCACCGTGTCAAACGACACTCCGCGCGACGTATGGCCTTGCGGGTCGAAGAACATCTCGACATGCCGGACATTGTCCGCATGCGCGCGCTGCAGGTAGGCGAAAGCCAGATCGTAGAAATCCTGCTCGGTGAGTAGCACCGACATGCCTTGATAATAGATGTCGAGAAAGTCTTGCAGGTTGCGAAACTGATAGGCCTGCCGCACCGCCTCGATCGAGTCGAAGCGCAGCTTGACGCCGTTCCGGCGCGCCAGCGCGAACATCAACTCGGGCTCGAGGCTTCCTTCAATGTGGATGTGCAGCTCGCATTTCGGCAGCCGTTTGATCAGCGCATCATTCTCGTGCATTTTCGTGTCTCCCGCGCCTCGTGCGGCGGATTTGAAATTACTAAGATCAAGCGGAAAACTCAGAGTGGAACTTCAAATCCCAAAAGCCGCACGAGCACCATAAATTGCTAGTGTCCCTGTTGATTCCGAAGTTCGCACCAGACCGTGATCCAATTCAATTGAATCGGATCACGGTCTAGATCGTTCGTTTTGAGCACGATGTTGTCCGAAAACCGATTTCCACTTTTCGGGATCATGCTCTAGAAGGCGCCGCAAGTTCTAGCGAACTTCGGAATCGGGACACTAGGCAGGGCGCCTTCTTTGAGGCAGGGGAGCGAGGCGTAGCAAACCAGCCGCTTGCCGGGAAGTGCTTGGTCTTGGCGCCAGCGCAAAGTGCGGCCCGATGGCAAAGACGGAATGAACAAACCATGACGCAGGACGCACATAAGGCCGCCGTAATGCTGATGAGCGCGCACGCGGACGGCGCGCCGTTTCAGCCCTTTGCAACCGAATTCGGGATCGCGAGTGTGGCCGACGCCTATGCGGTCCAGCGCGATTACGTGCGGCTGCAAATGCAAGCGCGGCGCGCCGGCGGGGCTGGATACAAAATCGGCCTTACCTCCAAGCGCATGCAGGACATGTGCGGTGTCGATAGCCCGATCGCCGGTGTCGTGCTGTCGGATCGCGTCCATGCCTCCGGCGCCGTGCTGAACGCGCCGTCCTACGGCCGGATGGGCGTGGAATTCGAGATCGCCGTGCGGCTCAAGCGCGATTTGGCGCCGAAGGGCGAGCCGTCGCTGGCCGAGGTCGCAGCCGCCGTCGATGCGGTATGTCCGGCTGTCGAGATCATCGACGATCGCCGCGCCGACTATCGCGCCTTGGACGCGCTGTCGCTGATTGCCGACAACTCTTGGAACGCCGGCGTCGTGCTTGGCGAGTTCGTGCACGCCTGGCCGGATCTGGCGGCGGTCGAGGGGGTGGTCTCGGTCGATGGCACTCCGCTCGATCGCGGTTCGGGTGGCGATGTGCTTGGCCATCCTTTTCAGCCGGTCGCGTGGCTCGCCAGTCATCTTGCCGCACAGGGCGGGGGCTTGCGCGCCGGCGACGTTGTCATGACCGGCAGCATCGTCACCACCAAATTTCCCGACCGGCCCGCTTCCTATCGCTTTGACGTCCAAGGACTTGGCTCGGTCGTTCTGACAGTCTCGATCTAGCGCTTGCCGGCTGCCGCGCGCGAATCGATCAAGCAAATAGTCCGTCATCGCCCGAATCCGGCCATCGCCCGGTCATGGCCGCGTCGCGGTTCGCGTGCATCCGTCCGCGCACGAGGGGAACGTCCATGCGCGCTTGGTGGTCTGATGCGCGCCACTTTCAGATCGTGGCGCTCGCAACCTTGCTTGCCGTCAATTTTGTTTGGATCGATTTCGGCGCCAGGCCGCTGCAAAGCGCATTTGCGATTGCCGGCGCGCTGGCGACGCAAGCGGTTTGCGCGCATCTATTCGGGCAGCGCATCGATCTGCGCTCGGCGCTGATCACCGGCTTGTCCTTGAGCCTGCTGTTACGCGCGAACGAGCCCTGGCTGGCTGGGATCGCCGGGGTGATCGCGATTGCGTCCAAATTCCTGCTGCGCATCGACGGCAAGCACATCTGGAATCCCGCGGGCTTCGCCATTGTGGTTCTGCTTTTGATATCGAGCGATGTGTGGATTTCGCCCGGCCAATGGGGCGCCAGCATCTGGTTCGGCACGCTGGTCGCCTTTCTCGCCATTCTGGTGTTGCAGGCCGCGCAGCGCGCCGACATCGCGCTGTTCTTTCTTGTCAGCCATGCCGCGTTGCTCACCGGCCGCGCGCTCTGGCTCGGCGATCCGCTCGCCATTCCGCTGCATCAGATGCAAAGCGGTTCGCTGCTGATCTTCACCTTCTTCATGATCTCCGATCCGCGCACCACGCCGGATTCGCGGCTCGGCCGTTTGCTGTTCGCCTTGGCCGTGGCGGCGCTTGCGCACTACCTCGCCTTCTTCATGCAGATGCGGCCCGCGCTTTATGCGGCCTTGATCGTCCTCTCGCCGGTCACGCTGCTGCTCGACCGGCTTCTTCCGGCCCAAAGGTTCGCATGGTCTTCCAACCTCCAGGGAGCGTCTCGATGATGCGAAATATCCGTTCTGGTCTGCAGGCGAGTGTCGCGCTGGCCGCCATTGGCGCGCAGCTTGCGCTCTCGATCGCGCCGGCCGGCGCCTTCTGCGGTTTCTATGTCGCCAAGGCCGACTCGAAGATGTTCAACAAGTCGTCGAAAGTGGTGCTGACACGCGACGGTCAGCAGACCGGCGAGCGACTATGAAGGCGAGCCGAACGAGTTCGCGCTGGTCGTTCCGGTTCCCACTTTCATCGAAAGGAATCAGATCGACGTGGTCGAGCCCGCGACGGTCGATCATCTCGACGCTTACACGGCGCCGCGGCTGGTCGAGTATCACGATCCGGACCCGTGCGCCCCGCAGATGGTGGGCGCGCTGCCCGCCGCGCGCGTGAGGGCAATGACCAAAAGTCGTGGGTCCGGGTGACATTGCCTATCGCGGCGTCAAGATCGAGGCCAAGTACGATGTCGCGGAATACGACGTCTTGATTCTTTCGGCCGAGGAAAGCGACGGGCTGATCGCTTGGCTCAACGACAACGGCTACAAGATCCCGGCCGGCGCCGAGCCCGTCGTCGGCAGCTACATCAAACAGAAGATGCGCTTCTTCGTCGCCAAGGTGAACCTCGGGCGCATGCAGCAGCTCGGCCGCGCCTATCTGCGGCCGCTTCAGGTGCGCTACGAGACCGCCAAATTCATGCTGCCGCTGCGGCTAGGCACCGTGAACGCCAACGGGCCACAAGACCTGATCGTCTTTACCTTGAGCAAACGCGGCCGCGTGGAAGCTGCGAATTACCGCACCGTCAGGGTGCCATCCGATTTCGACGTGCCGCTGTTCGTCAAGGACGACTTCGCCAACTTCTACCGCGCCGCTTTCGATCGCGCGGTCGCGCGCGAGAAAATGCACGCCGTGTTCGTGGAATATGCCTGGGATATGGGCTGGTGCGATCCCTGTGCCACCGATCCGCTGACTGTCGCCGAACTTACCGCGCTGGGAGCCGGATGGGTCGCCGCCGGTGGCAATGAATTGCTCAGACGCGCGCCGCGGGGCGGACTAGGCAATGCCCCCTACGTCACGCGGCTGCATGTGCGTTACGACGCGGTCTCGTTTCCCGAAGATCTCACTTTCATCGAGACCGGCGACCGCGAAAATTTCCAGGGACGCTACATCATGCGTCATCCCGCGGTCATCAGGGAAAGCTGCGCGGCCGGCGATGCCTACCGCGCGGCCCTGCCGGCGCGCTTGAAGCGCGAGGCGCAAACGCTTGCCGACGTCACCGGTTGGCCGCAAAAGGAGATCGAGGCGCGTATGCAGGCGAACGGTCAGCCCGTCGCGGAACCGCAATAAGGCCGAACGAGCGGCCGCGCAGCGGCGAATTTTGCCGTTCGCCCGCGGACGGCGTCTGCCGCGGGCTTCACAGGCAAACTACTTTAGGCTTAAAATGAATCCTTGAGCGGCGAAGACAGTGTCCGGCGCGGACTGGTGCATGTGGACTCGTCCAAATGGCTGAACTGAACGCGGCCTTCGTCAAAAGCCGCGCCAAAGAGCTGGGCGCCGATCTGGTTGGTATCGCCAGTGCCGCGGCCTTGAATGCGTTCCCGCCCGATCCGCGCTGGCCGCAAACGCCCGAGCGTATCTCGCCTTACTGCAAGAGCGTGATCGTGCTGGTGCAGCGCATCCCGGCCGGCGCGTTCCGCTGCAAGACCAACGTGCCGGTGCAGTACATCGACATGCTGGTGCTGCGGAAAATGGACAAGGTCGCCTACCGCCTCGCCGAGGAATTGGAGGACGCCGGTCACCCGGCCTTCGTCACCGCTGCGCAGGAAACCGACTGGAACTATAAGCGCGCGAGCTACGGCCGCCTTTCGACGCGCCACCTGGGCGTTGAAGCCGGGCTCGGCACGCTCGGGCTTGAGGTCAACATCCTGACGCCGGAATTCGGTCCGCGCGTTTATCTGACCGGCATTCTCACCGAGCTCGAGCTTGAGCCGGACCGCCCGATCACCGAGCAGGTGTGCATCGGCGAATCCTGCAGCCGCTGCCTGCACGCGTGCCCGGCCGATGCCGTGCTGCACTTCGGCATCGACAAGCGCAATTGCGCCACCGAAGCGCAGGAGTTCGGCTTTTCGACCATCCTGCAATTCTTCGAGCGCTTCATCGACACACCGCGCGGCGAGAAAGAGCGGATGGCGTGCTCGCGCGACGTTTTCGGCTTCTGGCAGGGGCTGCTGCGCGTTGTCGGCTCGTTCGGCGATTGTCCGCGCTGTCTCGCCGTTTGCCCGGTCGGCAACGACTATCACGCGCATCTCGCCGACGCGCAGAAAGCCATCCCGGAAAAGACGCCCGAGAAGGTCGCGCTCGGCAAAAGCTATCGCGAGAATCGTGCCAGCGGCGCGTCGATCGCGGGACTGAACGACTGGAACAAGCGCTGGGTCGGACCGGAGGGCTACAAGGGCATAGTGGCGCGGCAGTTGCAGGAGTTCAAGAAACTGCAGCAGCAGCGCAGCGAAAAGGCATTGGCTGCCGCCGACGAGGACGGACGCACGTAATGGTCTCCGCGTTCAAGCAGCCGCTCAGCGCGGCCGACATCAAGGCGAAAGCGCGTGCGCTCGGCGCCGACTTGGTCGGCATCGCCGACGGCGCTACGCTCGAGCGCCATCCGCCTGATCCGCGCGATCCCAGGCGGC
>DATMQV010000183.1:0-24339 GCA_035566615.1 Xanthobacteraceae bacterium
CAGGACCCGGATCCGATCGCGTGGCGCAAGCAGGAGGTCGAGATGGCGGTCAACAATGTGCTCCCCTGTTTCACTAGGCCCGGATCACTTGCGCCGGCGTTTCGCCATCCATGATGAGGCCAACCACGCCGGGTACGGCAATTGCTGGCGCTGACGCCGTCGTTCCGGCTGATGATCGCGCATGGCTTCAGCGATCTGGTCACCCCTATGCCGACTCGCGCTAATCGCGCAGGGGCTTCACGGCCGACGCACGGACAATGTATGCATCTCCTTGAATAGGGGAGACATGACCTCCCCGGCACAAGGGGAGGCATCAATGGCTGCGGGGATCTCGCGAAAGAGCACAACCGCCGTATTGGCCGTGCCGGATCAACACAACCCGCCTCCTGGATACAAGGCGCCGATCGTCTGCGACGGCATCGTCGAGATGCGCGACGTGATGGTGCCGATGCGCGACGGCAAGCATCTCTGCGTCGATATCTATCGGCCCAATATCGACGGCAGGTTTCCGGCGCTGCTGGCGATCGCGCCGCATAACAAGGAATACCAAACCCCGGAATTCGCCGAAGCCGTGCAATGGGCACAGCCAGCCTGGTCGCGCATGTGGTTTGGCGGCGCCGAGGGTGGCGATACCGATTATCTGGTGCGCCGCGGCTATGTGCATGTCTGCGGCAATATTCGCGGCACCGGCAAGTCCGATGGTGGCGGCACGGGCGAATGGGACATGTACGATCTGATCGAATGGATCGCCAAACAGCCGTGGTGCGACGGCAATGTCGGCATGATCGGCATTTCCGCGTTCGGTGGCGCGCAGTTTGAAGCGGCGGCGCAACAGCCACCGTCGTTGAAGGCGATCTTCCCCTACGACTCGATGGGCGCCTACGGGCAGTGGGGATTTCGCGATTTCTATCCGGGCGGCGTGATCCACACGATGGTGTTTTTGCTCGACGGCGGCGCCGTCTATCACGTCAATCGCGGCCAGCCCGGCCAGCTCACCGGCGACGCCGACAAGCTCTGGCGTGCGGCCATGAGCAATCCCGACCTGATGATGGATCCGAACATCTTCAACGTCATCGTGGAAAAAGGCCAGACCATGCCGCTGGTCTACGACACCGTGCTCAATCCCTACGATCCAGACGACATCGTGGAAAAGACCAAACAAAAAATGTCGCGGATCAAGATTCCTTTTTACACGGGCTCAGGCT
The DNA here is from genome assembly GCA_035566615.1 of Xanthobacteraceae bacterium. GTDB lineage: Bacteria > Pseudomonadota > Alphaproteobacteria > Rhizobiales > Xanthobacteraceae > BOG-931. Next base: position 1,206 of record DATMQV010000183.1, read on the forward strand.
GGTACGCCTACACTTACAAGCTGCACCTGCAGGGGAGCCAGCAATGGTTTCAGGAAGTCCACGGCGTGCCGAAGAAGCTCCTCATCACCGGGCCGGCGCACCTGGAGCGGCCGTTTCATTCCTTCCACGATGAGATCCTGCGCTGGTACGACCATTGGCTAAAGGGCAAGGACACCGGGATTCTCGATGAGCCGCCGGTCAAGGTTTGGGTAATGGGCGCCAATCAATGGCGCACCGGCGAGGATTGGCCGCTTCCTGAAACGCAATGGAGCAAGCTTTATTTGCACAGTTGGGGACGGCTGCGCCCCGAGCCGTACGTGCCCGGCGCGCGCAATGGCCGGCTTGAGCCCGACACCTTCGTGCAGATGCCGCCGACACAAACCAACGAGATCGCGCGACTGCGCTACATGACCGACCCGCTGCCGGAGGATACGCTCATCATCGGCCCGCTGGCGCTGAACCTCTATGCCACCATCGACCAGGACGACACGAACTGGATCGTCATTCTCAAGGATGTCGGCCCGGACGTTTCGGTGCATACGGCGCGGCCCGGCGAGGTTGATATTCCCACAGGCCTCTCCGAGCGCGAATTGACCCGCGGCTGGCTGAAAGCCTCGCACCGCGCGATCGATCCGGAGCGCTCCAAGCCGTGGCGGCCGTGGCATCCGCTCACCCGCGCGGCGCAGAGGCCGGTCGAGCCCGGCAAGATCGAGGAATACAGGATCGAGATTCTGTCGACCGGCAACCTGTTCAAAGCAGGCCACCGCATTTGCCTCGACATCACCAGCCTCGATCTGCCGAGCGGACTTGCCGGCGCGCACGATGTCGAATATGCGCCGTATCACATTTGCAGCAGCAAGACGGTGGTCCATAAAATCTATCACGACGAGCAACACCCGAGCCATCTGGTGCTTCCGATCATTCCACTTGGGTGAACACTAGCGCATTTTGTTTGAGCATGATGTATTCCGAAAACCGGCTTCCACTTTTCGCAATCATGCTCTGGCACGCATTGGGGACGGCTCGTGGCAGAAGCACGCGATCGCTACCTCCCGGTCCGCAAGGACGACATTCTTTCGGCGCTCGCGCGGTAGCGCGCCTTTGCGGATCCCGCCGGCGGCGAGAAGTTCCGCCGGCTGTGCGAAATGCTGGCCGCGATCTATCACTATGAATATTTCGAAATGCTCGAGCGCCTGCGGAGCGACTATTACTATTTCAACCCGCAGGTGGCGCAGCACCCGACGACCGATCCGGCCGTGCTCGAACGCTGTTACGGCGATCTGGTCCAATCGCTCGATCGGGTTCTGAAGGTCGCCAATTTCACCGAGTTGGCGCACGCGGAAATCGGCGACGCCCATGACAAGCGCGCGGTGCTGCGCGTTGCCGTGAACGCAAAGCTTGGCGACTTCCGCGAGGTGCGCTTCTACCGGCGCGGGCACCACAAGGAAGTATTGGAGAGCGTGGAATGGTTCGGCTGGCGCCGCCGCAAGATCGAAATCGACGTCTATGACGACGTGGCGCTGTTCGCGGCCATGCGCCCAAAGGCCGAGATCGCTTCAAAGCGCGAGCTGCGCCAGCTCGAGCGCCGCAAGATCCCGGCCGGCTCGGTGCTGCTGAAATGCTTCCGCAACATCGCCAGCGGCGACCTCAAAGCGCTGTTTCCGAATGCCCGCGTGGTGATGAGCAATGCCGACAAGCTCGTGCTCGGCGTGCCGGCGCTCGCCAGCGGCATTCCGATCCTGATCAATCTCTACACCACCATCACCGTATTGTTTCTGGTGCTCGGCTTTTATCTGGGCCTTAGCGCCAGCGTCGAAGACAAGGATATGAAGACGGCGCTTGCGGCCTTGAGCGCGCTGGTCGCGCTCGGCGGCTTCATCGTCACCCAATGGGTGCGCTATCAGCGCCAGTCGCTCAAATATCAGACGGAGCTGACCGACAACATCTACTACCGCAATATCAACAATAATGCCGGCATTTTCGACTACGTCATCGGCGCCGCCGAGGAACAGCAAGTCAAAGAGGCGTTCCTCGCCTACCATTTCCTGCATGAAGCAGCGTCGCCGCCGATCGCGGCAGAACTCGATTGCCGCATCGAGGACTGGCTGCGTGCGACCTTCGCAATCGACGTCGACTTCGACGTCGGCGACGCGCTCGAGAAACTCGAGCAGCTCGGAGCTTCTCAAACGCGACGGCGAGCGGCTCATCGTCGCGCCGTTCGACGAGGCGTTTAGCACACTGCGCGGCGTGTGGGGCAGCCTATTCCCGGCCGCATAAAACGCCCGCCGGCCGCGACACCTTCTTTACGCTTCGAGCAAATTCTGGCGCAGCGTCGCGCCGCCGTAGCGGGTGCGAAAGCGCCCGCGCCGCTGTAGTTCGGGCACCACGAGATCGACGAACTCCTCGAAACATCCGGGCGTATAGGTGGCGATCAGCATGAAGCCTTCGGCGCCGCCATCGTCCATGTAGTGTTCCATCTCGTCGGCGATATCCGCGGGCGTGCCGACTGCGACCGGCATGCCCATGCCTTGCGCGTAGATCATCGCCGCTTCCTTCACCGTCACCGGCGCGCCGCCCTTGGCGTAAATGATCGAGTCGAACAAGCCCTGGATGCCCGGCACCTCGATATTCCGCACGTGCTCGTCCGGCGAATATTTGGAAAAATCGAGGCCGAAGTGGCCGGAGATCCACGCCAGCGCGCCTTCGGGCGGAATGCACGCCCTGATGCGCTCGTATTTTTCGCGCGCCTCCGAGCGTGTCTCGGCGACGACAGTCTGCAGGCCGTAGATCAGTTTGACCGACCCGGGCTCGCGATGGAACTTCGTCGCCATGCGCGTATTCAGATCGTCCGCATATTGCTTCATGCGGTCGACATTCGGATGCACCGCGAAAATCGCCTCGGCGTGCTTGGCGGCAAAGTCCCGCCCTTGATTGGATGAGCCGGCCTGCCAGAGCACCGGTCGGCCTTGCGGGGACGGCGCACAAAAATGCCGGCCGTGACATTTGTAGTATTTGCCTTCGTGATGGACGACTTTGACCTTGGCCGGATCGGCATAGATGCCGCTTACCTTGTCGGCGACGATGGCGTCGGGCTCCCAAGAATCCCAAAGCTGATAACAGACCTCCATATACTCATCGAGCCGCTCGTAGCGCCCGGAGCGATCGGTCATGGAGTGGCCGTAAGCGTCCCACTCGCTCTTCGAATACGATGAGACAATGTTCCAGGCGACGCGGCCGTTCGACAGATGGTCGAGGCTCGAAAGCCGCCGGCACATTGAGTACGGGTGCTCGAAGGCGGTCGACAATGTGACGCCCACACCGAGATGCTTGGTCGCCGTCGTAATGATCGGAACAATGGTGGAGGGCTCATGCGTCGGGCATTGCACGGCCCACTGCACGATGGCATCGGAGCTGTCCTCGTGCGTGTTGTAGGGTGCAAGCTCGTCGGCAATGAACATCCCGTCGAACAGCCCGCGCTCCATCGTCCGCGCCATGTGCTGCCAATATTCGGGCCGCGCGAAATGCCAGCCGACCTTGTCCTTCGGGTGACGCCACATTCCGGTCGCGTGACTGTTCACGCCGTGCTGGATGAAACCCAGAAGATGTGCGCGTTTCTTGTTCTGCTTCTTCACAAATCAACTCCAATCAGACCGCGCCCATCGGCCCTCGAAACGCCTCACGCTTTCGGCCCAGGCGCGGCAGACGGCCGCCTGTTGCCGACCAGGAATGCGACGCCAACACCGGTCGCGGTGACGATGGCGAGCAGCGGCCCGGCATAGATCCAGGCCGGCGCCACCCCGACGAGAGCGATCACGACTGCGGACGCCACGACCGCAAACAGCGCGCTCAGGCCGTAGTGACCCTCATCGCTCCAGGCGCCCTCGGGCTGCGGATTGCGATATTCGCTGACCGCCTCGCGCACGCCCTTGGTGAAGCCGACTAAAAACGTCGCGGCGCCGATCAAGCCGAGAATGACAATGAGCGTAAAGATCGTGGACATAGCCGTCCTCCTGATTGCGATTGAGCGTCGCGCCAGATTACTCCGCCGGTTGAGCGATCGCCGCCGGCGCTTCCGAAGCGATATCATCGCCAACGCGGCGCAAGCTCGCGATATCGAAGCGCGCGCTGCCGGCATAACCTGCGATCACCACGGTGATGCCGCTGATGGCGACGATCGACAACGTTCCGATCAACTCACCCTGGGTTTCGTAGATCGGCATGCCGATCAAGATCGCGAGCGCCACGCCGCCGACGAATCCCACGGTGTTGGTGCGCGGCCAGAGAATGGCCAGCACCAGCGGCAGGAGGATCGACGTCTTGAGCGCATACGTGGTCAACACCAGCGTGGTGAAATCGACGCCCGAAAGCACGATCAGCGTAGCCACAAGGCCGCCGAGCAGCATCGACAATTTGGTGATGACGAACAGCGGCCCTTCCTTGGTGGCCGGCCAATAGCGTTTGACGATGTCGACGGCGACCACCGAAGACAAGGCGGCGCTCGCACCGTCGATGGTGGAATAGCAGGCCGCGAGGATCGACAGCACGTAAAGGATGACCAGCGCCAGCGGCAAGCCGATGTGCGACACCACATACGGACCAACGGCCGCGATGTCACCGCCGATGTCGGCCGCCGTCAGCCCAAAGGCAATGCCGACCAGCCCGAGCATGCCGAGGCAGATCGGGATCGGATAGAACAAGGCACCGGCCCAGAAGAACGTGCGCGAAACTTCCGTTCCGCGGATCGCCCAGACCTTTTGCCAGAAAGTTTGATCCGCGACGGTCGCGGCCAGGAGGCCGAAAGCGAGCGTGATGCCGAAGCCCGCAGCCGCGTCCGGACGCAGCACCGAAAGATTGCGCGGGTTCGCCGCCGCAACGGCGTCGAAAACCGCCGGCGCGCCGCCCTGCACATGCTCGAAGACCGCAGCCACGACGATCGCCGCCGGCACGGTAACCATCAGTGTATTGAGCGTACCGGTCATCACGCTGGTCCACAGCCCGCCGAAATACGAATAGGTCAGCACGCAAACGATGCCGACGATGGCGGCGACCTTCCAGTCGACGGAGAACACCGTCGAGATGACGACCGAAGTGCCCTTCAGATTGATGAGGATCTCAAGCAGGATGCCGAAGATCATCGTCAGCGTCACAATACCGGACGCCACTTTCGAGTGTGCGAAGCGGTATTTGACGAATTCGGAAATCGTATAGCCCTGCGGCATGTTCCTGCGCAGGATGCGCGCGAACGGGATCATCGCGATTACCGCAAAACCGTTCGGCACGACGAACCAGAACAGCCCGGACAATCCCCACTGGTAGGTCATCGCCGAGCTCATCATCACCGCCATGGCCCAAGTCCACACCGCGATGACCGAGCCGACGCCAAATCCGAAGCCGACTTTGCGATCGGCGATGATGAAATCGTGCGTATTGCGAACGAGTGTGGTCTTGATCGCGAAAGACAACGCCAACAGAAAAACGCCGAGCCCGACCATGATCGCGAAGCCGAGCCCCGGGCTCAGCCCGTTGGTGAGCGCCAATACCGATTTATCCATTTGCGAAACCCCCCACGCGCGCGCAAAACGCCAATTGAGTGGGCGATGTCGCCATTGCGCGAGGCAAAGAGTCAATGCAGCAAACAAAAATAAGAGACTCTCAATCGCGGGATTTGCGTTCGAGCGAATGAATTGGTCTCGATCATTTGTGTTGCGACAAAATTCTTTTTTTTGCGGGCACGCCGAATACGGCCGCGCACTCGCCGGTCAAGAATTCTACGACGGGAAACCTTGGAAAGTTTTTTCGTTCAGCGCGCGGAGCGCGTTATGAAATTTCAGCGCGTGAACTTTTGTTCTAATAAGTACGGCAATCGTGAAGGAACTTATTCGCCGAGATAGGCGGCTTTGACTTTTTCGTCTTTGCGAAGCGCTTCGGCGCTGTCGGCGCCGACGATGTGACCGTTGTCCAAAAGGTAGCCGCGGTCGGCGATCGCCAGACTCTGTTTGGCGTTCTGCTCGACCAAAAAGATGCCCATGCCGGTTTCCTTGATGCGCGCGAGCGTGCGGAACAGCTCCAAGGTCAGCAGCGGCGCCAGGCCCAGCGAAGGCTCGTCGAGCAACAGGATGGTCGGCGCCGACATCATGGCGCGGCCGACCGCAACCATCTGGCGTTCGCCGCCGCTCATGGTGCGCACGAGCTGCTTGCGGCGCTGCTTGAGCTTCGGAAACAGGCTCAGCACACGCTCAAGATTCTCCGCCTCGAGCGCGCGGGCGCGGCGGGGATGCGCGCCGAGCACCAGATTCTCCTGCACGGTCAGATCGGCAAAAATGCCACGATCCTCGGGCACCAGCGCAATGCCGGTCTCGACGATCTCGTGCGGCGGGCGCCGCGTAATGTCGGTGCCATCCATCAACACCGCGCCGCCTTCCATCTTGCGGGTCTGCCCGGCGATGGCACGAATGAAGGTGCTTTTGCCCGCACCATTGGCCCCGAGCATGACCACGATCTCGCCCTGCGACACTGTCGCCGAGACGTTTTCCAGCGCGCGATGACGGCCGTAAAAGACCGAGATGTTGCGGGTCTCAAGCATTCTCGTCTCCGAGATATGCCCGGATCACGCCGTGATCGGCCAGCACCTCGGCGGGCGTGCCTTCGGCGATCTTGGCGCCGCTGTTCATGACGATGCAGCGGTCACACAGGCTGCGGATCGCGTGCATGACATGCTCGACGATGATGATGGTGCAGCCTTCGGTGCGCAGCCGCTCGATCAGCGTGATCCCGATCTTGAGCTCGGTCGGATTGAGTCCGGCGAGCCATTCGTCGAGCAGAAGGATCTTCGGCTCGGAGGCGAGCGCCCGCGCCAGCTCCACGCGCTTCTGATCGATGTAGGTCAGGGCCGATACCGGCGCGCTCGCGGCATTCGGCAAGCCCACCCGCTCCAACAGTGCGTGCGCGTAGTCGTCGAGTTCCTTGCCCCAGCGCCGCGCATGGCCGAATACGCCGCCAGCCGCGACATTTTCCAGTGCCGTCATCGTCGGCAGCATGCGCACAAGCTGGAAGGTGCGGGCGATGCCCTTTCTGGCGACTTTGCTGGCGCCCCTGCCGGTGACCGCTTCGCCGTAAACGCTGATCTCGCCCGAGGTCGGTTTCAGCGCGCCGGAAATCAGATTCATCATCGTGGTCTTACCGGAGCCGTTCGGCCCGATCAGGCCGAGGACTTCCCGTTCGGCAAGCTTGAACGACATATTGTCGACCGCGACGAGACCGCCGAAGCGTTTGGTGACAGCGCCGGCAGTCAGTGCTTCGGTGATCGCGGGGCTGAGCATTATTTCTTGTCCGCGGTGACGGCCGGTTGCGCGGCAACGTTGGCCGAAATGTCGATGGGAAGCGCCGCGGCCGCGGCCGGCCCGGCCTCATACCTCCTGCGCCTGTTCATCGTATCTTCAACAAGGCCGAGCAGCCCGTTCGGGATGACATAGACAATGAGCAGAAAGCATACGCCGAGCAGCAAAGTCGTCTGGTTGGGGAAATAGACGGCGATCAATTCCCACACCAGCACAAACGGAATGACCCCGAGCAGCGGCCCCCACAGGCGATGCGTGCCGCCAAGGAGCGCCATGATCACCACCTGAAACGACACGAACGGACTGAAGGCGACGACCGGCTCGACATAGCCCCAGCGCGGCGCAACCAGCGCACCCGCGATCGAGGCGAATGTGCTGGAGATGATGAACAGCACCACCTTGGCCCGCGCCGTGTTGATGCCGCAGTGAACCGCGACCAATTCGTCGTTGCCGATGATCCGCAGCGCAAAGCCGAGCCGCGAGCGCCCGATCCGCCAGCCGACCAGGAAAATCACAGCGGCGAGCAGCAAGAGCTGCCAGTAGTACATCGGCTCGCTGCGCTCGATCGTGACATAGAGGCCGCTCATGGTGCCGAGCACATGCTGCAGCCAGGTCATGACCTGGCGCACCAGTTCGGCAAGGCCGAGCGAGAAGATTACGAAATAAACGCCGGAGACGCGCAGCGTCGCCAGCCCGACGACCGCGGCGAGCGCGGCGCCGGCGATGCCGGCGGCGACGATGAGAACCGGATACGGCACCAGATCAATGCCGCCGGCGGCGGTATACATCCCGATCCCGAAGAACGCCGCCGTCGACAAGGCGATGTAGTTGGTCGGCCCGGAGAACAACAGCCAGGACGTCGCCAGCGCCGTGTACATGACGATCGAGATGCCGATTTGCAGCGGATAACCGTCGGCAATCAACGGCACCAACGCCGCTGCGGCAAACAGCAACACGCTGATCGCAAGGCCGCGGCCCTCGGTGGCGGAAAGGTTGAAGCGCTTCACGCCGTGCGCCTCCCAAACAAGCCTTCCGGCCGCACCAAGAGGACGATCATGAACAGAATGTAGGCCGCGGCGAGCGTCAGACCCGGATCGATCAAGGTCGCGACGGCGGTCTCGGCAAAACCGAGAATGAAGGAGGCAACGATCGTGCCGCGAATGTCGCCGACGCCGCCGAGGATGACGATGACCAACGCCTTGAGCGTGAACACCACGCCGAGCGAAACGTCGAAGGTCAAGAACATGCTGAGCAGCCCGCCGCCGACCGCGGTCACCGCCCCGCCCAACGCAAAGGCGAGCGCCGAGGTTTGGGCAACGTTGATCGCGACCAGCCCGGAGGCCGACGGGTTGACGGAAACGGCCCGCAACGCGAGCCCTGCGCGCGTCTTATGCAGCCACAGATAGAGGGCCGCACACAAAGCCGCCGAAGCCAAAAAAGCGACCACGCGGTTGAGACCGTAGCGCTCGCCGAAAATGAAAATCGGCCGAGACAAATAGGAATAGTCCAGGTATTGGCCGCCGAAAATCGCCAGCAAAACACCGACCGCGATGAAGCTGATGCCGAAGGTCGCCAGAATGCTGTCGACCTCGAGTTTGCCCTGGCTCTTGGCGCGGCGGACGAGCGGATAGATGAGAATGCGGTAGATCGCCCAATTCAAGACAAAGGCTGCCGGTGCGACCAGGAACAGCGCGAGGAGCGGGCTCGCTTTGGTCGCGGAATAAAACCAAAAGGTGCTGAAGGCGCCGGCAATCAGGATTTCGCCGTTGGCGAGATTCATGATGCGGGCGACGCCGTACTGCAATTGCAGGCCCATCGCCATCAAGGCATAGGTGCCGCCGAGCAGTAGGCCGATGATGACGATGTCCATATCGAACGAGCGTCGATTCCGATGTCCCGGGTGGCGGCAAGGCCCATCTGCGGGCCGGCTTAAGAGTCAACTGCACGCAGCCTCGTCCCCGGCGCTGGCGCCGGGGACGACCGCTGCAAGGTCAGCGTCTTTCTAGTTCGGCAGGCAGCACTGGGCCCGCCGGGCGGTTCTCAACCCCAGTTGGTCTTGAGCTTGACCCCCTGGAGGCCGCTGACATTTACGCCGGCGACTGCCGAGAAGAAGCCGCCCTGCCACTGGCCGACCGTATAGACCTTATCGAGAAGTTGGCCGGGCATATCGACCTCGCCGATCAGCGTCTTGAACTTGTTCTTCCGCAGGTAGTCGGCGATCCCGTTGCGATCCATGGAGCCGGTGGACTCGATCGCCTGCGTAAGCGCCTGGAGCATCGAGTAGTAGAACGGGCTGCCCCAATAATCGGCATCGACGCCGGTGACTTCCTTGTGCCGCTTGTAGAAGTCGCGGATCTCAGGCGAGTCGACGACACCGCCCGCGCCGAGAACGTTCTCCGCCGCTGCGCCATTCTTTTGCGAGAAGCCCTGGAAAGCGCAACCGACCGCGCAGTAATACGCCTTCACGCTGAGGCTCTCGATCTTGGCCGCGTCTGCAAGACCGAAGGTATCCGGCGGATACGACCAGGCGACGAAGGCATCGGGATTGGCGGCCTTGGCGGCCTTGATCACTGGCGAGTAATCCTGCGTGCCCAGCGGGTAGGATTTGTCGTAGACGATCTCGAAGCCTGCCTCTTTGAACAACGGCCGGCCGGCATTGGCGAGCTCGATGCCGAAGTCGTCGCCGACATTGACGACAGCGACTTTGTTGCCGATCTGGCCGCCGTCTTTCAGCTTCTTCAGCACGCCAATCGCGCCCTTGGCGTAGTTCGTGGTCGACGACTGGAACATGAAGAAATTAGGATACTTCTTGACCAGCGCCGGTCCCTGATCGGTGACGCAGGCCTGGGTGAGCTGCGGATAATTGTATTTCGCAAATGTCGGCGCTGTCGCGAGATTGAAGCCTGTCGCGTACACGCCGCCGATCCAGTCGGCCTTGTCGACCGTCGCGGCGCGCTCCACGGCCTTGATGGCCTCGGGCGGCTGCGTGCGATCATCGTATTCGATGATCTCGACTTTGCGTTGGCCGTCCTTCAGCTTGAGACCGCCGCGCGCATTCACTTCATGCGCCCAAAGCTTGTAAGGCGGGAAATGAGTAATCGCCGCGCCCGGCGCCAGCGGGCCGGTCTTTGCGCCGATCACCGCGACTTTCACGGGAGCGGCATCCGCTCGGGCGGCACGATAGCCGACCGAGCCAGCCAGCGCCGTGGCGGCGGAATATTTCAAAAATTCACGTCTTCTCATTGAAGTCCTCCCTCGGGACGGTGTGTGTCGGGCCGGGGTTACGGTCCCCGTGCTTCATTGGCACGCTCGGATGATAGCGACATAAATTTAGATTGCATAGGGCTCCGCGACGCTTTGCCTGTTCGCGAGCGGCGAAACAGAAAAATTAACGTTGCGAAAGCTGCCGCATTGCCGCCACCAAACAGGTCCCAATCAAGCACCTGCAACTGCAGTCGTCGACGGCCTAAATTCCCGTGCTGGGCCATCGCCCATTCCGGTCTGGAGCAGCTCAACGGCCGCTGGCTCGTTGCGGTGGTAAGCAACTTATTCGATATGCGAACGTCGATGACCTGCCTGCGCAGATCAGACGATGCGGATGCCGATCACGGCTTCGTTGCGTTCACTTCTGAAAATTCGCGCGGCGAAATTCGATGCGCTCACCAAACAGCGCGCGACCGGCGCGCACAGCAGGGCGCTGGCGCCGCGCAGGGAGATAACTGCTTGGACTAGCCGGTGCCGCCGGGATCGAGACCGTACTTCTTGCACATCTTGCGGACGATCTCGGTGTCCTTGCCGCCGGCGATGAGACCGACCACTGCGGAGGTGAGTTTGCCGCCTGAGACGGTGCCTTCGACGATGTAAGCCTGCCAGCCGCTATACGCCGGGTAGGCGCTCTTAGCATTGACCATGCCGCAATAGTTGATTGCGCCATCTTCGGTATTCGCGATCAGCGGCCACCGATATTGCGCCTGGCCCGGATTGACGATCGAAAGGCTGACCGCCTTGCTGATGACTTGCTTCTCCTCCGGCAGGAGATCGCGCGTGTGGACGCCGCTTGCGTCCTGCATATGGTTAAGAGCGAGCAGATCCTGGGCGGTGGCATGACCGGACCCCGACGAGCCGCCGGCGCATCCCGCGAGCAGAAGGCCGGCCGCCGCCGCAATGAAGGCCCCGCCCCGCACGGGCGGCGAGCACGCGAGATCAGAAAAGACCTGCCGCACCGAAAGGACCCGACGCAGCGATCGATGGCTTGCGATTTTCATAAGCACTTGGATCCGCTGGTAACGTCGTCTGCGTGTCGCCTTGATGGTCCGGCTCCATATGGCAGCCGGGTCCCGGGCCCAGCACGGCCAAACCGCATGCCGAAGCCCCCTACCTACCCTTCGCATAAGCTGCCCATATAGCCGGTGCGCCGCAGGCTGAACAATTGATGCGACAGTATGGGTGATTCGCAATTGCCCGGCATCTGCCCCAACTTTCGCAAGTAAAGCCAGCAAGATTCTGGCGGGCAAGCGGCACGAGCGCGCGACGTCGCCGCGGCTGGATACCGCAAGGCGAGGCATATTGGCCATGGTCTGCGTCGTCAATCGGAACAGCCAGCAAGGCCATCGGACGCGATATTCATATCGCGACATTTATGCTGTTGCGCATTCCGACGCCCTCACGCCTTATTCGCGTAAAAGTTGCATCGCAAAAATCCGGCGGCATTGGACTCTATATAGTTGCGGCCATGATGTGCGCAGCGATGACGCCCCATTCTTGGGCGCGGATTCTTGGTGGGCATTTTTGGCGAGGATCACCGAAATACCGGAAGCAAGAGCAACCTGCGGATCCCATTGCGGTTTAAGCTATGCGATCAGTCATCAAGCCATCGGAGGCGTCCAATGCCTCGTGTCGTCGGTATCGATCATCTCGTGCTGAGCGTCGGCGACTTCGCCCGCTCGCAGGATTTCTACGACAAGCTGCTCGTCTTCCTCGGCTTCAAGCGCAAATACGACTACGCGGAAATGACGGGGTGGAGCAACGGCAAGACCTTGTTCTGGATCGCCGCCGCCGACGCGCAAGGGCGGAAGTACAAATATCGCAAGGGCGATATCGGCTTCCACCACTATGCGTTCGAGCTCGCAAGCCGCGACGATGTCGACGCGCTCGGCGCCTTTCTGGATGAGAATGGCATGACCGTGCTCGATCCACCCGGCGAGTATTACGGCCGCAACTACTACGCTGTGTATTTTGCCGACCCTGACGGCATGAAGCTCGAGGCAATGATCTGGGCGCCGCCAAAAGCCAGAGCCAAGTCCGCATCGAGGTCCGGGTCCAAGTCGAAGCGCAAAGCATCGGCGAAGCGGAAGGCACGCGCAGCGCGACGCGGCTGAAGGCTTCGTCGCTTGCGACTATTGCGGCGCGCCGGTCAGCTTGCGGCGCTCAACAGCAGGGACGAGTGCGTAATCACCATGTTGCGGCCGCGCCTTTTTGCATCGTAAAGCGCACGGTCCGCCGCCTCGACCAGGCAGGCGGCCGATTGGCCAGGCTCCGGCACGCGCGACTCGACGCCGATGCTGATGGTTACGATGCCGCAAGGCGAATCCGCGTGCGTCATCAATAGCTCTTCGATCGAGCGGCGCGCCTCCTCGGCAAGCGCGACCGCATGTTCGATGTCGAGGCCCGGCAGCAACAGGGCGAATTCCTCGCCATAGCGGGCGACGATCAAAGCCTTGTCGAGGGCGACCAGCGACAGGGTCTCGCCGACCGCACGCAGACAGGCATCGCCTTGCACGTGGCCATAGCGATCATTGAACAGCTTGAAGTGATCGATGTCGATCATGATCAGGGCAAGCGGCTCGCGCAATTCGTCGGCGCGGTGCCAGGCGTGATCGAGTTCGCGATCAAAGCCGCGCCGGTTGGCGAGGCCGGTGAGGCCGTCGAGGCTTGCCAATTCCTCAAGGTGCTGATTGGCGATCTGCAGCTCTTCCTCGCGGGCCGCGAGCTTGCGCGCCATGTCGTCGAACGCGGCTGCGAGCGGCTCGAACTCCGCCATCCACGGTTCATCGGCCGCGCGTGCCCGCAGATCGCCGCGGCCGAAGCGTGTCGCCGTCCGCACCAGCGATCGGATCGGCCGCAGAATGAGCCGCTCGCCGCCGAACCAAGCGGCAAGAAGAACGAGCATGCCGAACACGCCGAGCTGGACATAGGCGATGCTGATTTCCCGATCGATGCCGCTGTGCACCACCGACTCGTCAACGCCGACCGCGAGCCGCGCGTTCGTCCACGGCACGCGGACAAAGCCGAGGATACGCCTTGTGCCATCAAGGTCCTTGGCCGTCGTCGTGCCTTCGTCCTTTGCAAGCAGTTCCTTGGTCAACTCGTGACCTGCAAAATTTTTGCCGACGAGTTGCTCGTCCTCGGCGGAAGCGGCCAACACGGTGCCGCCGCCATCGATGACAAAGACCTCAGTCCCCGCACCCTGCGCCGCATTGGCCGCGAGCTCGCCGATCCAACGCAGGTCGAGGGATGCGACGATCACCGACGTTGTGACGACACCCCCCTCCTTCATCACCGGGAACGTGGCCATCACGCCCGGAACGCCGCTGACCCGCCTGATGAGATAGTCGCTCAGCGCGAATTCGCGCGAATGCAGGGCGTTCTGGAAATATGGGCGATCGGAAATGTTCACGCCGATGACCGCGGGATCGCTCCCGCATCTCACCTGGCCATTATTCCCGACGACGAGCAACATGCGCATCCACGGAACGTTACTCGAAAGGTCGGTGAGGATCTGATTGCACCCGGGCGCATCGAACGGCATTTTCGTGTAGACACGCGCTGCCACGCGCAGCAGGGCACGCGTCGAATCGATGACCTCGCGCTGCGCGGCAACGCCGCTGCGAGCGAGATCGATGACTTGGCTGCGGGCAACCGCGGCGCGTTCGACGCGGGCTCTTTCCAGCCCGCGTACGCGTTCGACCATCAGAGGAGCGATCGCCAACAGGGCGACGACGATCAGCCGGGCGCGGATGCTGAGAATGGGCCTGTTGCGCCGCTTTTGCTGCGGCGCCGCCGTGGGCAAGGCTCTGGGAGACTTTGCTTGAAAATCCGGCATTCAGACGACCCCCGGCCCCGGAGCCGGAAATCTAGAAGACACCCGTGAAGGGGCCCTTCGGAGTTCCATTAAAATTTGAGCGGAGCGGCGGTAACGTCAGGTGTGGAGAGCATGACTGGGACGGACGGACTGGAGCAGGTACGAGCGGGCATCGCGGGCGCCTGCCGCGATGCCGGACGCGATCCGGCGACGGTCACGCTGGTGGCCGTGTCAAAGACCTTCGGCGCCGAGGCAATCGAGCCGGCGATCGCAGCCGGACAGCGCGTGTTCGGCGAAAACCGGGTGCAGGAAGCCAAAGCCAAATGGCCGCCGTTGATGGAGCGCTATGACGGCCTCGAGCTGCATCTTGTCGGCGCGCTGCAATCGAACAAGGCGCGCGAGGCGGTGGCACTGTTCGATGCGATCCATTCCGTCGACCGCGCGAGCCTCGCCGAGGCGCTCGGCAAGGAAATCGCCCGGCAAGGACGCGAGCCTTTGCTGTTCGTCGAGGTCAATACCGGTGAGGAGCCGCAAAAAGGCGGCGTGCTGCCGACGGAAGCGGACGCTTTTCTGGCCGCCTGCCGGGACCGCTATGGCCTGACGATTTCGGGACTGATGTGCGTACCGCCATTCGACGAGCCGCCGGCACCGCATTTTGCGCTTACGGCCAAGATCGCCCGGCGCAATGGGCTGTCCTTGCTGTCGATGGGCATGAGCAGCGACTTTCCGACCGCCATCGCGCTCGGCGCCACCCATGTCCGGGTCGGGACGGCTATTTTCGGCACAAGAGGCTAATTGTGAATCACGATTCGTGTTTTCGGGCCAAGCTTTTGAGCCAGCATGCGTAGCTCTCGCGGCTTGAGGGCGACACAGCCGGCGGTGGCCGCAAAGCCCGGCCGCGCCACATGGATAAAGACGGCGCTGCCACGGCCAGCCACCCGCGGCCGCGCATTGTGATCGATCTCGATAATGACATCGTAGAGGCGATCTTCGCGCCAGAGCCGATCACCTGGTTCAATGGCCGACCTCCGAAAAGCCCGGTTGTAGCGCCGGTCCTTGGGATCTTCGCACCAAGCGTCGGCGCGGCCGATCCGGCGGGTTGGCAGCGTGGTTCGAGGCAGCGCCAGCCGATCCGGCCGCCACCACAGCCGCAATGCCCGGAAGGAGCCGCGCGGCGTACCGCCATCGCCTTCGCGCTTGTTGGCTCTGATGCCGCCGCGTCCGAGCGCGACCGGCACGCACCAGGAGCCGGCGCAGAGCCAGCCCTGCGATGGCCGGCCGGGCCGCGGCCTGACATGGATCGTAGCGAAAGAGGACCTCTGCATGTGCGGAGCGGCGGAGGCGATTTCCCAACTGCTGCTTGCTCTTGTATCCTTACATGCTCTACTTCGCGCCAGATAGCGCAGCGAAGTTGCAGCTAAGAACGGAGGCAAAGCCCCAAGGACGGCGGGCGGCCGTCCCAAGGGGTTTCGAACGAATGCCGAACACGCGCAAAATTCTGATTGTCGATGACGACGCCGAACTGCGTGACGCGCTGACCGAGCAACTCTCTCTGCACGAGGAGTTCGAAGCGGCCGCGGCGGAAAACGGCACCAAAGGCGTTCAAGCCGCCAAGGCCGGACAAATCGACCTGGTGATCATGGACGTGGGGCTGCCGGACATCGATGGGCGCGAGGCGGTGCGCATTTTGCGCAAGAACGGCTTCAAGGCGCCGATCATCATGCTGACCGGCCACGACACCGATTCGGACACCATTCTCGGCCTGGAATCAGGCGCCAACGACTATATCACCAAGCCTTTTCGTTTCGCCGTCTTGCTGGCGCGCATCCGCGCCCAGCTTCGCCAGCATGAGGCCAGCGAAGATGCCATCTTCGCGATCGGCCCCTATACCTTCCGGCCGAGTTCCAAGCTTCTGCTCAACCCTAAGGGGAACAAGGTCCGGCTCACCGAAAAGGAGACCTCCATCCTGCGTTACCTCTACAGGGCGGGCCAGCGGCCGGTCTCACGGGAAACGTTGTTGCAAGAAGTGTGGGGTTACAATTCCGGCGTAACGACACACACGCTTGAGACTCACATCTATCGGTTACGGCAGAAGATCGAGAAAGATGCCGCTGCCCCTGCCATCCTGGTCACCGAAGCGGGCGGCTACAAGCTGGTCCCGTAAATCGCGGCCGCTATGACGATCGAGGACGATATCGCGTTCCTTGAGCGGATTCCGATTCTCCGGCGGCTCGGGCCGCCGGCCTTGCGGATCCTGGCGATCGGCGCGGAGGGCTACCGGCTCGAACCCGGTCAGGTGTTGTTCACCGCCGGCGACGCCGCCGATTGCGCGTATGCCATCCAGGATGGCTCGTTTGCGCTCAAGCCCGAGCACGGCGAAGCGGAAATCATCGCCGGACCCGGAACCCTTCTCGGCGAGTCGGCGCTCTTGGCGGAGACCACCCGCCCGGCGACGGCGACCGCCCGCGAGCCGTCGACGGTCTTGCGGATTTCGCGCACGATGTTCCGAAAAATGCTCGAGGGTTATCCCGAGGCCGCGCATCGGTTGCGCGAAGTCATCGCCGCCCGCGCCGATCAATGGGCGCGCGACATGGAAAATGTCCGCGACGCGCTCGCCCCCCGCAACAAGCCGCGATAATCGCTTTCACACTTCCAGCGTCGCGGTCACCGGTACGTGGTCGGACGGCCTCTTGGCGCTCCGATAATCCTTGGCAACCGTAATTGCCGCCACGCGGTCAGCCAACATATTCGACGTCCAGATATGGTCGAGACGGCGGCCCTTGTTGGATTTGGTCCAGTCGGGCGATCGATAGCTCCACCAGGTGAAGAGCTTGGTCGGCTCCGGCACGAACGCGCGCACCGCATCGATCCAGCCGCCGGCCTTCTGCACGCCGAGAAGCTTCTCGCACTCGATCGGCGTGTGTGAGACGACTGACAAGAGCTGCTTGTGACTCCACACGTCGCATTCGAGCGGCGCGACGTTGAGATCGCCGACGATGATGGCGCGATCGTTCGCCGCCGGCCGCAACGTTTCGCTTGCATGCATCTCGTCGAGGAAGGCGAGCTTGTGGGCGAATTTCGGATTGAGCGCCGGATCGGCAATATCGCCGCCGGCCGGGACGTAGAAATTATGCAGCGTGAGCGGATCCTTCAGCCCGATCCTTTCGCCGAGCGTGACCGCGATATGCCGGCAGTCGCTCTTGCCGCAATAGTCGCGAATCGTGCTTCCCTCGAACGGCAGCCGCGAAAGAACCACCACGCCGTGGTGTCCTTTCTGGCCGTTGAGCGCGATGTGTTCATAGCCGAGCCGCTTGAAGCGCTTGCGCGGAAAGCTGTCGTCCGGGCATTTGGTCTCTTGCAGACATAGGATATCGGGACGTACCGATTTGATAAATTTGGCGACCAGATCGATGCGAAATCGCACCGAATTGATGTTCCAGGTGGTGACCGTAATTTGCATGCTGATTGTCTGACCGATCGTCCCCATATGCGGTGGAAACCGCGCCGACACAAGTCGTTCGCGAACCGGCGGCGGAACTGTTCGTTAGTGTTGGGCGTGCAGGATGATGGCCGGAGGCAAAATGAGCAGCGACAGTCAGCGACCGCGGGTCGTGATCGCCGGTGCGGGTTTCGGCGGATTGACAGCGACAAAAAGCCTGGCCAAAGCCGCCGTCGATGTGACGCTCATCGACGCGCAGAATCATCATTGCTTTCAGCCATTGCTTTATCAGGTCGCGACCGCCGCCTTGTCGCCCGCCGATGTGGCTTGGCCGATCCGGGCGATCTTGCGCAACCAACAAAATGCGCGCGTGATCATGGCGCAGGTTACCGGCGTCGATGTTGAGGCACGCCGTGTCCACACCACCGAAGTCGATCTTGCTTACGATTACCTTGTGCTCGCCACCGGCGCGACCCACTCCTATTTCGGCCATGACGATTGGGCGCCTTACGCACCCGGACTGAAACACATTTCCGACGCGACCGAGATCCGGCGGCGCTTCCTGATGGCCTTTGAGCGCGCCGAGGTCGTGGAAGACGACGCCGAGCGGCAGAGGTTGCTGACGTTTGTCATTGTCGGCGGCGGCGCCACCGGCGTGGAAATGGCCGGCGCCATCGCCGAGGTGGCGCAACGCACCTTGCGGCATGACTTTCGGCATATCGACCCGCGTCGATCGCGCATCATCCTGATCGAAGCCGGCCCGCGGATGCTGCCCGCTTTTCCCGAATCGCTGTCGGACTACGCCGCTCGCTCGCTGCAGAGCATGGGCGTCGAGGTTGAACTCGGGCACGTGGTGATCGGCTGCGACGGGCGGGGCGTGACATTGAAAGACGGCCGCCGCATCGATGCGGCGACGGTGATCTGGGCTGCCGGTGTGGTCGCCTCCCCGGCGGCCAACTGGATTGACGCCGGACATGACCGCGCCGGACGCATCAAGGTCAATCCGGATCTGAGCGTTCCGGGCCGGCCGGAAATTTTCGCCATCGGCGACACCGCAAGCGTCACCTACAGCGACGGCCGGCCGGTGCCCGGGATCGCGCCGGCGGCAAAGCAGATGGGCAGCTATGTCGCGCAGGTGATCGCCGCGCGAGTGGAAGGTTCCAAGCCGCCCAGCCCGTTCGTCTATCACCATGCCGGCGACCTCGCCACGATCGGGCGCAAGTCGGCGGTAGTGAAGCTTGGCGTCTTTCAGCTCAAGGGTTTTTTAGGTTGGGTGTTCTGGAGCGTGGTGCATATTTATTTTTTGATTGGAATACGCAACCGCTTCGTGGTCGCGCTGAACTGGTTGTGGAGCTACCTGACATTCCAGCGCGGCGCGCGGTTGATCGGCGTGTCGAGCCGTTAGAGCGCAATCGCTTCGATCGGAATCGATTGGCGCTCCAAGTTTTTGGTGGGGCGTGATCTTTTCGGAAAACCGGTTGCCACTTTTCCGGATCACGCTCTGAATCTAAAAACAAGCAGGTTGCACGTAATTTGCACTTGTTGCGCTAGGCGCAATACCACGCGTTGACCCCCCCTCCGTGCCCCATAGAGTTCAAGGCAGGACTTCTTGTGGTGGGCAGGCCACAAGCCGGCTCGTGAGAGGGGCAGATCATGAAGTTTGGTATGTTTTATCCGGTCGCCGTCGCGTCGGAAGCCGACCTTGGAAAAGGCTTGTGGGGACTGGATCGTGACCGCTACGCAAACACGATCGAGGAGTTGCGCGAGCAGGCCATCGTCGCCGATGAGACCGGCTGGACCTCCATGATGTTCGCCGAACATCACTTCGAGATCGAAGGTTATCATGTCACGCCCAACCCGCTTCTGCTCAACGTTTATCTAGCGCAGCACACCAAGAGGCTGCGGCAGGGCCAAATGGGATTGGTGCTACCGAACTGGAATCCGCTGCGGCTCGCCGAAGATATCGCGATGACCGATCATCTGACCGGCGGCCGGCTCGATATCGGGTTAAGCCGCGGCTATCAACCCCGCTCGGTCGGGGTGATGGGACAGCATTATCACGCCAATGCGGCCGGCACCGGCCGCGCCGAGGTCGAAGCCGTCAACCGCAGGATCGTCGAGGAATGGTTCGAGGTGATGCGCCGTTCCTGGACCGAAGACCTGTGGGACTGTGAGGGCGAATTCATCTCAGTCCCCCCCAAAGGGCTCGAGTGGAAACACCCGATCTCGGCGAAGCTCAAGACCGGCGTCGACGGCGATATCCTCAAGCAAGTGGCGACCGTGCCCAAGCCAAAGCAATTGCCGCATCCGCCGCTGTTCACGACGCTGACGCAGAGCCCCGAGACGCTCAACTGGTCGGCGCGGATCGGAAGCTCGGTGGTCACGCTCGCTGCCAACCTCGATATCGTCCGCTGGGTGTTCCAGGCCTATGTGGATGAAGCCGCCAAACATGGACGCAAGCTGCGGTTCGGCGAATATTCCAAGGGCGGCGGCGTGGTTTTGTGCCGCAACGTCGCCGTCGGCAAGACGCACGAAGAGGCGATGGAGACGGCGCGCCAAGGCTCCGCCTTCTGGACGCATTGGCTCGGCGAGTTCGGCTTCTTCGAGGCACTACGCATGAAGGGGCAGGAAGGCCCGGTGCCGAAGACCTTCGAGCAGATGATCAAGAGCGGCTTTCAGATCGTCGGCACGCCGGACAAAGTCGGCGAGGAGATCCAGCGACTGAAGGATACGCTGGACGTCGAATACATCATCTTCGTAATGTATGGGGGGATCACCCAGCAGAAGCGGATGCTGGAATCGATCCGTTTGTTCGGCGAGAAAGTGATCCCGAAATTTGCCGACGCCAAGGCGGCGGAACCCGCGCTGGCAACGGCCTGACCCTAAGCAGTGACGATTGCATGGGTGCAACCAGATAGGCGCACGATGATCGACCCGGCGGCCGACGATCATGCGGAGATCCGCTCCGTCGGCCGAGCTCTGGATCTCCTTGACTTCATGCAGCGCGCGGCACCCGCCGGGATTCGCGTCCGCGACGCCGCCGCTCATCTGGGAATCGACCCGGCCACCGCCTCACGCCTGCTGGCGACCTTGATCTCGCGCGGATATGCGAGCCGCATGCCGAACCGGCGCTTCACGCTCGGCGCGCGCTCCTTGCGGCTCGCGTCCGGATGGATCGATCGCCTGCTGCAAGTCGCAGCCGCGCCGATGACGCGCATCGCCAATGGCTGCGGCGAGACTGTTTATTTGCTGCAACTGGTCGGCAGCGAGGCCGTCACGCTCGCCCGGCTGCCAGGCACGCGGCGCGCCATCATCGCTGTTGAGGTCGGCCTGTCGTATCCGCTGCGGGCAACTGCGGCCGGACGCGCGTTGCTCGGCACCTTGCCGCGCGCGCAGGCGCCGAGCCTCTTGCCGCCGGAGCCGTTTCCCGCTTTCACGCCGCGCACCAAGACGACCTGGGCAGATGTCAACGCAGCGATCACTGAAGGACGGCGCAACGGCATGCATGCCGAAGAAGGCGAGATCGACTCGTCTCTGAGCTGCTGCGCGATTCCGCTTTTGGATGGCGACCGCGACGAAAAACTGGCGCTCGCCGTGAGCTTCGAGTCGCGGCGCCCCGACAGCGAGCGGCGCGCGATCCAGCAGGCGCTGCGGCGCGAATGGCGCCAGCTCGCCTGGCAAATCTGAAGCTCTTCGCAAATCTGAAGCTCTTGGCAAATCTGAAGCTCTTGGCAAATCTGAAGCGGAAGTCCAGTTCCCAGTGCAAACCGCTTTCACGCTCGAACAGCTCGCGCAGCCGCAGATCGCCGAGGCCGACGGCATCCTGAAAACCTGCGTGCATTACGGATTCTGCACGGCGACCTGCCCGACCTACGTTCTGTTCCGCGACGAAAACGACTCGCCGCGTGGCCGCATCGACCTCATTCGCGCCATGCTGGAAAAAGGCGGGCCGCCGGACGCCAAGACGGTGCATCATCTCGATCGCTGTCTGTCCTGCCTGTCGTGCATGACGACCTGCGCCGTGAAGGTGGACTACGCCCATCTCATCGATATCGCGCGCGACTATATTGAGGACAACTATCGCCGGCCGCTTGGCGAGCGGATGCTGCGGCGCTTGATTGCCGAACTCTTGCCTTACCCGCGTCGTTTTGCGCTCGCGTTAAGGCTGGCGCGGCTGGCGGGCCCGTTTGCCGGCATTCTGCCGCCGCGCCTGCGCGATCTGGTCGGGCTTGCCGTCGCACGGCCTCCAGCCGGCGAAATTCTCGCGTCGGCAATCCATCCGGCGGAAGGCACCAGAAAGGCGCGCGTCGCTTTGCTGCCGAGTTGCGCGCAGCAAGCGCTCGATCGCAACATCAATGCGGCGACTATTCGGCTGTTGCAGCGGCACGGCTGCGATGTCGTGGTCGCGCCCGGCATCGGTTGTTGCGGCGCGCTACCGCTGCATATGGGGCGTAGTGCCCAAGGCAAGGCGCTGGCGCGTAGCAACGTCGCCGCCTGGAGCGCGGAATTGGCGCACGGCCTCGATGCGGTCGTTGTCAACGCATCAGGCTGCGGTACCACGGTCAAGGATTACGGACATTTCGTCGGCGGCGAAGACGCACAACGCATCGGCGCGCTCACCCGCGATGTCACCGAGCTTTTAGCTCAGCTTGGACTGAAGCCCGGTAATGCCGCGGCCTATTGGGTCGCTTACCACGATGCCTGCTCGCTTCAGCATGGACAGCGCGTGACAAGCGCGCCGCGCCAGCTTCTGGCGCGCGCCGGCTTCGACGTCATCGATGTGCCCGAGCGGCATTTCTGCTGCGGCTCGGCCGGCACTTACAATCTGTTGCAGCCGGAGATCGCGACGGCACTCGGCGAGCGCAAAGCCTCGCATATCACAAGTGTCGACCCGGACATCATCGCCGCCGGCAATCTCGGCTGCATGGTGCAGATCGGGCGTTTCGCTCAGGCGCCGATCGTGCACACGGTCGAATTGTTGGATTGGGCGACCGGCGGGCCAATGCCGCCGGCCTTGGCCGGCCGGCCTTTGCGCGAACCAGCGCCGCGCACTGCGCACGCGGCGCCGGACGATGCGACGAGTGCACCGGCACCCGCCGATCCCAATCCCACCGGCATCTGGTGAAGCGACGTTATATGGCACGGTACAAAGAGGGGCTTGCATGACTTCGGCGAATCTCGAAGCGTTTTTCGCGGCGATCGCAGGCGCGCTCGGCGCGGAAGGAATCAATCGCTCCGAAGAAACGATCCGGCGTTATGGCGAAAACACCATGCCGG
>DATMQV010000184.1:0-12592 GCA_035566615.1 Xanthobacteraceae bacterium
CGCGCGAATTGCAGCGCCAGCACATAGATGATGGCGAAGACGATCACCTCCAGCTGCTGACCATTCTCAGCGAAATGCGGCAGCAGATCCTGCAACCCATTCTGCAACAGCGTGATCAGTGCTGCGCCGACCACCGCGCCCAGAATGTGTCCCGAGCCACCCAGGATTGCCATGAACAAATACTGGATGCCCATGCGCAGATCGAACGGCGCCGGGCTGACATAGCGGCTCATATGCGCGTAAAGCCAGCCGGACAGCCCGGCGAGCAAAGCGGCGATCACAAAGATCACCAGCCGGATGCGAAACACGCTGATGCCGAGGCTCTCCACCATCACCACGCCGCCACGCAGGCTGCGAACGGCGCGGCCCTCGCGCGAGTCGAGCAGGTTGGCGATCAGGATAGTCGCGACCGCAAGCACGCCCCAGATCAGGTAATAGATTGCATCATTCGGCGCGAGCGACACTGGCCCGATCGCGATCGGCGGTACGCCGGTAATGCCATTGTTGCGGCCGAGCGATTCCAGATTGCCGAACAGGAAGTAAATCGACAGGCCCCAAGCAATAGTGCCGAGCGGCAGGAAATGTCCGCCGAGCCGAAGCGTGATCGCGCCGAGGAAAGCGGCGACGATCCCCGTCAACGCAAGCGCAAAGAAAAGCCCCAGCCAGGGAGAGGCCCCTTCTGCCGTCGTCAGCCATGCGGTTGCGTAAGCGCCAATGCCGACGAATGCCGCCTGCCCGAACGAGGTCAATCCGCCGACGCCGGTGAGCAACACGACGCCAAGCGCCACCAGCGCATAGATGCCGATATAGTTGAGCAGCGTGATCGTGAATTCGGCGGCCCAGAACGGCGCCGCCAGCAAGATCGCCACAGCGACGATGACGATGATCACGCCAGTGCGGGCGATCATCCTTCGACCTCCGCATCCTCCTCGTCGGTTTGCTCAAGCGACAACGAACGCCAAAGCAACACCGGGATCAGCACGCTGAAGACCGTCACCTCTTTGAACGAGCTGCTCCAGAAGGACGCGAAGCTTTCCAGCAGCCCGATGAGGACGGCGCCAATCGCGGTGCCCGGATAGCTGATAAGGCCGCCGATGATGGCGCCGACGAAAGCTTTCAGCCCTATGATGAAACCGGAATCATAGTAGAGCGTGGTCACCGGGCCGATCAGAATGCCGGATATGGCGCCGAGCAGCGACGCGAGCAAAAACGCCAGCGTTCCGGTGTTGCTCGGACGAATGCCAACGATGCGTGCACCCACCCGATTGACCGCAGTCGCGCGCAGCGCCTTGCCGGCGAGCGTGTGCTCGAAGAACAAGAACAGCAGCAGGCTGAACACAATGGCCGTCGCGACCATCAGAATGGTTTGCGACGTGACGATCACGCTGCCGAAGCGGAACACCTCTGTTGTCAGCGGCTTGGTGCGGAATCCCTCTGGGCCGAAGAACAGCAGGCCCAATCCGGAAAGGGCGAACGTCAGTGCCACCGAGACGATCAGCAACAGGAGAACAGACGCGTCGGCAAGCGGCCGCAGCGCAATGCGCTCAATCAACGGCGCGATCGGAACGACAAGCGCGATAGCGAGCGGAATCTGCGCCCAGTTCGGCAGGCTCGCGCCGGCAAAGAACCAAGCGATCGCCGCCGGCAGCAGCGGCAAAATGCCGTAGCCGATCAGCCCGCGCCCGATCCGATGCGGCTCGCCGCGGCGCCAGTGATGCACAGTGACGACAATGCAGGCGACCACCGCCAAGGTCGCGACCAGATAAACCGTGCCGGGCATGCGGCCGAGCTGCAGCGAGGCAAGCGTCAGCGCTGAAAACGCGACAATGTCGCCGAACGGCACGAAAACCACGCGCGTAACCGAGAAAATCAGAACGAGGCCGAGCCCGACGAGAACGTAAATCGATCCGGTGGCGATGCCGTCGATACCGAGGATAAGAGCGATATCGGGCGTCATGCCAGGCTCGCCGTCCCGGTGCCGCCGCAACGGTTACCGCAGGCGAGTCGTCTGTGTTCTGTGGCGCGAAAAAGCCTGGACCACAGCGGCATTTCTGTTCCGCCATCCTGAGGGACGGGCAAGAAAACCATTGCGACGAAATTGTTTCAAGCTTAAAATTTACATGCGGGCGACGACGGCGAACGTGCATGGTTGTTGGCTTTTCGCCGCCAATTTGGGAGGTGCGCGTGCTCCATTCTGTGCGTTTCGCCGCCGTCGTGATCGTCTCCTCGGTGATGGCCTTCCCGGTCGCCGCTGCTGACATTACGGTCGGGTTGATTACTTCAATGACCGGCCCTGGCGCCTCGATCGGCATTCCTTATTCGAAGGGTCTCGCCGCGGGCCTTGTCTACAAGGACGAGGTCAACGGGATCAAAATCAAAGCGGTTCAGCTCGACGACGCCTCCGATCCGTCGACCGGCACCCGCGACGCCCGCAAGCTGATCGAGCAAGACAAGGTCGATGTGCTGATGGGCGCCGGCGCCACGCCGACCACGCTCGCAATCGCCGCCGTCTCGCACGAACTGAAAGTCCCGCTGATCGCGCTGACGCCGACCGGAGACGTGCCTGGTGATGCCGGCTCCTGGATGATTTCCGTTCCGCAGCCGCCGCCCATGATGGTGGAAGCGGTGGTGAAGCGGATGACCGCGGGCGGCGTCAAGACGGTCGGCTATATCGGCTACAACGACGCCTGGGGCGATCTTGTCTACAACGCGCTCAAAAAAACCGCTGATCCGGCCGGCATGCAGATCGTCGCCAACGAGCGCTATGCGCGCGCCGACACGTCGGTGACCGCGCAAGCCTTGCATCTCGTCGCCGCAGCGCCCGAAGTGGTGATGATGGGCGGCTCCGGCACGCCTGGCGCGCTTCCGTTCATCGCGCTCGCGGATCGTGGCTACAAAGGCCAGATCTATGGCACGCACGCCCTGATCAACCCGGACTTCATCCGCGTCGGCGGGAATGCGGTGGAGGGCGTTATCTGCCCGGCCGGCCCGATCGTGGTCGCCGAGCAGCTTCCGGAATCCGCGCCCACGCGCAAGATCTCAATGGAATACCTCGCAGCGTATCAGAAGGCGAACAATGAGCCGGCGCGCGGCGGCTTCGCGCCTTATGCCTTCGACGCTTGGCTGATCATGCTCGATGCTTCCAAGCGCGCTTTGGCGACCGGCGCGCAGCCCGGCACGCCTGAATTCCGCACCGCGTTGCGCGATGCCATCGTGACGACGAAAGAACTTGTCGGCACGCATGCGGTCTACAATTTTAAGCCGGGCGCCACCACCGGCGTCGACGAGCGCGCGCAAGTGCTCGTGAAGCTCGTCGGCGGCAAATGGACGCTGATGCAGTGACACCGCCGCGTCACGCACGCCGCGATGACGGCAGTCGCGGATGCGGAACGATCTTCGCTGCCGGGCTGTTGGCGAGGTAAGCCTGCAGGCGCACGGCGTCTTCGCTGCTTGCGATCAGCCGCTCGACCATGCCGAGCAGTTGCAGGAATTCGGCCTGACTGAGGCTGCCGAATTCGGCGTCGTTGACTTGCCGCTGCACAGGCGCGAGCTCGGCCAATAGCGCGTCGCCCTTTTCCGAAACTTGCAACTTGACGCGGCGGCGATCCGCCGGGTCGACGGATTTATGGATGAGGCCGCGCTTGAGCAGCTTGTTGGTGACGGTCGTAAGGAACGCGCCGCTGAGATGAAGATGCTCGGCCACGCGGTTGACGTTGACGTCGCCTTCTTCGGCGTCGAGGTGCCGGATCGAAATCAAGGTGGTGTACTCGATGCCGACAAGACCGATGCGCGCCGCGTGGCCACGCCGGATCGCTTCGTGGCGGGCCAGAAAGCCAAACAGGCTGTGGACCAGCCGGCGAAAATGCCGATCCGAGCCGTTGACCAGAAGCTCAGGCCGCGAAACAGTCAGCGGCGGTGAAGGATGCCGTCGGCCGATTTTGCGCGGCAGTGTGCCAGGCGGGCTTGCGGTTCGTTTGCGGGCTGAGTTGGTCATTGGACGTCGCTTCGTATGCTCATCGGTCTGTGTTCATTGGTCATGGAGCGCTTGACGCGTCTGCCGGCGCCTTTCCCAAAAATCCTTCGGAAATGAGAGAGCCGGCGGCGAGGTCGGCGGCGGAGCCGGACGCGATCACCCGCCCGGTTTCCATAAGGTAAGCGCGGTTGGCGAACTTCAACGCCTGCCGCGCTTTCTGCTCGACCAGCAGAACGGTGAGCCCGCCGCGCTGCAGGTCGGCGATGGTGCTGAACACGAAATCGCTCATCTTCGGGGCAAGGCCGAGAGAAGGCTCATCGAGCAAAAGAAGCCGCGGACGGCTGAGCAGCGCCCGCGCGATCGCCAGCATCTGCTGCTCACCGCCGCTCAAGAGATTAGCCATCGAGGCGCGCCGTTCTTTCAGGATCGGGAAGCGCTCGAACATGCGCTCGATGTCGGCCGCTGCTTCGGCGCGGTCCGAACGGGCATAAATCCCCATGCGTAGATTGTCTTCGACACTCATGCGGCCGAGCATGCCGCGGCCTTCCGGAACGAGAGAAAGACCGGCACGAAGATTGAGCTCGGCCCTGTTGGGAACGAGCGTGCGTCCCTGGTAGGCGATATCGCCGCGAAACGGCAATAATCCGGCGATGGCGCGTAATGTGCTGGTCTTGCCTGCGCCGTTGGCGCCGATCAGCGCCACGATCTCGCCGGCCTGCACATCGAGGTCGATGCCGCGAACCGCGCGGATCGGCCCGTAGAAGACCTCGAGCTTGCGCACGCTCAGCATGCGGCCTCGCTCCCGAGATAAGCGTCGAGGACCACGGGATCGCTGCGGATCGCGGCCGGCTCGCCGGCAGCAATCCGGACGCCGAAATCGAGCACATAAAGCTCGTGGCAAAGATTCATCACGAACGCCATGTCATGCTCGATCAAGAGGATCGTTAATCCCTCCTCGTTGAGGTGGAGCAGTAATCTGCGCAGCTCGTCGGCCTCGTCGTGATTCATGCCGGCGACCGGCTCGTCGAGCAGCAGCAATCTGGGCCCGCTCGCCAGCGCTCGCGCCATATCGACCTTGCGCTGAATGCCGTACGGCAAGGTGCGCGCCAGCACGTCGCGATATTTTTCCAGGCCGAAGAATTTCAAAACCTGTTCGGCGCGCACCGTCACCGCCGGGTTGCTCCAGCGCAAAGGCAGGAGCCCGCGCAGCGCGTTGCCCTTGGGATGCTGGGTGACCAAGAGGTGCTCCCAGACCGTCATTCCGGCAAACAATCGGATGTTCTGGAAGGTGCGCGCCAGGCCGGCGCGGATGATGCGGTGTGGAGGCCAGTCGGTTATTTGCTGGCCGTCGAAGACAATGGCGCCAGAATCCGAGCGGTAGGCGCCGGTAATGAGATTGAACAGCGTCGTCTTGCCTGCACCATTCGGGCCGATGACGCCGACGATGCGGTTCTTCCCGACCGACATCGATATGTCCGACAACGCGCGGACACCGCCAAATCGCTTTCCGACTGCTTCAAGGCGGAGAAGCGCGTCGGGTCCTGCCGCGCTCATGTCGCGGCGCTCCGGAAACTCAGTCTCGCGAGCAGCGGACGATCGAGGATGCCCTGGCGCCGCGTGAGCAAGACGATGATCAGGAGCGCGCCGAAGGCGGCAAGCCGCCAATCGGCGACGACGCGCAGCCACTCGGGCAGCAGCACCAGCAATCCCGCGCCGGCCAAGGCGCCTACCCCAACCGTGGAGCCGCCCAGGATCACGGCCAGCACGAAATCGATCGACCGCTCGAAACCGAAATTGCCCGGTTCGATATAGACGTGATGATGGGCAAAGAGCGCACCGGCAACTGCAGCGATGGCCGCGCCCAAACCGAAGGCGCCAACTTTGATCAGCGTCGTATTGAGACCGACAAGGCCGGCGGCGGTCTCGTCGTCATGCACGGCCCGCATCTGTAGCCATAGATGCGAACGTTCGAGCAAAAGGATCACGAGCAGAATGCCGGCGGTCCATATCCAGATGTAGCCGAGCGCAACATGCTGCATGCCGTGATAGCCGCCGGAGCCACCCATCGGCGAGAACACCAGAAAGAAGCTCCGCACCATCTCGCCGAAGCCGAGCGTAGCGATGGCGAGATAAATGCCCTTCAGCCTTAAAGCCGGGAAGCCGACCACGATACCAATGACGCTGGCCGATAACGCCGCGGCCACCACCGCGCCGTTCAGCGGCCAATGCAATTCCACCGTCAAAAAGGAAGAGAGATAACTGCCGATCGCCATGAAGCCGGCATTGCCGAGCGACAATTGGTTGGTCGCCAGGATCACGTATACGCTGAGCGCGCCGAGCGTCAGGATGCCGATATCGGCGAGAAGCCCGGCGTAATAGGTCGACATCACACGCGCTGCCCGAGATCGGAGCGCGCGCCGCCGAGCAAGCCCTGCGGGCGCAGCAGAAGGATCAGGATCATCAGCCCGTAGACGACGAAGTCGCGCATCTGCGAGCCGCCATAGGCCACGGTCAGCACTTCGGCGATGCCGATCAGTGGCCCGGCCAGCAGTGCGCCCCAGACGTTGGCCGTGCCGCCGATGACCATCACGGCGATCGCTTTGAGCCCGGTATCGACCCCGACATACGGCGTGATCGCCGCATAGTGCAGGCTGATGAGCACGCCCGCGGCTCCGGCCAGCGCGCCGGAGATCGCAAACGCGTGCATCATCATGCGTCCGACCGAGACGCCCAGGAGCCGCGCCACCTCGCGGTTCTCGGCCACTGCCCGCAGCGCGCGCCCGGCCGACGTGCTCTGGATCAGCCACGCCAATGCGCCGACCAGAATAATCGTCACGCCGATGACTGCGAGCTGCATCACGCCGACATTGAGCGAGCCCAGCGTCAGGCGGTCATCGAACAATTCGGACGGCAATTGCAGCGGATCGGAGCCCCAGACGTTGGTGACCACATTCTGCAGGATGATGGAGAATCCGAGCGTCGAAAGGAGCGGTGTGATCGGTGGCGCGTCGCGCAGCGGTTCGCAGGCGATTTTCCCGATGATGATCGCCGTCAGCGCGCCCGCCGCCATTCCCGCCAGCAAGGCGACTGGCAGCGGGAAATTCGCAGCGATCACGCTGAAACCGATATAGCCGCCGAGCATGAACAATTCGCCGATGGCGAGATTGAGGATCGAGAGGATCCCCATGACCAGCGAAAACGACAGCGCTATCAGCGTGTAGACCGCGCCGAGCGTTAGTCCGTTTACGATTTGCTGCGCTAGCATGGTCTTGCGTCTTGTGGCGTTATCGCAGAGCAAATGCGGCGATGATCGCTTCAACCCGCACGATGAGCCG
Source organism: Xanthobacteraceae bacterium (assembly GCA_035566615.1). Taxonomy (GTDB): domain Bacteria; phylum Pseudomonadota; class Alphaproteobacteria; order Rhizobiales; family Xanthobacteraceae; genus BOG-931. The sequence continues at coordinate 7,309 of DATMQV010000184.1, forward strand.
CCGCAAAGGCGTCGTGAAAACGACGCCGTTACGGCCGGCTGAGCGCGCGTCCACCTCCGGCGGCGATCAGCAGCCGCCCTCCGCGCTGCACGCGCTCTCTTTGGTCGCCCACGCACCGTTCTGACCTTGAACGATGAAGAAGGTCTTGGCAGCGTCGCCGTCGGCGGTGAAGCTAATCGGCCCGCCGAAGCCTTCGAAGCCTTTCAGGCTGGTCATGTAGTCGCGGATCTTGGTGCGGTCGGCGTCCAGATCTTCCGGCTTGCCGGCGATGCCCGCCTGTTTGATGCCGGCGACATACATGCTGACGATCTCATAGATATTGGCGTCATACATGCTCGGCTCGATATCGGGCGGAAGGCCCGAGGTCTTGCGCAGCAGCGGCTGCAGCTCGGCAACGAACTTCTCGGCCTTCGGGCTCTTCATCGTGGCGTAGAAGGTTGCCGGGGCGACGATCGGGATTTCCGGCGCAGCCTTGAGAATCGCCGACGAGATCAGCGGCGTGCCGCCGATGATCGGCTTCACCAGGCCCTGGCGCTTCATCTCGCGGAGGACGGTAATGGCCTGGCTGTAGTCGGCGCCGATCACGACGCCGTCCGGATTGAGTCCCTTGAGCTTGGTCACCTGGGCACTGACGTCCAACTCGCCGGTATTGAACGAGATCAGGTCGCTTTCGTTGAGCACCTTGATGTCGGCTGAGGCAAAGACCTTGGGCATGATCTTGGTGGCGATCGCGGTCGAAACCGCGTCCTTAGCGTCATAGATCACCGCCACCGTCTTCACATCGAAAGTCTTTTTGAAATACGGCACTGAGACTTTGGCGAGAATGCCTTCGTCAACGGTGTTGCGGAACGCCCACGGCCGATTGGCTTTGGCGACACCGGGCTTGGAGGAGGCCTGCGAAGTCGAGACGATTTTCATTTCGTTGGCGACCGGAAAAGTCACTTCGCACGCGCTGCTGGTGAGCGGGCCTGCCACCGCCAGGACCTTGTCGTCACCGGCGAGCTTGCGCAGCGCATTGGCCGCTTCGGCGGGCTTGGCGCCGTCGTCATAAATCACGATCTTGAGCTTCTTGCCGGCGACGCCGCCCGCCTCGTTGACCTGCTTCTCCAGCAGATTGAGCGTGGTGGTGTTGGAGCGGCCCCATTCGGCAAATGGACCGCTGCTTGGTACGATCGCGCCGATAGTAAGCTGATCTTCGGCCCGTGCGATCGCGCTGCCGGCGAACGCCGTTGCCGTGGCGAGCAAAAGGCCGAGCAAAGGCGTGCGGATGTTCGTCATTCTCATCCTCCATCAAATGATGCCCGGCCCCGCACCGGCAGCCCGCGAAGCGATTGCAGCCGCGCGAGCGTCCCGCAACGCTAACACCGATCAGCGAACTTGAAAAGCTTCGTTTGTTAGGCAATTATGGAAGCCATTCCGGCGGCAGGACGGGCTGCGGCGGCAGCAATATCAGGCGAACATGGATATCAAGCGAATACTGAGTTTCGTCGACGAGGTGCGGAGCGAAGCCGGCCGTCGCACGGAGCCGCCGCTGCGCAAATCCGCCGTGGTGGCGATCGTGCAAAATCCGTTCGCCGGCCGCTATGTGGAGGATTTGACGCCGCTGACGCAAGCAAGCGAAGCGATCGGGCGCGAAATCAGCGCCATCGCGGTCGGCCTGCTTGCGCCTTACAAGCCGGTCAGCTACGGCAAGGCGGCCGTGATCGGGCTTGCCGGCGAGCAGGAGCACGGCAACGCCATGCTCACCACCGTGTTCGGCAATGTGATGCGGGAGGCTGCCGGCGGCGGCAAGGCCTGGATATCGTCGTTCACAAAGCGCGCGGCGCCCGGGGCGACAATCGACATCCCGTTCGCCCACAAGGATGCGCTCTATGTCCGCTCACACTATGACGGCATCAGCATCACCGTGCACGATGCGCCTCTGCCCGACGAGATCGCGCTGATCTGCGCTTACGCCACGCGCGGCCGCCCCAATCACCGGGTCGGCGGACTGACCGCGGACCAGATCAAAGGGATCGACGGACTTACCTGAGAGTGCCCGAATGCGCATGCCTCCGGCCAATGGAGTTTGAACATGAGCGATTGCAAGACCGGCGCCGAGCACATCAAGTCGCTCAAGGACGGACGCACTGTCTATCTCGACGGCAAACTCGTCGGCGACGTCACCGAGCACCCGGCCTTTCGCAACGCCGTGCATTCGGCAGCGGCGCTCTATGACTACCAAGCCCGCCCGGAAAATCTTGAATTGATGACGTTTCGCCCGAACGGCTCCAACCGCCGGGTCAACCGCGCCTGGCAGATGCCACGCAGCTATGAGGAGATGGTGCAGCGACGCAGGGCGTTGCAGGCTTGGGCGGCCCAATCCTGCGGCTATTTCGGGCGTTCGCCGGACCATCTTGCGTCCTCGCTGGTCGGCCAGCGCATGGGCCTCGAGGTGTTCCACAAGCACAGCCCCGAGCGCGCCAAGGCGTTCGCCGACTATTTCGATTTCGCCACGAAGAACGATCTTTTTCTCACCTATGTGATCATCAATCCGCAGGCCGAGCGCAGCAAAGGCTGGGGCGAGCAGGATGAGGATCTGGTGGCGCGGATCGTCGATGAGGATGCAAGCGGCGTCACCGTCCGCGGCGCCAAGATGCTCGGCACCTCCTCGATCATGGCCAACGAAGTGTTCGTCGCCAATCTGCAGCCGCTCAAGGCCGGCGAGGAGGCGCTCGCCTTCTCCTGCGCGCTGCCGATGAATGCCAAGGGCTTGCGCGTCTTGTCACGCAAGTCCTATGAGCAGCATGCCGTTTCGATCTACGACAACCCGCTCTCGTCGCGCTTCGATGAAAACGACGCGCTGATGTATTTCGACGAGGTCAAAGTGCCCTGGGAGCGGCTCTTCGTCTATCGCGATCCCGACATGTGCCGGGCGCAATTTCACGACACCCAAGGACACGCTTATCAGAACTATCAGGCGCAGATCCGGCTGTCGGTGAAGATCGCGTTCCTCGCCGGCCTCGCGCGCCGCGTCACCGAAGCGATCGGCACCACCAATATCCCGTCCGTCGTCGAGCAGCTCGGCATGCTGGCGGCGGAGGTTGGCATGGTCAACGCGATGCTGTCCGGCATGGAGGCCTCGGGCTCCCAGGTCGGCGAATGGTATGTGCCGAACAGGCATTTCATGTATTCGGCGCAGGTGCTGACCCAGGACCTTTATCCGCGGGTGATACGCACCATCCGTGAGCTCGCCGGCGGCGCGCTGATCATGCTGCCCTCCTCAGTGCTCGATTTCGGCAATCCGGAAATGACGGCGATCATCAACAAGACTCAGCGCTCGGCGACGATGGCGCCGGAGCAGAAAGTGAAATTCCTCAAGGCTGCGTGGGACGCGGTCGGCTCGGAATTCGGTTCGCGCCACACGCAATATGAGATGTTCTATGCGGGCGCGCGATTCGTAACGTGCGGCCACAGCTTCCGGACGTTCGACTGGAAGACCGCCGGCGGACTGGTGGATTCGCTTCTGTCCTCTTACGATCTGCAGAGCGAATTGGCGCGCGCTCAAGCATGATCCGCAAAAGTGGACGCCGGTCTTCCGAGAAGATCATGCGCAGATCAAAGACGCAGGAATTCCGATGAAACTCGCCATCGTCAATCTCGGACAGATCGTTTCCGGGAATTGGCGCGACCCTTTCGTCGCCGGCGACACCATCTTGACCGACGGCGATCGCATCGTGCGGGTCGGCAGCGCATCCGCGGCCGATATCGATGTCGCGGACGTGGTCATCGATGCCGGCGGCATGACGGCCATCCCCGGCCTGATCGACTCGCATGTCCACATCACCTTCGGCGACTACACCCCGCGCCAGCGCACTGTTGGCTTTCTCGAAAGCTACCTGCATGGCGGCATCACGACTTCGATCTCGGCTTCGGAAGTGCACGTCCCCGGCCGGCCCAACGATCCCGAAGGCGTCAAAGCGCTGGCGCTCGCCGCGCAGCGGTGCTTCGCCACCTATCGTCCCGGAGGCATGCGGGTGATCGCCGGCTCGGTGATCCTCGAGCCGGGACTGGCCGCCGCCGATTTCAAGGAGCTCGCCGCGAAAGGCGTCACTCTCGCAAAGGCGGGCTTCGGAGCGGTGAAGACGGCCTACGATTACGTCCCGCTCGTCACCGACGCCAAAGCCGCCGGCCTGATCACCACCTGCCACACCGGCGGCTCATCGATCCCCGGCTCAGGCGCCATTACCGGCGATCATCTGCTCGCCATGCATCCGCATGTCTCGTTCCACATCAACGGCGGTCCTACAGCCATGCCGGACGCCGATTTCGAACGCGTGATCAAGGAAAGCGAAATCGCCCTGCAGGTCTGCACCGCCGGAAATTTGCGCACCGTGCTGCTGTGCGCGCGGCTTGCCGACCAGCTCGGCGCCTTCGACCGCTTCATCATGGGTACGGATACCCCGACCGGCTCGGGGATCATGCCGCTTGGGCTTCTCTACACCATCGCCCATTGCGCTAGTCTGACCGACATGCCGCCAGAGCGCTTCATCTGCGCGGCTTCGGGCAGCAACGCGCGCGTCTATGGCCTCGACTCCGGCTATCTCGCCGCCGGCAAGGCGGCGGACATCGTGCTGATCGACGCGCCCGATGGCGGCACTCAATCGACCGCGCTTGCGGCCATCAAGCACGGCGACATCGCGGCCATCGGCGGCGTGGTGACCGCCGGCGTGCCGCGCTTTGTCGGCCGCAGCCGCAACACTCCGGCGACCACCCGCAAGGCGCGGGTCGTCAAATCAAAAATCATGCAGGACTTTTCCGCGGCCGCTCATTGATGCGAGCGCGTCCGGCCGCCGCCGCACGCGCTACGAGCGGCAATACCAATAATATCGTCGCCAGAAATGGCCGGTCCGCACATACGCGCCGAACTTGGTGCGCAGCAGATAGTAGCTTTTGGCGCTGTCATATTCGACCTTTGACACCCGCCGGCAGTCGGGTCCGGGCGGCTGCTGTGCAAAGCCGGGCAAAGAAGAAAGCGAGAGCGCAGCCAGCGCTGCGCAGCACAAGCCTACTCGTTTCGCCCCCATCTTAGCCCCTCGCCGTTAAAATCCTTTCGGATTGGCCATGAATTCTTCGATGATCTCCGGCGGCGGCTTGATGAAATCGGAAACGCGGCTGCCGGCAAACCCGTTCAGCCGCTTCAGCTTCACCGCGAGCTCCGCCATCTTCACCACGATCGGAATGCCGTTGATCACCGGCGCGTCGTCGACAGCATGCCCTTTAAGCGGCGCGAACAAAAGCATTG
>DATMQV010000185.1:0-13061 GCA_035566615.1 Xanthobacteraceae bacterium
GATGATGTCGAGCACGCGGTCGGCCAAGAGCCCCACCGTTTCACCATCGATTTGAATCACGATGATGACGTGCATCGGCGTGGCGTCGGTCGGGCCATTTCCGAACCTGCAACGCAGGTCGATGATCGGCACGATCGCACCGCGCAGATTGAGGACGCCGCGCATGTAGTCGGGCTGATTGGGCAGTTGGGTGATGACCGACCAGTCTTTGATTTCGCGCACCGCCATGATGTTGACGCCGTATTGCTCGTCGCCAACTGCGAAGCTGATGTACTCGCTTGTCGCCGCCGGGGTGCGGGCGTTCTCGTCGTCGCGCTGATTATTCGACCCTGGTGGGGAGATTTCGCTGTTCACTGCAACGGCTGCGGTCATGACGTTTATGTCCGATAATAAACTGCGCTAATATTTTGCGCGCCCAGGGCCCACTGAATTTCCACCCAGGAAACAATATGGCGAAGACTCTTAATTTTAGAAAAACTTCGCGCTCAATTTCGAATGAAGAGATCCTTCCGATCGCTACGCGTGATCCGTGCGCCTTGATGGTGCAACGATCAGTGAAGTTCGCATTCTGATGTCTCCGAAGCTGCGGCGTCTGTCTGGCAAGACGTTGGCCGTCGTCGCACCGGACGCCACGCGGCTTTTTGCGGTCCGAAAAGCTTCTTGACCGTTTGCTTCACGCATCTATGATTGCGGCAAACGTTGATGGGGATGGGGTCCCCCGACAACCGCCGCAAGGCTGATGGCTCCTACCGGACGCAAGGCGTCGGTGGGAACCATTTTGCTCCCAGCCCGCCTTAACTTGGAGGCGACGATGGCTGGGCTTCCTCTCCCCTTGATGATCGCGATTTGGCTGACCGGCGCGATGTGGGTCGTCGGCTTGGCCGCCTATTATTTCGGGTTTTCAAGCGACCTCGTCTGGTTCGTCCTGTTCCTAGGTACTGGTGCGGGCCTGCTGGAGTGGCGCGGGTTACGAAACGGAGATGATATTTGAATCGCGGCGCGGAAATCACGCCGCTGGAGATGGCCATGCTCACCGAAGCTCAGCGCATCGCAAACACTCGCGAGCATTTATTGTGGGCTTATCGCGTCGCGATCTTTTGGGCGGTCTTTGCCATTCTGATTTTCGGCAGCGCTTACCTGCTCGCTGACGTCGAACAAATGTCAGAGGCGAGCCGAACGTTCATGTTTTCCACGCTCGGCACGATCATCGTCACCAGCGCTGTATGGCAGGCAATCGGATTCGCGCTTGCCCGGCTCGAAAACTTCGGTTCTTCCGAGCCTTCGGGATTGACCGCCAATGAAGCAGATAGCTTCGCCGGGCTAACTAAAACGCCTCGCATTGTTCGGTTAGGTGGAGCATGACTGAGATTTGGGCATTGGCGGCGCTTTGGTTAGGTCTAGCCTTACTGGCCACTCTGCTGTCGATTTGGTTTCGCATCGCGACCGCCTTGTCGGAAATTGTCGTTGGAACGATTGCCCAGCTTATTATCGGGGCGATCATCGGCTCGGCGGTGCTGGGCACCGATCAGAGCTGGGTGAGATTTCTATCGGGCACGGGCGCCATCTTGCTGACGTTCCTTGCCGGTGCCGAGCTGGATCCCGCCGTATTCCGCGAACGCTGGAAGGAAGCCGGCGCCGTCGGGTTGGTAAGCTTCCTCGTGCCCTTCCTTGGATGCGCCGCGGCGGCACGCTACCTGTTGGGCTGGGACCCGATGGCGAGCTGGCTAGCGGGTGTTGCCATGTCGACCACGTCGGTGGCGGTGGTCTACGCCGTGATGCTCGAATTCGGCTTCAATGCAACCGACTATGGCAAGGTGGTCCTGGCGGCCTGCTTCGTAACCGACCTCGGCACGGTGCTCATGTTGGGCCTCATCTTCGCTCCGTTCACGCTCAAGACGCTGGTCTTCGTCGGCGCCTGCGTCGCGATCCTCATCTTCTTGCCATGGATTACGGCGCAGTTTTTCCGGCTGTACGGAGGACGCCCCTCCGAGCTCGAAACGAAATATCTGTTGCTATTGCTGTTTGGACTGGGCGGGCTCGCGGGGTGGGCGGACAGCGAGGCGGTTCTCCCAGCCTATTTGATCGGCATGATCCTCGCTGGCAGCGTCGGCAAGGATCACATCCTGATTCGAAGGTTACGCACGCTCTGCTTTGGGTTTCTTACGCCGTTCTACTTTATCCGCGCCGGCTCATTCGTTTCGGTGCCGGCTCTTTTCGCCGCTCCGACGGCTTTCTTTGTCATGCTCGCCGTCAAGCTCGGCACAAAAATAGCTGGCGTTTATCCAGTCGCCAGGGTCTTCGGCTCTCCCCATCAGGAAGGAATGTACACGACCCTGCTGATGTCGACGGGCCTGACCTTCAGCACCATCTCGTCTCTTTTTGGCCTGTCCCACGGCATCATTGACCAGGCGCAATATTCAGGATTGGTCGCAGCTGTCATAGGCAGCGCAGTAGTGCCGACTTTGATCGCCAATGCATTTTACTTGCCACGGCACCTGCTGCTGGATGGACAAAACGAAACGGAGCGCCAAGGCATCGTTTCCGGCGCTACGGCGCCGCGCAAGGTTCTAGGAGGATAGAGATGCACGTACCTAAGGATGCGATGCTGTTGCGTGTCTTCTTCGGAGAAGAGGATCGCTTTGAGGGTAAGCCGCTGTACGAAGCTATTGTACAGAAGGCCCGTGAAATGCATCTGGCCGGCGCGACGGTCCTGCGTGGCCCCATGGGCTACGGCCATTCCAGCCGCCTGCACACTGCCAAGGTGCTGCGACTCTCTTTCGATCTGCCCATTGTCGTGGAAATCGTCGACACTGAGGCCAAGATAAATGAGCTGTTGCCGGTACTCGACACGATGATGGCGAGCGGACTAATCACCTTGGAGAAAGTGCAAGTTCTTCAGTACGGCACCGAGGGGCTCAAAGAGCGAGCCGGGTTGGCTTGACGCTGCCGTGATCCAACCGAGAAGGAGGACTGATGAATTATGTCTGGGTCGCCGTCGGAAGCGCTCTGGGAGGGATGGCTCGCTATTGGTGCTCCGGGTTCGTGGCGCGGCTTTTCGGTGAATGGTTTCCCTGGGGTACGTTGATCGTCAATGTCTCCGGATCGTTCGTCATTGGGGTGTTTGCCGCGCTCAGCGCGGCTGAGGGGCCATTCCTGATCCCGCCCGAAATGCGCATCTTCGTCATGGTTGGGATTTGCGGGGGCTACACGACATTTTCGTCGTTCAGCCTTCAGACTTTTGCACTATGGCGCGAGGGTGAATGGTTCTGGGCCGGCGCAAACTCGGTGTTTTCGTTTGTCCTATGCCTGCTCGCCGTGTGGTTCGGTTATGCCGCGGTGGCTGCGGCGTATCGGTGACGTGCTGATGTCGCCGTCTTTGGCCTGAACGTCCACGGCAACCCCGGATGCTGTTGCACACAGTGCCTGCCCGCCGGGCATCCGCAGCAGCCACTTGCAAAAGAATGCCTGACGGCAAACTCTTAGCCGCCCGCACGCCGTTGCGGCCGCGTCAGACGGCGGAAATTCGAGCCGAGCGATGAGTGATGCTGCTCTTAGGCTTCTCCCGTTCCACGCGCCGTTCGCGCCGCCCGACGAGGATTTGGCGGCCGGGCTTTTGATCGGCGCCGGGCTCGACGCTGCAGCCGAGCGCCGCATCGATGCCCGCGCGCGCGGCCTCGTCGAGGCGATTCGCGCCAGAGCCGGCGGGCTCGGCGGCATCGAGGATTTCCTGCACGCCTATTCGCTCTCGACCAAGGAGGGCCTCGCTTTGATGGTCCTCGCCGAGGCGTTGCTGCGCGTGCCCGATGCCGCTACCGCCGACCGGCTGATCGAAGATAAGCTCGCCGCCGGTCGCTGGTTCGACGGCGACGTCAAATCCACGGCGCTCTTGGTCTCGGCTTCCGCCTGGACGCTTGGGATCGCGGCGCGCATCATCCATCCGGGCGAGACGCCCGAGACCATCCTCGACGCCATCGTCAAACGTCTCGGCCTGCCCGCCTTGCGCACCGCCACGCGGCAGGCCATGCGGCTGATCGGCTGGCATTTCGTACTTGGCCAGACCATAGACGAAGCCTTGGCGCGCGCCCGCAGTCACGGCGAATTCCGCTATTCGTTCGACATGCTGGGCGAAGGCGCGCGCACCGCCGATGACGCCGAGAAATATTTCGATGCTTATGCCGGTGCGATTGCGGCCATCGGCGCGAGCGCCGGGAATGCCGCCTGGCCGGCACGGCCGGGTATTTCGGTCAAGCTCTCGGCGCTGCATCCGCGCTTCGAGGCGATCTCGCGCGAGCGCGTTCTTGCGGAATTGCCGCCGCGCGTCGCCGAGCTCGCCCGTATGGCGAAGGCGCACGAACTCGGTTTCACGGTCGACGCCGAGGAAGCCGACCGGCTCGAATTGTCGCTCGAGGTTATCGGCGCAGTGCTTGGCAATCCGGCGCTGCGCGGCTTCGAAGGCTTCGGCCTTGCCGTGCAGGCCTATCAGAAGCGTGCCTTGGCGGTTATCGACTGGACCGAAGAGGCGGTCGCCGCGTTCGGCAGCCGGCTCACGATCCGCCTGGTCAAGGGTGCCTATTGGGACACCGAGATCAAGCGCGCGCAGGAGCGCGGCCTGCCCGACTATCCGGTATTCACGCGTAAGGCCATGACCGATCTTTGCTACATGGCTTGCGCGAGAAAACTCCTGGCCGCGCGCGAGCGCATCTTTCCGCAGTTTGCCACCCACAATGCGCTCACCGTCGCCAGCATCATCGAGGATGCCGGCCGTGTCGACGGCTACGAATTTCAGCGCCTGCACGGCATGGGTGAGGCGCTTTACGAGACGCTGCTCGACGAATTGCCGGGCACCGTCTGCCGCGTCTATGCGCCGGTTGGCGGCCACCGCGATCTCCTCGCCTATCTGGTGCGGCGCTTGCTGGAAAACGGCGCCAACTCGTCCTTCGTCTCGGCCGCCGCCGATCCGAGCGTGCCGATCGAAGATATTTTGCGCCGCCCGCAAAGCGTGATCGCGAGCCCGCGCGAGGCGCGCAACAAAAAGATTCCGCTGCCGCGCGATCTCTATCGGCCCGAACGGCAAAACTCACTGGGCATCGAATTCGGCGAGCGTGCAAGCCTAGACGCCTTGTTCGCCGAGATCCGCGACGGAACGCGACCCGCTGAGGCGGCGCCGCTAGTCGACGGCATCAGGCTCGTCGGCATCGAGCGCGCGGTGACTTCGCCGATCGACGGCCGCACCGTCGGCAAAGTTTGGGAAGCCGACGATGCGATCGTGCGCACAGCGATGGCGGCCGCGGAAGCGGGCTTTCCCGCCTGGGCGTCAACGCCGGGCGAGAAGCGCGCGTCAGCGCTCGAGTGCGCCGCAGAGTTGCTCGAACACCATCGCGGCGAACTCTTGGCGCTCCTGCAAAATGAGGGCGGTAAGACGCTCGACGACGCGCTTTCCGAAGTGCGCGAGGCAACCGATTACTGCCGCTACTATGCGGCGCAGGCGCGCGTGCGGCTCGCCGTGCAGACCCTCCCTGGCCCCACCGGCGAAAGCAATGTGCTGCGCTATCGCGGGCGCGGCGTGTTTGTTTGCATCAGCCCGTGGAATTTTCCGCTGGCGATCTTTCTCGGCCAGATCGCGGCGGCGCTGGCGGCCGGCAATGCGGTGGTGGCGAAGCCCGCCGAGCAGACTCCGCTCATTGCCGCGCGCGCGGTGGCGCTTTTGCATCAAGCCGGCGTACCGGCGACCGCGCTTCATCTGCTGCCCGGCGACGGCGAAGTCGGCGCGAGCCTGGTCGCCGTTGCGCACGCTGCCGGCGTTTGCTTCACCGGCTCGACCGAGGTCGGGCGCGCGATCAATCGCGCGCTCGCCGCCAAGGACGGACCGATCGTGCCGCTGATCGCCGAAACCGGCGGCATCAACGCCATGATCGTCGATGCCACGGCCTTGCCCGAGCAAGTGATCGACGACGTCATCACGTCGGCCTTCCGCTCGGCCGGCCAGCGCTGTTCGGCGTTGCGTCTTCTTTGCCTACAGGACGATATCGCCGAGCCGATGCTCGCGATGCTCGTCGGCGCCATGCGCGAACTGAAAATCGGCGATCCGCGTCAAGCCTCGACCCATGTCGGGCCGGTGATCGAAGCCGAGGCCAAGCAAAAACTCGAGGGCTGGATCGCCGACATGGCGAGCGCCGGCCGGCTCCGCTTCCAGTGCGAGCCGCCCGCAGAGCTGCCGGCAGGCGGCACATATGTCTTGCCGGCGCTGATCGAGCTCGACCGCGCCCGCGAACTAAAAGAAGAAGTGTTTGGCCCGGCGCTGCATGTTGTGCGCTGGAACGCCGAAGAGCTCGATGCCGTGCTCGACGACATCGCGGCCAACAACACCGCGCTCACGCTTGGCGTGCATTCGCGCATCGACAGCACCATCGAGCGTGTGGCCGCGCGCCTCCCGCACGGCAATGTCTATGTCAATCGCAGCATGATCGGCGCCGTGGTCGGCACCCAGCCGTTCGGCGGCACTTTATTATCCGGCACCGGGCCGAAGGCCGGGGGCCCGAACTACCTCCGCCGCTTTGCCACCGAGCAGGTCGTGACGGTTAACACCGCTGCAGCGGGCGGCAATGCCGGGCTGCTCGCGCTCGACGATTAGATCAAAAGCCAGATCAGAAAACGCACCATATCAGCAGAACAGACGGGCCGCGTAAACCAATATGGCCAAATAAAAGCACGATTGACGCATCAAACAACTGACTTTAACACAATTGCGACGCTATCGCGATATTCTGATGCGGCTATGAGCGATTCGATCACGCGGCTTTTTCAGGCAGTGCAGGCGTGCAGGCACGACGATCCGTCGACCTCGCGCACGGCGCGGCTTCTTCGTTCGGGCCGCAGCAAGATGGCGAAGAAGCTCGCCGAGGAAGCGGTCGAGGTCGTGATCGACGCCATGAACGGCGACCGCGACGCGGTCGTCAAGGAAAGCGCCGATCTGATCTACAACCTTGTCGTGCTGTGGGTCTCGTCCGGCATCCGCCCCGAAGACGTCTGGCGCGAGATGGATCGCCGCGAACGGCTCCTGGGCATCGCCGAGAAGGTGCCGAAGAAGGTGCTCGACGACAGCACGCGGCGTCAGATCATCGCGCTCGAAAGCCGCCGCGTCCGCAAGCGGCGGTGAATTGTGGCCGCGCTTTCGCGGCCGATAGACAATCGCCACCCGCGCCGCTAGGAGCATGAGCGTTGGGTCCGCTCATTCCCGCGCAAGCCGGAATCCAGTTGGGGCTTTGTGCTCGGTCCCCGCCGGAGTTTACCCCGGCGTGATCGGGGGCGGGGACGTACGGATAACGCGGGTTGGTCAAGTTCCGCTCGGGATCGAATCAATGCTCCGCCGACTTTACAATTGGTGCGTCGACGCCGCCGGCAAACCGCATGCGGCGTGGGTCTTGGGCGCCGTGTCGTTCGCCGAAAGCTCGTTCTTTCCGGTGCCGCCCGACATCATGCTGATCCCTATGTCGCTCGCGCGGCCCGAGCGCGCATGGTACTTCGCGGCCGTCTGCACGCTCACCTCGGTCGCCGGCGGCTTGCTCGGCTATTTCATCGGCGCGGTGCTCTACGACACCGTCGGCGCGTGGCTCATTCATCTCTACGGCTATGGCGACAAAGTCGAGGCTTTCCGCACCGCTTATGCGCAATACGGCAGCCTGATCATCCTGCTCAAAGGGCTCACACCGATCCCTTATAAGATCGTGACGATCACATCCGGTTTTGCCGGTTTTAATCTGCCTTTGTTCATCGTTCTCTCGCTGATCACGCGCGGCGCTCGCTTCTTCGTCGAAGCCTTCCTGCTCAACCGCTATGGCGCGCGCGCCCGCGGCATCATCGAGAAAAGGCTCGGCCTCTGGGCGGGCCTGGCGGCGGTCGGCGTTGTGATTGGCTTTATCGTGGTCGTCCGAGTATTCTAGGGCTGCGAGTTCCGCCGCTTCGTAACCGCACGAAGGCGCGCCGGCCATGACGAGGTTCGCGAACCGAATGCACATTTGCGGCGCCGCCTCTGCGGCATCGCTGACTGTTTGTTTGGCGCTAGCTGTCGCGGCAAGCGACACGGCATTCGGCGAAGGCGCCAATCAAGCGCCCGCCGCCGCGCCGGCCCAGCTCGCACCGGCTACCCCCGGCGCCGCACCACCGACCCCCGGCGCACCGGCGGCAGCCGCCCCGACAACCCAGCAGCAGTCCACGCCCGCTTTCCGGCCAGGCTTTTTGCATCAACTGAGAACCTGGTGGGACGATTCGCTCGCGGTGTTTGATCGAAAAGATAAGAACCCGAGCGGCGCGGCAAACGATGCAAACAAAAAGCCGGAGGACAACAACCCAGGCGCCGCCGACAAGGCAAAGGAAGCGGCCGCGAGCGCCGTGACCACCACGCAAGATGCGATGAAGAACGCGGTCGAGGCCACCAAGGGAGCGGCGTCGAGCGCGGTCGAAGCCACCAAAGGCGCGGCATCGACCGCGACGGATGCGATGAAAGGCGCGGTCGAAGCGACCAAGAACGCCGCAACCGCCATCGTGCGGCTGCCGAACACGCGCGTGATCCAAGTGAACGAGGTTTGCGCGCGTGCGCCGAACGGCGGTTCCGACTGCGCTTCGGCGGCAGCGACCGGCTGTCGCGCCAAGGGCTTTAACGGCGGCTCGCCGCTCGACGTGCGCACCGCGTCGCGCTGCGATCCCAAGCCGCCGCAAGCGGGGCAGATGCCGACCGTGCAATGCTCGCCGGAGTCGGTCGTCACCCGCGCGGTCTGCCAGTAGTTTTCATTAGCAAGTAATCTTTATCAGCCAGCAGTTCTTATCAGCCAGTAATCAAAAGGAGACGTTCGCGGCCATGATGTCCGAAGCCGATCGTAACAAGGCCGCCGATATTCTCATGGCGGCGGAAAAGACCAGCAAGCAGGCGGTGCAATTGTCCAAGACCTGGCCGGACATCACCATGGAGGACGCCTACGCGATCTCCACCGAAGTCGCCAAACGCAAGATGGCGGCCGGCGCCAAGCTGATCGGCCACAAGGTCGGGCTCACCTCGAAGGCGATGCAGCGCTCCTCGCAGATCGACGAGCCCGACTACGGACATTTGCTCGACTATATGATGGTCGCCGATGGCGCCCGCGTGCCGCATGAGAATTACTGCCTGCCCCGGGTCGAGATCGAGCTCGCCTTCATTCTCGGCAAACCGCTCAAGGGGCCCGGCATACAGTTGCACGACGTGCTGCGCGCCACCGACTATGTGGTGCCGGCGATCGAGATCGTCGACGCGCGGCTGCAGGACCCGCGCAGGATTTTCGACACCGTCTCCGACAACGGCGCCGCCGCCGGCATTGTCATCGGCGGACGGCCGGTCGGGCCGCTCGACATCGATCTGCGCTGGGTCGGCGGCATCATGTACCGCAATTCGGAAATCGAGGAGACCGGCGTCGCCGCCGGCGTGCTCGGCCATCCGGCGCTCGGCGTCGCCTGGCTCGCCAACAAGCTCGGCCAACACGGCGTGACCCTCGAGCCTGGCCATCTCGTTCTCGCCGGCTCCTTCACGCGCGTGGTCCACGCCAAGAAGGGCGACACGCTGCACGCCGATTTCGGCGCGCTCGGCGGCATCGCCCTGCAGTTTGTTTGATCCTCAGCAGCCATGATGCTCCGCTCGTCCCCGCGAAAGCGGGGACCCAGCTGGATTCCCGCTTTCGCGGGAATGAGCGGTTAAGGGAGCGCCCTTCTTGGGCTGCTCGCACCTTAGGGTGACGTAAAAGAAACGGCGGTGTTGATCGCTGTTTCCATTCGCGCAATCATGCGTGCGGGGCGGCGCGTGGCGAAGCTGCGGGTCGAACATAGTGCGCACGAGCATCAAGCGCTGGCTCTTCCTCGCCGTAGCGTTGGCGTTGCCGGCGACGGTGTTGCATGCGGCGCGGCCGACCGCGCCGGATGATGCAGGACCCACGTCGCTTGCCGGCCAGCTTCTGATCGCCTCGCCCGAACTGCGCCAGCCCGAATTCGATCACGCCGTCATCTTGCTCGCGAAGCACACGCGCGAAGGTGCGCTCGGCATCGTCATCAACCGGCCGGGCAAGATGCACCCCATCGCCGATCTGCTGACAGCCTTCGGCGCCGATGCCTCGGGCGTGCACGGCGACATTCAGATTTTTCTCGGCGGCCCGGTCGATCCGGGCATCGGCTTTGTGGTGCACAGCGCCGAATATCAGACCCCGGACACGCTCGACATCGACGGCCGCGTGGCGCTCACGATCGCGCCTGAAGTGCTGCGCGACATCGGCCTCGGCAAGGGTCCGCGGAAAAACCTCGCGGCCTTCGGCTATGCCGGCTGGGCGCCGTCACAGCTCGACAACGAGCTGGCGCACGGCGTCTGGATCATCATGCCGGAAGATCCGGCGCTCGTATTCGATGACGACCGCGCCAAGCTTTGGGACGACGCGGTTGCCCGACAGAAGACCGGGCGGTGACGAAGACATCAAGCAGTCAACACACGGCCGCTGCCAGCAGCGTCGCCTTTTCTTCCGTCGTGGCCTCCGCGCAATCGCGGCACTCGAAGGTCCACAATTCCGGCAGTGCGCCGATACCGGGAATAGCCCGCGCAAAGCGCATGGGCTTGCTGCACTTCGGGCAGAGCGGCGTCGGTCTCGTTCGTTCTGTGCTCATGGTGCCTTTATGCGCGCTCTTTGTCCGGCCCGCTTTGCGCTAGATCAACCGCGGCGTGTGGGTCAGAAGTGGGGGCGTGAAATCCGCCATTCCAGCGCGCGGCGCGCCCCTTCTCCCCGCATGCGGGGTCCGGATGAGGGGGCGCAGCCGCTTGCCAAGCACCGCGGCCGGAGCCCCCAAACAAGGTTCCCGCCCCCGCGTTGACACGCGGTGCCATCGGCCTACATTAACGGTGTTCCGAGGGGAGTTCCGGGAGGAGCTGAGAGACCGCGATAGCGGAAACCCTTTGAACCTGATCCGGGTCATGCCGGCGAAGGGACAGGAATACCCTGAGAGTGCCAGCACATCCCGTGACAGCATCGCCAACACGCGCAGCCGAGAGAGTGCGCGAACGGAAGAAGCTGCGCCATGCCGCCTGCGGTGTTCATCGCCAGATTGATCGGCCCGGCTTTCGTCGCCGTCGGGCTGGGCATCCTGGCGAACGGCCCGTTCTATACCGCCTTGATCCTGGAAGCCGTGCACAGCCCGACGCTGATCTACTTTTCCGGGTTGATGGCGCTCGTGCCCGGGCTTGCGATCCTCAACGTGCACCGCTCGTGGTCCGGCTGGCCGGTCATCATCACCATCATCGGCTGGCTGATGGTAATCGGCGGCGTCATCCGGCTGGTGCTGCCGGCCACCACCGCGACGCTCGCAAGCGATCTCTATTCGAAACCGTTCGTGCTCTTGATCGTCGCTCTCGTCGTGCTCGTGGTCGGCGCGTATCTCTGCTTCGAAGGCTACCGGGCCAGAAACAAATAAAAGCAACGCGACCGACAAACAAACGGATGACTGGAATGAACGCATGATCCCGAAAAGTGGCCGCCGGTTTTCGGAAAAGATCATGCGCAAACATGCATGATCCCGAAAGACACGCCTCGGATGCGATCCGAGGTGGAAGCTGTTTCCGGACAAGATCGTGCGCGAACAACAAAAGGACGACCCCCGATGAACAAGCATCTCGCCGAATCCGATCTCGCCACGCCGAAGGTCACGACCGGCCCGATCACAGGCTCGCGCAAGATCTACACCGCGCCCGAGGCCGCGCCCGATCTGAAAGTGCCGCTGCGCGAGGTGGCGCTCGATCCTTCGTCCGGCGAGCCGCCCGTTCCGATCTATGATCCGTCCGGCCCGTACTCGGATCCGGACGCCACGATCGACGTGGAAAAGGGCCTGCCGCGGCTCCGCACCGCCTGGGTGCGAGAGCGCGGCGGCGTCGAGGACTATCAAGGCCGCGACATCAAGCCGGTCGACAACGGCAATGTCAGCGGCAAGCATCTGGCGCGCAGCTTTCCCAACACGCCGAAGCCGCTAAGGGCAATTTCTTTTCCCTCCCCGCACGCTTCTTCTCCCTCCCCCCTCACCCAGCTCGAATGGGCGCGCGCCGGCGTCATCACCAAGGAAATGATCTACATCGCCGAGCGCGAAAATCTCGGCCGCAAGACAATGCTGGAGTGCGCGCAGGCCGCGCAAGACGATGGCGAAAGCTTCGGCGCCTCCGTGCCGCTCTTCATCACGCCGGAATTCGTGCGCTCGGAAGTGGCGCGCGGCCGCGCCATCATTCCGTCCAACATCAATCACGCCGAATTGGAGCCGATGATCATCGGCCGCAACTTCCTCACCAAGATCAACGCCAATATCGGCAACTCCGCCGTCACGTCGTCGGTGGAGGAGGAAGTCGAAAAGATGGTGTGGGCAATCCGCTGGGGCGCCGACACGGTGATGGACCTCTCCACCGGCCGCAACATCCACAACACGCGCGAATGGATCATCCGCAATGCGCCGGTCCCGATCGGCACCGTGCCGATTTATCAGGCGCTCGAGAAGGTCAACGGCGATCCCGTCAAGCTCGACTGGGAATGCTACAAGGACACGCTGATCGAGCAGTGCGAGCAGGGTGTCGATTACTTCACCATCCATGCCGGCGTGCGGCTCGGCTACATCCATCTCACCGCCAACCGGGTCACCGGCATTGTCTCGCGCGGCGGCTCGATCATGGCCAAGTGGTGCCTGGCGCATCACAAGGAGAGCTTCCTCTACGAGCGCTTCGACGAGATCTGCGATCTGATGCGCAAATACGACGTGAGCTTCTCGCTCGGCGACGGGCTTCGCCCCGGCTCGATCCGCGACGCCAACGACCGCGCGCAATTCGCCGAGCTGGAAACGCTCGGCGAACTGACAAAAGTCGCCTGGGCCAAGGGTTGCCAGGTGATGATCGAAGGCCCCGGCCACGTGCCGCTGCACAAGATCAAGATCAATGTCGACAAGCAGCTCAAGGAATGCGGCGAGGCGCCGTTCTACACCTTGGGCCCGCTCGTCACCGACATCGCGCCGGCCTACGACCACATCAC
>DATMQV010000186.1:0-9615 GCA_035566615.1 Xanthobacteraceae bacterium
CACGCCGATGGCGTGACCCGCAGCGGCGAGCAGATAAGCGATGCCATGACCCATCAGGCCGCCGCCGACAACGCCTATTTTTTGCCCACCCATCTATGCCTGCCTCATTCGCTGCTGAGAGGAACTAGCGAGCGTCCAGAATGTTGGTCTACCAGTTCGATCCGCCAAGGGAGTAAGGTGATGCCTATCCTATTGTGGATCGCGTTCTGGTCCAGCATGACGGGTGTCGCGAGCGGCTGGCAAGAGACCATGCTGCCGATTCGCGTAAAGGGGAAAGACCGTCGCGATCAGCCAAGCAAATAGTCGAATCCGACCCTCTTAACCAAGGTCACGACCGGCGCGGCCGCGCTGTCAGCGCGGTCAGCCGAAGCGAGCGCTGCCAACTGCGCAACGGGTGTTGCAGGCCAGGCACCGCGCCGCTATGCATACGCGCCTTTTGCGCCGGCAGGGCCCACTCCCGCTGCGGCGCTCGTGCCGGTGAAAACGTAGACCTTTGTCATGGCCCGTCTGGTAATGAAATTCGGCGGCACTTCGGTCGCCGATATCGATCGCATCCGCAACGTCGCGCGGCACGTCAAGCGCGAGGTCGATGCCGGCCATGATGTCGCGGTCGTCGTGTCGGCGATGTCGGGAACCACCAATCAGCTTGTGGGCTGGTGCGAAGCCGCATTGAAGTCGAGGCAAATCTTCGACGCCCGTGAATATGATGCGGTGGTCGCAACCGGCGAGCAAATCACGTCCGGCCTTTTGGCGATCGCGCTGCAGGACATGGACATCAACGCCCGCTCCTGGCAGGGCTGGCAATTGCCGATCCTCACGTCCGATGCGCACGCCTCGGCCCGCATTCTCGACGTCAACGGCGAGGAGATCGTCAAGCGGTTTCGCGATCGCAAAGAAGTAGCGGTCATTTCCGGATTCCAGGGCCTGCACAAGGAGACCGGCCGCATCACCACGCTCGGGCGCGGCGGATCCGACACGTCGGCCGTGGCGGTGGCGGCTGCGATCAAGGCCGACCGTTGCGACATCTACACCGATGTCGACGGCGTCTACACCACCGATCCACGCGTGGTGCCGCGCGCCCGCCGGCTCGAGAAGATCGCGTTCGAGGAAATGCTGGAACTGGCTTCGCTCGGCGCCAAGGTCATGCAGGTGCGCTCGGTGGAGCTCGGCATGGTGCACCGGGTACGCATTTTCGTGCGCTCGAGCTTCGATCGGCCCGAGGACATCGACCCACATAGCACGCCGCCCGGCACGCTGATCTGCGACGAGGACGAGATCATGGAGCAACAAACGGTCACCGGTATCGCCTTCTCCCGCGACGAGGCGCAAATCTCGGTACGGCAGGTGGAGGATAAGCCGGGCATCGCCGCGGCGATCTTCATTCCGCTCGCCGACGCCAACATCAATGTCGACATGATCGTGCAGAACGTGTCCGAGGACGGCAAGACCACCGACCTCACCTTCACGGTGCCCGCCGCCGACTATCAGCGCGCGCTCGACGTGATCACCAAGGCCAAGCCCGCGATCGGTTATCAGCGCCTCGACAGCGCCACTGACGTCGCCAAGATTTCCGTGATCGGGATCGGCATGCGCAGCCACGCCGGCGTCGCCGCGCAGGCCTTCCGGGCGCTCGCCGAACGTGCCGTGAATATCCGCGCCATCACCACGTCCGAGATCAAATTCTCGCTGCTGATTGATGCGGCATTTACCGAGCTCGCGGTCCGGGCGCTGCACTCGCTCTACGACCTCGACCGGCCGGGCGCCTGATTCGCCGGTCGCAAGCTCCCATCGGTCGCGCTTGGCGAC
Source organism: Xanthobacteraceae bacterium (assembly GCA_035566615.1). GTDB lineage: Bacteria > Pseudomonadota > Alphaproteobacteria > Rhizobiales > Xanthobacteraceae > BOG-931. The sequence continues at coordinate 1,807 of DATMQV010000186.1, forward strand.
CGGCGTGACGCGGCTCGGTGGTTTTCGATCTTTTCTTCTTCCAAACGGCGCCTAACTGTCGCTGCGACGCACAAAATTCGTCTTCGTCATCGCAGCGTCTTTGGCTTGCGGTTTGCATACCGCATTCGATATAGGCTGCAGAGTGATCGCCGCGGGCCGGTTCCGGGCGTATTCCTCTTCGGATGACGGCCGGCGCGATGCGGGCGACGCCCCGGTTCAAGCAAGCCCGAGGGACCTCACGCCATGCGTGGCTCGCTCGGCGGTCCGCGCGTGCTGTTGCGGCGCCTCCGCGAAGTCATGGCGGAGCCGGTCAGCGCGCAGGAACGCCTCGACAAGATCGTGGTGCTGATTGCCGCCAACATGGTGGCCGAGGTCTGCTCGGTCTACGTGTTGCGCGTCGACAGCACGCTCGAGCTTTACGCCACTGAGGGCCTCAATCGGGTGGCGGTGCACCACACCGTGCTGGGTTCGGACGAGGGCCTCGTCGGCTTGGTTTCGAGCCAGGCGACTGCCATCAACCTCTCCAACGCCCAGGCGCATCCGGCGTTCTCCTTCCGGCCCGAGACCGGCGAAGAAATTTATCACTCCTTCCTCGGCGTGCCGATTTTGCGCGCCGGCAACACGCTCGGCGTGCTCGTGGTGCAGAACCGCGCCAAGCGCACCTATTCCGAGGAGGAAGTCGAGGCGCTGCAAACGACCGCCATGGTGCTGGCCGAGATGATCGCTTCGGGCGAGCTCTCGGCCCTGGCGCTTCCCGGGGCCGAGCCGGCGGCGCGGCGCTCGCTGCATCTCAAAGGGATGGCCCTGTCCGAAGGTATCGCGCTTGGGCACGTGGTGCTGCACGAGCCGCGCGTCGTCGTCACCAACTATATTGCCGACGATGTAACGAAAGAATTGAAGCATCTGGAATCGGCGATCGAGACGTTGCGCACCGATCTCGACCAGTTGCTCGAACACGGCGATGTAGTGGACGGCGGCGAGCATCGCGATGTGCTCGAAGCCTATCGCATGTTCGCGTACGACACCGGCTGGGCGCACAAGCTGCAAGAAGCGGTCATGACCGGATTGACGGCGGAAGCGGCCGTCGAGCGCGTGCAGTCGGATACCCGCGCGCGCATGCTGCGGCAGACCGACCCCTATTTGCGCGAGCGCCTGCACGATCTTGACGATCTCGCCAACCGCCTGATGCGGCAATTGACCGGACGCGATCATGCGCCCTCGCGCGAAAACTTGCCGGAGAATGCCATCCTGGTCGCCCGTTCCATGGGGCCGGCTGCGTTGCTCGACTACGACCGCAAGCGGCTGCGCGGTCTCGTGCTCGAGGAAGGCGGGCCGCAATCGCATGTCGCCATCGTCGCCCGCGCACTCGGAATCGCGGCGGTCGGCGAGATCGATAACGCCACCGGCATCGCCGACCCGGGCGACGCCATCATCGTCGACGGCACGGCCGGCGATGTGCATCTGCGCCCGTTGCCCGATATGGAAGCGGCCTATGCCGAGCGCGTCCGGCTGCGCGCACGCCGCCAGCAGCAATATCAGGCGTTACGCGATCAGCCCTGCGTCACGAGAGACGGCGAAGAAGTTACGCTGTTGATCAATGCCGGCTTGAGCGTCGACCTGCCGCATATCGCCGATACGGGCGCCGCCGGCATCGGCTTGTTCCGGACTGAGCTGCAATTCATGGTAGCGCCGAACTTCCCGCGGGCGAGCGAGCAATACACGCTCTACCGGGCGGTCCTCGATGCGGCCGACAACAAGCCGGTGACCTTCCGCACGCTCGATATCGGCGGCGACAAGGTGCTGCCCTACATGCGCAACATCGAGGAGGAAAATCCGGCGCTGGGCTGGCGCGCCATCCGGCTCGGTCTCGACCGTCCCGCCCTTCTGCGTACGCAATTGCGGGCATTGCTGCGAGCCGCCGGCGGCCGGTCGCTGAAAATCATGTTTCCAATGATCGCGACGGTTGCCGAATTCGATCAGGCGAAGGAATTGGTCGAGCGCGAGTTGACCCACCTGCGCCGCCACGGACACAAATTGCCCGATGCGGTCGAAGTCGGCAGCATGGTCGAGGTGCCGTCGCTGCTTTATCAGCTCGACGAGCTGCTCGAGCATGTCGATTTCCTCTCCGTCGGCTCGAACGATCTGGTGCAGTTCCTTTACGCGGTCGATCGCGGCAATCCGCGTGTCTCCACCCGCTTCGACCCGTTGTCGGCGCCGGTGCTGCGCGCGCTCAAGGACATCGCCGAGAAGTCCCGCCAATACGGCAAGCCGGCGACGGTGTGCGGCGAACTGGCGTCGCAGCCGATCGGCGCGCTGGCGCTGACGGCGCTCGGCTACCGTTCGCTGTCGCTGACGCCGTCGGCCGTGGGACCGGTCAAGGCGATGCTGCTGGATCTCGATGCCGGCAAGGCGACGGAGTTCCTCTATCCACTGATCGAGAAGCCTATGGCCGCCGTGCCGATTCGCGCGCATCTGGAGAAATTTGCCGCCGACGGCGGGCTTCAGCTTTAGAGCATGATCCGGAAAAGTGGTAACCGGTTTTCCGAAAAGATCATGCTCCACCAAAGAGCTGGACGGATGCCTTTGCGAGCGGACTTGCCCGGGCCATCGGCGTCTTCTACTTAACGTGCAAACAACGACTGAGACGGCCGCGAAGGCTTAGGTACGGCCTGTATTTGGGGCTAACGCCCGACACTTCGACACCGAGACCCATGTTACCCGATCAAAAACTCAACGCGCTCCTCGCCCGCCATGCTGCGCTCGAACGCGAACTCGCCGCGGCGGTTCCGCCGGAGACTTACGTCAGGCTCTCGCGCGAATTCGCCGAGCTGGCGCCGGTCGTGGAAGCGGTGAAATCCTATCGCGCGGCCGAGCACGAGCTCGAAGGCGTGACGAGCCTGATAGCCGATCCTGCGACCGATCCTGAAATGCGCTCGATTGCGGAAGCGGAAAAGCCCGAGCTCGAGGCCCGGCGCGCCGCACTCGAGCATCGGCTGCGGCTTGCGCTTCTGCCCAAGGACGCGATGGACGAACGTAATGTGATTCTCGAAATCCGCGCCGGCACCGGCGGAGACGAGGCCTCCTTGTTCGCTGGCGACCTATTCCGCATGTACGAGCGCTATGCCGCCAAGCAGGGATGGAAAGTCGAGTTGATGACCGCGAGCGAAGGCTCGATGGGCGGCTATAAAGAAATCATCGCCGAAGTCTACGGCCGCGGCGCCTTCGCCAAACTCAAATACGAATCGGGCGTTCATCGCGTGCAGCGCGTACCCGATACCGAGGCATCGGGCCGTATTCATACGTCCACGGCCACCGTCGCCGTCTTGCCGGAAGCACAAGACGTCGATGTCCCGATCAACGAAACCGATCTGCGGATCGACACCTTGCGCTCGGGCGGCGCCGGTGGTCAGCATGTCAACAAGACCGAGTCGGCGGTGCGGATCACGCACATCCCCACGGGCATCGTCGTGATGATGCAGGAGGACCGCTCGCAGCATCGCAATCGCGCCAAGGCGATGGCCGTGCTGCGCACGCGCCTTTACGATTTCGAACGGCAAAAGCAGGACGCGGCCCGCGCCGCCGAACGCCGCGGGCAGGTCGGCACCGGCGACCGCTCCGAGCGCATTCGCACATACAATTTCCCGCAAGGCCGCGTGTCGGACCATCGCATCAATCTGACCCTCTACAAGCTGCCGGAAATCATGGAGGGCGAAGCGCTTGGCGGGATGATCGATGCGCTTGTTGCCGAGCATCAGGCGGCGCAGCTCGCCGCCGAGGACGCGTGATGATGCCGGCGGCTGATGTGTCCACTTCTGCTTGGCCGCAAACGAAAGCTGTCACCATTTCGGCCGCGCGCCGGCTTCTGACGAAAAAATTCCGCGCCGCCGGCATCGAGACGCCGGAACTCGACGCGCGCGTGCTTGTCGCTCACGCGCTCTCGCTCGATCACGCGGGGCTCGCGGCGGCCGGCACACGCGTCGTTGATGCTGGAGAATGGGACGCAATCGCCAGCCTTGCCGAGCGGCGCCTCATGAATGAACCGGTCGCCCGTATTGTCGGCTTCAAGGAATTCTGGAGCCTGACACTGCAGATCGATTCCACGACGCTGGTGCCGCGCCCCGAAACCGAAACACTGGTGGAAGCGGCGCTGGCGGAAATCGATTCGGCTGGGTCGCGCACACGGCCCATGTGCATCGCCGATCTTGGCACCGGGTCGGGCGCAATCCTTCTGGCGCTGCTCTCGGAACTTCCCAACGCTTTCGGCGTCGGCACCGATACAAGTTTCGGCGCGCTGCGCCTCGCGCAGCACAATGCCCGGCGTTTGCAGCTTGGACGCGCAGCCTTTGTTGCTTGCGACCTCGGTGCGGCACTCGCCGGATCGTTTGATCTCATTGTCGCCAACCCGCCCTACATTGCGTCGGGTGAGATTGCCGCACTTGCGCCAGATGTGCGCGACTACGATCCGCGGGCGGCGCTCGACGGCGGGCACGATGGGCTCGACTGTTACCGGGCGATCGCCGCGACGATCCCGCCTTTGCTTAATGCCGCGGGTGCTTTGGTGGTCGAACTGGGCGCCGGCCAAGCAGCCGCCGTCGCCGCATCGTTGGCGCAAGCGGGCCTTGCGCCCACCCGCCCACGTACCGATCTTGGGGATACGCAGCGTGCGCTCGTCGCCAGAAAAGGTGACACCGGAGCCGGGCAGGGTCATGATCGCAAAGCATTGGACCCCGGCAAAAAAGCACTTGGAATATCGGCTGGAACCGACTAGTTTGCGGGCACGGAATCGGCCCGAAACAATCGTGCCGCGCAGCCTTGAAAGCCCGGAGCTCCGCTTCCTGAGGTTTTGCTGCGCAGGCTAGTGAAACGAGAGCCGGAACAGCGAAAGCCGGAACAGTAACCGCCGGATCGGACGGCAAACGGGATCGCCAGATTCAGACCGAGAAGTTTGATCGGTTTTGCGCGCATTGATGAATGTCGCGCGCTACGAGGGGTTGGCGACGTGCGGTAAAGCCGCCGGCGAGGGCTGTATTGTCGGGACGTAGACGTGGAATCACAAGAGCGATGAACCAAGAAGACGGCTCGGATTCGTGCGTCGAATTGACGTGAAACTGTGGGACTTTGTGCAGTGAGACGGCGGCATCCGTGCTGTCGCAAACCAGGGGGTTGGCGGGAAAGCAGGTCATGAGAAACGGTCAGAACAAGAGAATGCGCAGTCGCAACCGTAAAGGTGGTCATCACCAGAATCCGTTGTCGCGCATGTACGAGTCCAACGGACCTGACGTGAAGATCCGCGGTACGGCGTCTCACATCGCGGAGAAATATCTCCAGCTTGCGCGCGATGCGCAGAGTTCCGGTGACCCCGTAGCGGCCGAAAACTATTATCAGCACGCCGAGCATTATTTCCGTCTGATCGCCGCCGCCCAGGAACAGTTTCGGCAGAGCCAGCCCTATTACCAGCAAGGCGGCGACCAACGCGGCAATGTGTCCGACGAAGGATACGACGACGGCGACGACCAGCCTTCCATCAGCGGCGAGCCGTTCGCGCCGCGCGAGCCGCAACCATTTTATCCGCGCGAGCAGCATCAGCCGCAAGCTCAGGGCCACAGCCAACCGCGGCCGCAGCAGGTCGATGATGAAGACGTCGAGCGTCTGCCGTCATTCATCACCGGCGGCCAGCCGCAGCCGCAGCCCCAACAGGCGCAGGGCGGCACCGGCCCGCACGGTCCCAACGGCCAGAGCGGTCCGAACGGCCAAAATGGTTACGACGGCTCTCCCGACCGCTTTCCCTTGCATCGGCGGCGGCGGCGCCACCGCGGCCCGCGCGATCATACGGCGCAAGGCAGTGACAACGACGCGCCGTCGGGAGCGCGCTCGGACGACTAAGAGCTTTTCGACGGCTCCAGTCCGTACCCACTGTCGTCAAGCGTTCGTTTGCTGAACCCCGCGGCCGGCCGAAAGATCGGCTCCGGCCTGCAGGCTTGCGCATGACCCGGCATCCTGCCTGCAAAAGGCGGAATGGAACGGACCGTCAGCGCCCGCGCGGTGTTTTGGCCAGCCGGACCAAGAGCCAGATCGGCACGACAATGACGGCGCCCAGCAGGAAATAGCGCCACAACCAGCGCAGGATATCGAAGCCCATCGTCCAGATATGGACGATGAGGGCGCGGACCGATTCAATGATATTCCAGGGGTCGAGGCCGATCGCGGCGAGGATCACCCCCACCAGGATTGACAACAGGACAAGGCGCCCGACCACGGCCAGCGGTGGGCCGCCCAAAAAGCGGTGAATGAGTTGGTGGGCGTCTGCCTGTTCTTCCGCCATCGCAATCTCCGCTCGCGCCACTTAGCTAAGTTACTGCGTCAGGCGCAAGCGCTACCCGCAAGCTTGCCGTCTCCAGGCCCGGCCAGAACCGTTGCTTCGCCTTCGCAAGTGGCGCTAAGTTGCGCCCCCGCAAGCATTTGGATGCTTCTGAAGGATATTTCATGGCCAAGATCGAGGATCGAGCCGCCACGGCGGCGACGCTCAACGACGATATCGGCGAACAAAAGCGGCTGGCCATATATCGCACGCAGGTCGTGATTCGCGAGGCCGAGCAGCGCGCCTACGATCTGTTTCTGCAAAACCTGGTGAAGGGCACGAGCCATCTTTCCCTCGGCCAGGAGGCCGTTGCCGCAGGCTTTGCCGGCGCCATGCAACCGGGTGATCTATCCTTCTGCACCTATCGCGGCCATGCGCACACGTTGGCGCGCGGCGTGCCGGTGACCAAAGTTCTCGGCGAACTGATGCAGCGCGATATCGGACTGATGCGCGGCAAGGGCGGCTCGATGCACCTGACGTCGGTCGACCACGGCGTCATGGGCTCTTATGCCATCATCGGCGCGCATCTGCCGATCGCCTGCGGCGCCGCCTGGCGCGCGCAATACAAAGGCCAAAAAGATGTTTCGGTCTGCTTCTTCGGTGACGGCACGACCAATATCGGCGCCTTCCACGAAGCGCTGAACTTTGCAGCGGTGTGGAAGCTGCCGGTCATCTTCGTGTGCGAGAATAATCTTTATATGGAATACACCCCGATCGCCGATGTCACGGCGGTCCCGCATCCGGCAGCCGATCGCGCCGCGGCGTACGGATTGCCGCGCATCGTCATCGACGGCAACGATGCCGACGCAGTTTACCGCACCGCGCTCTCCGCTTACGACAAGGCGCGCGCCGGTGACGGCCCCTCCCTGATCGAGTGTTTGACGTATCGCTACAGCGGTCACTCGCGCGCCGACCCCGCCAAATATCGGCCGGAAGGCGAACTGGAAAAGTGGAAAGAACGCGACCCGATCAAGATCTATCGCGAACGGCTCAAGCAATTCGGCGTCGCCGAGGAAACGATCCTCGGCATCGACGCCGGCGTGAAGCGTGAAGTGGACGAAGCGACCGAAGCATGCAAGGCGGCCCCGCCGCCCGCGCTCGATATCCTCACCACCGATGTCTATGCCGACGGAGGTTTCGCATGGCGGAACTAACCTATCGCGATGCCGTCATCCGCGGCATCGCCCAGGAAATGACACGCGACCCGGACGTCGTGTTCCTTGGCGAGGACATTGCCAAGGCCGGCGGCGTCTTCAAGGCGACTGTCGGTCTCTACGAACAGTTCGGTCCCTTGCGCGTACGCGACACGCCGATCTCCGAGCAGGCGATCCTCGGCGCCGCCATGGGCGCGGCGATGACCGGTCTGAAGCCGATCGCCGAGATCATGTTCTCCGACTTCATCGCCGTGTGCTTCGACTATATCGCCAACGAATTTCCCAAGAGCCGCTACA
>DATMQV010000187.1:0-17101 GCA_035566615.1 Xanthobacteraceae bacterium
GCCGGCCACCTCTATGACCTCCTCGGTCATTCGCTGGCCGGCGAGATCGGGGTCGAGCCGTTCCTCATTACGCTCAAGCGGGACGCACAGCCCTACACCAACTTCCGCCACGCCGGCGTGGAGTTCATCTACATGCTCTCGGGCAAGGTCCGCTACCGGCACGCGGACGGGACGTATCTTTTGGAACCGGGCGACGCGCTGTTTTTCGATGCCGCGGCGCGGCACGGGCCGGAGGAATTGATCGAGGCGCCGATGCAGTATCTTTCGATCATCATCTACCCGCGGCAATAGGCGTTGGGCGTCTGCCTTTAGACTTTTCTCTCCGGCGACCAGTTTCGCTCCCTTCTGCTGCAAGTGCGTTGCGAGCGGCGCGGCGGCCCCTCCTTAAGGATGCGGCAGGATTGCCGAGGGCGGGATTGCCCAAAGTTCCGGCAAAGCCTTTTGACCTGAATCATGGTCCGGTCACGCAAAAGGCGCAGATATCCGCACCGGGCGACATCCCGAATTCGCGCCAATTGGATCGAGCGATGACCGTTGCACGACAGCAATCGCGAGAATTGAGAGCACTAGAGGGCGGGGCGTCGCCCGCGACTTCGACCGCGGCATCGCCGAGCCTGCCCAACCCCGCGAGCCCGGCGACGTGGCTTCGGAACCGGCCCAGCCAGCAGCAGGACCGAGATTCCTACACCGTGACGGCGTTGGCCGATATCACCGACCGTGCGTTGCATGCCGCGACGGCGCGCTTCACCGGGGCATCTCGCCGGCAGCATTGGCGGAGGCGTATCTGGATTGGGCGACGCATCTTGCTTACGCGCCCGGCAAACGCATTCAGCTCGTCGACAAAGCAATGCGCAAGGCGATGCGGTTCAGCAATTATCTGCAAAAGCACGCCGTGTCGGGAGGAAGGGCGGAGGACTGTATCGATCCCCTGCCGCAGGACCATCGCTTCACAGATGAGGCTTGGCGCAAGTTTCCTTTCAACTTCATCTATCAAGGCTTTCTGCTGCAGCAGCAATGGTGGCACAACGCCACGACCGGATTGCGCGGCGTTTCCAAGAGCCACGAGGACATGGTCGAGTTCGCCTCGCGGCAGATCCTCGACATGGTGGCGCCGTCGAATTTTCCGCTGACCAATCCCGAGATCCTGTTGCGCACCGTCGCCACGGGCGGGCTCAACCTGATCAAGGGTTTTCAGAACTACATGGAGGACGCCGAGCGCGCCATCTCCGGCAAAAGGCCCATTGGGGCCGACGCTTTCGTCGTCGGCCGCGACGTGGCCAAGACCCCGGGCAAAGTGATTTATCGCAATCGATTGATCGAGCTCATTCAATACGCGCCGACGGGAGCCACTGTTCGGCCGGAGCCCATCCTCATCGTTCCGGCGTGGATCATGAAATATTACATCCTCGATCTGTCGCCGCATAATTCGCTGGTCAAGTATCTCACCGGGCAAGGCTTCACCGTCTTCATGGTCTCCTGGAAGAATCCGGGTCCGGAAGATCGCGATCTCGGCATGGAAGATTATAGGACGCTCGGCGTAATGAGCGCGCTCGATGCCGTGAATGCGATATTGCCCGATCGCAAAGTTCACGCCGTGGGCTACTGCCTTGGCGGAACGCTGCTGTCGATCGCAGCCGCGGCGATGGCGCGCGACGGCGACGAGCGGTTTACCACGCTGACGCTCTTGGCTGCGCAGACCGATTTTACCGAAGCCGGCGAGATCATGCTGATGATCGACGAGAGTCAGGTCGCGTTTCTCGAAGACATGATGTGGGAGCAGGGCTTCCTCGACAGCCGGCAGATGGCCGGCGCGTTCCAGATGTTGCGATCGAATGACCTGATCTGGTCGCACCTCGTGCACGATTATCTGCTTGGCGAGCGTCAGCCGGTGACCGACCTGATGGCGTGGAACGCCGACGCGACCCGCATGCCTTACCGGATGCATTCGGAATATCTGCGCAAGCTTTTCCTCGACAACGACATTGCTGAGGGCCGGTTCGAAGCCGACGGCCGGCCAATTTCGCTTGCCGATCTTCGCGCGCCGATTTTCGCCGTCGGCACCGAGCGCGACCATGTGGCGCCCTGGCGCTCGACCTACAAGATTTTTCTGCAAGTCGAATCCGACGTGACTTATCTGCTCACCGCTGGCGGCCACAATGCGGGAATTGTTTCGGAGCCCGGGCACCACGGACGCACCTTCCGGGTCGCAACCAAGAAGCTCACCGATCACTATGTCGATCCCGACAGCTACTATGCGAATACGCCGGTCAAGGAAGGGTCGTGGTGGCCGGAGTGGGTTAGCTGGCTGACGGATCGCTCCGGCCCGCCGACCGCCGCGCCTGCAATGGGTGCGCCACAATCCGGATATCCGCCGCTCGCCGACGCGCCGGGCCTTTACGTGCTCGAGGACTGATCATGGCGATGACGCGCGAGTTGGCGCGGGAGCTAAAGACCGCGGGTTTTCCGCTCGGTGCCTATCGCGTGGGACACGTCTTTTATCCGCCTGAGCGCGGTGGTGAATGGAGCGAACATTCCCGGAGTCACGGCGTCACGATCACGCCATACGATCTCGATGAGCACGTGCAGGCTATCCGGGACGGGTACTACTGCCCTGACGTTGCCGATCTGATCGAAGCCTGCGGCGAGCGCTTCGTGCGGCTGTGGGTTTCCACCTCCATATGGACCGCCGAAAGCGACTAGCCGTTGTTATTGGCGCGCGGCGGCAGCGGCGAAGAGGCAATGGCAAAGCTCTGGCTCATGCTCCACCAGGCCAAAACTGCCGCGCAGTATCAGGCATAGGCTTAACGCCCGTCCGGAGTGCGCAGGCCGAACCAGGCGTCGCGCACCTGCTGATAGTGGACCATCGGATCGTAGATCGTGACCGGCAGACGGAGCTCCCGCGCCGACAGGCGGCCGACAGCCGAGACCAGACTGTAAGACGCGACCACGCGATCGTGTTGCGCGACGATCAGGCTGACGCGCGCATTCACCAGCGCCTGCTCGGCGTTGAGCACGTCGAGCGTGGTGCGCTGGCCCGCCTGCGCCTCGTTGCGAACGCCTTCGAGCGCGCGGGCGGCGGCGTCGTTCTGACGGATGGCGGCTTCGACCTGCGCTTTCGCCGCCTGCAACTGACCCCAGGCTTGGATGACATTGGCCTGCGCCTGGTCGCGAACTTGTTCGACGTTGAGCCGCTGCTGTCCCTCGCTTTCCTTGTTCAGGCGGATGGCTGAATATTCCGCGCCGCCCTGATAGATCGGCACCGTCAGATTGAGCATCACGGTGCCGAGAACGAGATTGGGCGTGAGAATATTCGAATAGGTCTGTTGTTGGACGCTGCCCTGAAAGGCGAGTGTCGGCCACAGTGCGCCTTCGGCGATCCTCACTTGCAGTTGCGCGACATCGACGCCGTACAGCGCGGCGGTTACCGACGGGTTCTCGGCAATGCCGACCGTGATGGCCGCGTTCAGCGTCGTCGGCGCCAGCCGGTCGACCGGCGAAGCGGGCGAGAGATTGGACGCCTCGACGCCGATGATGCGCCGATAATTGGCGCGCGTGGTCATCAGCGTCGACTCCGCGGCATGCAAAGTTGCCTCGCCGGCGGCGAGTTGCGCCTCGGCCTGCGCAACGTCGGTCGGCGTGACCTGGCCGGCGGTAAACCGATTGCGCGTGTCTTTGAGGGTGCGTTGCAGAACGCGCACATTGTTCTGCTGCACTTCGAGATTGGCGGCGTCGCGCGATACATCCATGTAGGCCGTTGCGCCAGAGAGCAGCACGGATTCTTCCATGACCCGCAGTGTCTCGCGCGCGGCCGACACTTGGCTTTCGGCTTTGCGCACCTGATTGGCGGTCTGCTGACCGTTGAACAATGTCTGCCCGGCATTGACGCCGACCGAACGCGGCGTGGTGACGCCCTTGATGGTGTAGGCAAGACTGTTGGGCAGGGCAGGCGGCACCGCCGGAAATACGCCCGTCTGATTGGTATATTGCTCGCCGACCGAAGCCGTGGCCGAGAGCGTAGGGCGATAACCGGAGAGCGCTTGCGCTACGCCTTCATCATTCTGGCGCACGATGGCGCGCTGAGCGTTGAGTTGCGGATTGCCCTGGTAAGCGCGCGCCAGCGCCGACTCGATGGTCTCTGCGGCGACCTCGCTCGGCAAGGCCGAAAGCGTGATCAGGATAGCCGCTGCCGTCGTCGCGATCGTACGCTGAACAGGCGGCTCCAACGACGATTGCGACTGCTTTCCAGCCCCGGAAACAAGCACCCTACGCGTCACCAACCAACCCCAGCCAGCGCGGCAAAAACCTTAACGTGGGGGTACCTGCCTTACAAGGTTGGCAGGGGCCGTTACGCACCGCGATCGCGGCGCGCGGAAGCGGAGCGGGTGAGCAAATGAAGCTCTCGGATGCCAAGTGAAAGCGTGGCCAACAAGAGCGGCAGGACGAAATAGAGCGCGCGAAACGTCAGCAAAGCCGCCAAAAGCTCCTCGCGCTGGAACTGCGGCAGGCCGAGCAGCATGGTGACTTCGATGACGCCGAGGCCGCCGGGCGCATGGCTGACCGTCCCCAGAAGCGTGGCTGTGAGGAACGGCACCATCATCGTGATGAACCCGACCGGCGGGTCCGGCGGCAAAACGGTGTACATGGCGAGCGTGATCAGCGTCAGGTCGAGCGCACCGATTGCAATTTGCACGAGCGTAAATCGAAAACTCGGCAATGCGATCCGCCAGCCCGCGCGGCCGATGGTGCGCCGGCGCGGCGCGAGCCACAGCAGATAACAGACGATCGCGAACAGCGCGCCCAAACCGATCGCGCGGTTGGCCCACAACGGCAGATGGTCGACAGCTGCGGCAGCTTCCGGCGCATAGGCGGTCGCGCCGCCCAACAGGAAGGCGTTGCCGAGCCAGAATGTGATGCTCGTGATGAAAGCGATTTTGGCGATGTCGAGGACAGTCAGACCCCAGGCCGAGTAGATGCGGAATCGGATGAGTCCGCCGGTGAGCACCGCCGCGCCCAGGCTGTGGCCGATCGTGAAACTCGTGAAGCTCGCCAGCGCCGCGACTGTGTAGGGGACTTTGCCCCGGTCGATCGCGTGCAGCGCGAAATAATCGTAGAAGGTGAGGGTAACGTAGCCCGCCACGACGAATAAGGCGGCGATCGTGATCTTTTGAACCGATTGCGCCTTCAGCGTGGCGATAACCTTGCTGAAATCGGCATCGTGCAACAGCTTGTAAAGGATAACGGCGGCGACAGCGAGAACCGCCAGACTAATGACCGCGCTGATTGTGCCGCGGCCGAGCCTGGAATTGACTCTTTGCCCAATAGCGCTGGTCACAGCTTGTTTTTGGTGAGGAGCGATAAAATTCAAGAAAAACGCCCTCACACGATTCGCGGCGGAAAATCTCACCCGAGTGTAACAGCAATGTTACAACCGAAAGGCATTCCCAAGGCGCAGCCGCCTCACCGTCACACGGTTGAGATAAGAAATCGCAATTGTTGTCGCAAGCGATTCGTTAATAGCAAGGGGCGGTGTTTGGCCGCAAGCCCGATGAAAGTTCTTATCGCCACTGATGCGTGGCATCCGCAGGTCAATGGTGTGGTGCGTACCTTGGGCTCCCTGGCGCGTGCGTCCAATAAGCTCGGCGTAGACGTCGAATTTTTGTCGCCGGACGGCTTCCCGTCCTTTCAGCTGCCGACCTATCCGGGTTTGCGGCTCGCCATTCCCAAACGCCGCGGCATCGCCGGGCGCATTGAGGCGGCAAAGCCCGACGCCATCCATCTCGCGACCGAGGGGCCGATCGGCGTTGCCGTGCGCGCCTATTGCCGGCGCCGAGGCCGCCCTTTCACGACGAGCTATACGACGCGCTTCCCGGAATACATTTCCGCCCGCTCGCCCATTCCGGAGAGCCTGGTTTACAGCGTGCTGCGCTGGTTTCATTCCGGCGCGACGGTGACGATGGTGGCGACGCCCTCGCTGATGAGCGAGCTCAGCCAGCGCGGTTTCCAGCATCTCGGCATGTGGACTCGCGGCGTCGACGTCGATCTGTTCCGTCCCGATCGCGCCATCGATCTCGGCTTCGAACGCCCCATTTTCATGACCGTCGGACGCGCCGCGGTCGAGAAGAATTTGGAGGCGTTTCTGTCGCTCGATCTTCCCGGCACCAAGGTTATCGTTGGCTCCGGCCCGCAAGAGGGCAAGCTCAAGCGCGAATTTCCTGACGCCAAATTTTTAGGTCCGCTGGAGAACGGCACGCTCGCCGCACATCTGGCCGCCGCAGATGTTTTTGTTTTCCCGAGTCGCACCGACACATTCGGCATCGTTCAGCTCGAGGCGCTGGCAAGCGGGGTACCGATTGCAGCGTTTCCGGTGACCGGCCCGAAAGACGTGGTCGGCGACCGGCCGATCGGGGTTCTCGACGAAGATCTCGGCCGCGCCTGCATCGAGGCGCTAAAGCTTCCGCGCGACGCCTGCCGCCAGTTCGCGTTGGAATGCTCGTGGGAAAACAGTGCAAGGCAATTCCTCGGCCACGTCCGTAAAGTGGCGAGCGGTAATAGTCGCGAGTTTGAAACCGCGATGACGGTCACGGAAACCGCCGCCGGCTGAAGCGGGCAGGGCGGTTCTTTCTCAGCAGGGCGGTAACAAAAGGATCAGCTATGACCAGCCTTTCAAATGTGGAGCTCGACAAGCAGACTGTCACCAAGGCCTACGACCGGTGGGCTCCGGTTTACGACTTGGTATTCGGCGCGGTGTTCGAGCGCGGGCGCGATGCTGCGATCGAAGCCGCCGAGCGCGTCGGCGGCCGCATTCTGGAAGTCGGCGTCGGAACCGGCATCGCGCTGCCGCACTATTCAAAGGATTGCCAGCTTTGCGGCATCGATATCTCCGAACAGATGCTGCGCAAGGCGCAGGAACGCGTGACCGAGCTCGGGCTCAGCAACGTCGAGGGCCTCTGGGTCATGGACGCCGAGCGCCTCACCTTTCCAGACAACTCGTTCGATGTCGTGGTCGCGCAATATGTCGTGACTACCGCGCCCAATCCGGAGGCGACGCTCGATGAGTTCGCGCGGGTTTTGAAGCCGGGCGGTGAGATCATCCTGGTCAGCCGCGTCGGTGCCGAAGCCGGTCCGCGGCGCGCTCTCGAGCACTTGTTTGCGCCGGCGGCGCGCAAGCTCGGTTGGCGCACCGAGTTCTCGTTCGAACGCTACGCCAAGTGGGCGGAAGGGGCGCACGGCATTCGCCTGATCGAGCGCCGCGCCATGCCGCCGCTCGGCCACTTCTCGCTCATCCGCTTCCTCAAGGAGGGCGGCGCCGAGCGGGCGATCTCCCCGGCCAGGGCCATCGCCGGCGCGCGTGCGGCGTCGTGAAGCACCCAAATTAGAAGCGTTCGCTTCTTTCCACATGTGGCGGCCATTCGGGTGTCATCTGGGATTCACCGAATCGCCATATCCAGAACAGATGACCTCATAACGGGGGAATACGATGGACGGTTTTCTCGCAGCCTTGCGCACCCAGCGTTGGGACGATCATCGCTACTATCATCACAGCCGCATCAACCAATCACTGCACTTTGTCAGCGCGATCAGCTTTCTTTTTTCATACGTCATGATCTTCAAAGACCCGGCCATCTCAGCGCTGGCCGGCTGGCTGGTGTCGATGACGACGCGCCAATGCGGTCACTTTTTCTTCGAGCCCAGGGACTACGATACCGTCAATCACGCTAGCCACGAGCACAAGGAAGAGATCAAGGTCGGCTATAATCTGCGCCGCAAGGTGGTGTTGATGGCCATCTGGGCGCTGTCGCCGATCGCTCTTTATTTCGATCCAACCCTGTTCGGCATCCTCACGCCCGCTGCGGGCAAGATGGACTTCATCCGCCAGGTGGCGGAGATCTGGCTCGTGATCGGCGTCGGCGGCGTGCTGTTCCGCACCGTCCAGCTGTTCTTCCTCCAAGACGTGCAGACCGGGCTCGTCTGGGCGACCAAGATCCTCACCGACCCCTTCCACGACATCAAGCTCTACCACAAGGCGCCGTTGGCGTTGTTGCGCGGCGAATTGATCGATCCGGGCATCGGGCGCGAGGTCGCCGAGTGGGAAGAGGAAGAGGCCGAGCACGAAGAGCTGCCGCGGATGACCTGATCGGGTGACCGCATCGTCATCCTGACGCGCGCGCTGCCGATCCCGGATGTTTCCGGGATCGGCACTTATGTCTCGATGTTTCGTCGAATAAAATCAGGCAAACAGCCGGCGGGCGATCGTCTCTTTGAGGATGGCCCGTTTGATCGACTTGTTGGTCAGCTCCGGGTGGCTCCACCACCAGCCGTCGCGTTGCATCGCTTTGGCGGCGGCGACGAAACGCTCTGCCACCTGCTCGAAATCCGCTTCCGTGTAGTTGAGGCTGAAAATCAGCCGGCCGGTCCCGACCCAGCTCAGCGCCAAGCCTTCGGCCCGAAGATAATATTGAAACATCCAATTGTAGCGCGACGGCCGCGTGTAATAGACCGTCCAGATCGACGACAGATTGGCGACCTCGACCGGCAGGTCCTCGGCGCGAAGCCGCGCGTTGAGCCCTTCCGCCCGCGCGTTCCAAGTGCCGTCGAGGTTCTGATAGATGGCCTGTCCGGCCGGAGTGTGCAGGTGATGCAAAAACTCGTTCATCGCGCCCATGACGTAGGGGTGCGAATTGAACGAGCCGCGGGCGAAACAGATGTCGGCGGGGCGATCGTCGCGAAAGCGCTTCATCAGTTCGTGCCGCCCGCACACCACCCCGATCGGCAGCCCGCCGCCGAGCGTCTTGCCGTAGGTGACGAGATCGGCGCGCACGCCGAAATACTCCTGCGCGCCGCCGCGTGCGACCCGAAAGCCGACAAACACCTCGTCGAAAATGAGAACGATGTTGCGCTCGGTACAGACTGCTCGCAGCTCTTTCAGCCATGCGGCGTACGCGTCCTTGTCGAAATGCGCCCGTCGGCTGCTGTCAAGGAGCGCGGAATCGCTCGGCGCCGATGCGTTGGGATGGAGTGCCTGCAACGGGTTGACCAGCACGCAGGCGATGTCGCGGCGCGTGCGCAGAACACGCAGCGTATCGCCGGACATGTCTTTCAATGTGTGCGTCTCGTGTGCCGGCACCGGGTTGCCGATGCCCGGCTGCACATCGCCCCACCAACCGTGATACGCGCCGCAAAACCGCACCAGGTGCGAGCGCCGGGTGTGATAGCGCGCAAGCCGCACCGCCTGCATGACGGCTTCGGTGCCGGACATGTGGAACGAGATTTCGTCCAGGCCGGAAATCTCTTTGAGCAGCTTCACGTTCTCAACGATAACGGGATGGTAGGGGCCGAGCACCGGACCGAGCTCGCGCACCTGCGCGGCGCCGCGCTCAATGGCGTCCTTGTAGAACCCGTAGCCGAGAACGTTCACGCCGTACGAGCCGGTAAGATCGTAGAAGCGGTTGCCGTCGAGATCGGTGATGGTCACGCCCTCGGTCGACTGCATGAAGGCACCGGACGGCAGGTGCTTGCGCGTATAACGGCTGAACTGAAACGGCACCCGGTAGGCGCCGGTGAATTGCAGATCGGAAATGATATCCGCGGCTTCTGCGGTGCGCCGAATGCTCTCGGCGAAGCGCGTCTTGTAAAGCGCGGACAGCCGTTCGAAGCCGGCGCGCCGGCATTGCGCCACGTCGGTGGGCGCTCCGTCGGCGCAGAAGAAACGCGCCTCGTCATATTCGTAGAATGGCACCAGTGCGGCGAGGCGCCGGGCCATGCGGGAGTGGCCGGCGAGCGAGCGGTGCTTGGCTTGCGACAGCTCGAGCCGTCGCCGCAGCTTGAACAGCGAGGCGGCAACCGCCGCCCCGCCGGCTCCGTAGAGCGCCAAGGTTGTCGTAGCCCAAGCCCCCATTTCCTAAGCCGCCATTTCTTAAGCCGCCATTTTTGCAGCCGCCATGCCCGAAGCTGTTGTGGCGCAAATCATTGCGGCTGTGGTCGAATCGCGGTTTACGCGCCGGAGTTGACAGTCCCATGACGGTTCGCGCGCAGCTGCTACGGATCTTGCAGCAGGAGGATATCAACTTCCTCCTCACCAACCGGATCCCGCGCCGCCTCGCCACCCAATTGATCGGCTGGTTCAGCCGGATCGAGCAGCCGCTGGTGCGGGATGTGTCCATCGGGGTGTGGCAGCTGTTTTCCGACCTCGACCTGCGCGAGGCGAAAAAGACCCATTTCCGCAGCATCCACGACTGCTTCACCCGCGAGCTCAAGGACGGGGCGCGTCCGATCAACAGCCGGCCGGATATTCTGGTCAGTCCCTGCGACGCCATCGTCGGCGCTTGCGGCACGATCGCCGGCACCGAGCTCTATCAGGCCAAGGGTTTTCCCTACCCGCTGGAGGATCTGCTCGGCGATCGCGCACTGGTCGAGGCGCACCGCAACGGCCGCTATGTCACGCTGCGCCTGACGTCCAGCATGTACCACCGCTTCCATGCACCGCATGACGGCCGGATCGAGCAGGTGATCTACATCTCCGGCGATACCTGGAACGTCAATCCGATCGCCCTTAAGCGCGTCGAGCGGCTATTCTGCAAGAACGAGCGCGCGGTAGTGCAAACCAAACTCGCCGCAAACGGCCAACCGGTGACGCTCGTCGCCGTCGCGGCCATTCTGGTCGCCAGCATCCGCCTGCACTGCCTCGATGCGCCGCTGAACCTCCAGCACCGCGGGCCGAATGTGCTTCCCTGCAATGCAGCGTTCCGCAAGGGCGATGAGCTCGGCTGGTTCGAGCACGGCTCGACCATCATCGTCTTCGCGCCGGAAGGCTTCGCGCTCTGCGACAACGTATGCGAGGGAGCGCGGGTGCGCGTCGGGGAACCGCTGATGCGGCTCCCGTGACGTCTGTCTTGAGCTCGAACGTGCGCAGGTAGCTGTTCAGCTTGCCGCCCGCTGCATCAATTCGTCGTCAAGCTGCCGCGCGCGCGCAAAGGCCGGCCGCGCCGTGAGACGCGCGACATAGCGCTCGAAGGCCGCACGCTTGTCGATCGTGCCGAACATCATGCCGAAGTTGAGATGGGACCCGACATAAAGGTCGACGGCGGTGAAGCTATCGCCGGCAAGATAATCGGCCTGCGACACGGCGGTCTCGAGCGTCTTGAGGGCGCGGTCCACGTTGCCATAGCCCATCATGCGCTCGCGCTCCGCCGGCACCGCAAAGCCGAGCGCTTTGTTGCTGACCGCGAACTCGACCGGGCCGGATGTGAAGAACATCCAGCGATAATAGGGCGCCCGCAGGCGGTGGCCGGGAGGCGGCGCGAGCTTTGCTTGCGGGAAGGCGTCGGCCAGGTAGGCGCAGATGGCGGCGCATTCGGTCACCACCGCGCCGCCGTGGGTGATGGCCGGCACTTTGCCCATCGGATTGATGGCGAGATAGGCGGGGGCCTTCATCGTGCTGGAATAGTCGAGCACCTCGGTCCGGTACGGCTGCCCGACTTCCTCAAGCATCCAGCGCACAAGGCGACCGCGCGACTGCGGATTGGTGTAGAAAACCAGTTCGTCGGCCATGTGGTGTTCTCCTCCCTGGAGCGTGGTCCCGAAAAGTGGAAACCGGTTCTGGGTCAAGCGGTCTCGTGAATTTGCCCCATTCCACACGGCTATATGGCCGCGGTGTGGCGGGGTGGCAACGCGGTAGGGCGGTCAATCGGCGGTCATGCTGCGGTAGATTTCCGCGCCATCACGCGCTCGTCGCAAAGCCGTCATGACAATCGGATCCCGAAGCTTGCGGGCAAAGCAGGCAAGAGCGCCGAGCCGCTCGCCCTCGCGTGCGTCCGGCAGCAGCAATAAGGCAATCGTGTCTACCGGTTTGCCATCCACCGCATCGAATTCGATCGGCTTCTTGAGACGAACAAGCATCCCGACCGGCTTGTGCAGGTGATGAAAGCGCGCATGCGGTATCGCTACGCCGCCGCCCATGCCGGTCGATCCGAGCTCCTCGCGCTTTTGCAATTCGGCGAGGATCAGGTCCGGCGCCAGATCGACGATCGCCGCCGCCCGCCGCGCAAGGTCTTCCAGAAGCTTTTGCTTGTCGGCAAAGGCGGCGTCGATCGTCACATCGGCCGAAGACAGAAAATCCGAGACTCTCATGATTCAACAATTGCAGAGGCTTGAGCGGAGCGGGGCGTATTCACTCGGCTCAATCGGGGGCGCGCAGACGATAGCCGATGCCGGTCTCCGTGAGAATGTATTGCGGCCGCTCAGGGTCGGCCTCGACCTTTTGGCGGAGCTGGCGCACATAGACCCGCAGATACTGGGCGTCGGTCAAATCATCCCATAATTCGCCGAGCAGAAATTTGTGCGTCAGCACCTTGCCGGCGTGCTGAACCAAGACTCGCAGCAGGTCGTATTCCTTGGGCGAGAGCTTCACCTCGCGGTCGCCGACCTTGACGATGCGCCGCACCAGATCGACCGACAGATCGCCGACGCGGAAAATCGGCCGCTCGCCATGGGTCTGCAATTGGTGGCGCAAAGCCGCGCGCAGCCTGGCCAGAAGCTCGTCCATGCCGAAGGGCTTGGTGATGTAGTCATCGGCGCCGAGATCGAGCGCCTGAACCTTGCCTGCCTCGTCACCGCGACTCGAGAGGACGACGATGGGAACGCTTTCGTTGCGGGCGCGAATGGTCCGCAGCAGATCGAGGCCCTGGGTGTCGGGCAGGCCGAGATCGAGAATGATCAAGTCGGGCGCCTGACCGAGCAGATCGAGCGCCATCTTGCCGTTCGGCGCCTCGACGATCTGATAGCCCTGCGCGGTGAGGCCCATGCGCAGCAACTTGCGGATCGGTGGCTCGTCATCGACTACCAGTACACGGACCGGAGCGGCACTCATGCGGCGGCGTCCAATGTCTGCCGGCCGCGCGGGATCGGCAGGCTGATGGTGAAAGCGGCACCGCTGCGGTCGGTGCGGTTGGCAGCCGCAATGGTGCCGTGCATGGCCTCGACGAAGCCGCGCGAGATGGCGAGCCCGAGACCGGTGCCGGCGCGGACCTGATCGGTCTTCTGCGCGCGGTAGAACTTGTCGAAGATGTGTTCCAGATCGTCCGGCGGAATACCGCTGCCTTCATCGAGCACACACAGGCAAACGGAATCGGCCGTGCGCCAGCTCTGAATGCGGATCGTGGTTTCGGTCGGCGCATATTTCGCGGCGTTGTCCAACAAGTTGAATAGCGCTTGCTCGAACAGCACCGCATCGACTTCCAGCATCGGCAAATCCGGCGCGAGCTCGAGCTCGACATTGTGATGCGACAGGATACGGCTGGCGCGGCGCAGCGCGCTGCCGACAATTTCACCGAGATCGTGCAAACCGACGTTCGGCGACACCGCGCCGGACTCGAGCTTGGTCATGTCGAGAAGGTTGGCGATGAAGCGGTTGAGCCTCTCCGATTCGTCGATGATGGTCGTCAGCAGGTCGGCCTTCTCGGCGTCGCTGAGCTTGCTGCCAATGTCGCGCAGGGCGCCCGCCGCACCCAGGACCGCGGCAAGCGGAGTCTTGAGATCGTGCGAGATGGAGGTGAGCAGCGCCGACCGCAGCCGCTCGGTTTCGGCCACCCGCTCGACCCGATCCATTTCTTCCACCAGCCGCACCCGCTCGATCGCGAGCGCGCCCTGGTCCAGCAACGCGTCGAGCAGCCGCCGCTGGTCTGGCGTGAGCATCGGACCGGGCTTGTCGCTGTCGATGCCCATCACGCCGATTGCGCCGCGTCCGGTATGCATCGGCAGGAACAGGCGCCTGGCGCCCGGCAGCGTGTCGGAACCGCGGCCGGCGGCGTGGTCGTTTTCCCATGCCCATCGGGCGGCGGCGAGATCGGCGTCGTCGAGGATGTCTTCCGGCGGATAGCCGGCCCTGACCGCGATCGAACCGTGCTCGGGCAAGAGCAGCATGACCCGCACTTTCAGCAGCAGGGCGGTTTGATAGGCGGTGGCCCAAAGCACGTCGTCGAGGGTGCCGGCGCCGGCAAGCTTGCGACTGAACGAATAAAGGGATTCCGTGACGCGGGCGCGTTCGGTTGCCGCTTTGGCCTGCGTGCGTCCGCGCGCGGCGACGCCGGACACGATGATTGCGACCAACGTGAAAAGACCGAAGGCGACGACATTAGCCGGATCGGCGATGGTGAAGGTGTAGATCGGCGGCAGAAAGAAAAAGTTGTAGGCGACGGCGGACGCCAGACTCGCCAGCAGCGACGGCAGCAAGCCGAGGCGAACCGCCACCGCCACAATCGCCGTCAAGAAGATCAGATCGACGTTGCCGACGCCGATCCAGTTTCCGATCAATTCGCCGAAACCGGTCGCGAAAGCCACCGCTACCAGCGCCGCTATGTAGGGTCGCGGGTTGAACGTGTCGTCGCGTTCGGCCGCGCGCACCGCCTTTTTCGGAACGGGCTCGCCGGCAACCGCGTCGCCGGCGATGACATGCACGCTGATGTTGCCGGAACGGCGGACGAGATCGTGCACCACCGAGCCGTGCACCATCTCGAACCAGCGCGAGCGTGTCGACTTGCCGATCACGATCTGCGTTACGTTATTGGCCTGCGCATAACCGACCACGTCTTCGGGGATGCCTCGGTCGCCGGCCGGCAGCGTCACGGCCTCGCCGCCGAGCGCCTCGGCGAGCCGAAGCGTATCGGCGATGCGGTCGCGTTGTTCTTCCGTAAGCTGCGTCGCGCGCCGTCCTTCGACATAAAGAGCCGTCCACGGCCCGTGCAACCGGTCGGCAAGCCGCTTGGCGTAGCGAACAAGTCCGGCGCAACGCCGGTCTTCGCTGATGCAGACCAGAATGCGCTCGCCCGCGGCCCAGGGCCCGGGGATGGCGTGCGCCTGCATCTCGCTGAGCAATTGCTCGTCCACGCGCTCGGCCGTCCGGCGCAGCGCGAGCTCACGCAAAGCGATGAGATTGGCCGGCGAAAAGAAATGCTCGAGCGCGCGCTCGGCTTGCTTGGGCACGTAAACCTTGCCCTCTTTCAGCCGCTGAATGAGATCGCCGGGCGTGAGATCGACGAGCTCGACGGAATCGGCGCGATCGAACACCGCGTCCGGAACCGTTTCACGCACGCGTACATGGGTGATCTGGGCGACGACGTCGTTGAGGCTTTCGATGTGTTGAATATTGATCGTGGTATACACGTCGACGCCGTGGCTCATCAGCTCTTCGACATCGAGATAGCGCTTCGGATGACGGCTGCCCTCCGCGTTGGTATGGGCAAGCTCGTCGACCAGCACGAGCTGCGGCCGCCGGGCAATGATGGCGTCAAGGTCCATTTCCTCGAGCCATTGACCTTTGTACTCGATGTGCCGGCGGGGGACGACCTCGAGTCCGGTCACCAGGGCCTCGGTCTCGCGGCGGCCATGGGTTTCCACCACCCCGATAACGACGTCATAGCCGTCCTTCTTGCGCGCGCGCGCTTGCTGCAGCATCTCATAGGTCTTGCCGACGCCCGGCGCGGCGCCGACAAAGATCCGAAGCTTGCCGACGCGGCCTTCCTCGCGCCGTGCCGCTTCGAGGAGCGCCTCCGGCGACGGCCGTTGGTCGGATGCGCGCCGCTGATCCGCCATCACTGATCTGATCTCTCGACGTCGTGCTTACCGCGCTAGCGCGGGATGACTTTTCTTCGAATCGTCATCCCGCTCTAGCCATTCGTTTGAGCATGATCTTTTCCGAGAACCGGGTCCACTTTTCGCGATCATGCTTTAGCTGGCCGACAGCCGGTCGAGCGCGAGATTAAGCAACAGTACGTTGACCCGCGGTTCGCCTAAAATGCCGAGGAATCGTTCCACACATGCTCGCCGACGAGTTGCCGCACGCGATCTTCAGTCAAGTTGCGGGCCTTGGCAACACGTGGAACCTGGAAGTAGGCCGCCTCTGGCGCGATGTCCGGGTCGAGCCCGCTGGCGGAGGTCGTGACCAGGTCTGCGGGAACCGGCGCCGTTGGATTTTCCTTCCGAAGCTTTTCAAGGTCTGCTTGTACGCGATCGATCAGGGCTTTGTTGGACGGGGCCAAATTCGAGCCGCCCGAATTGGCGGCGTTATAGGGTGCCGGCACCGTCTTCGTCGCGTCGTTCGGATCCGGCGCCATGGTCGCCGAGGGCCGGCCATGGAAATATTTGTCGCTGGTGAAGTCTTGGCCGATCAGCGCCGAGCCCACGATCTTGCCGTCGCGCTCGATCAGGCTGCCTTGCGCCTGGTGCGGCATGATCTTGGCGATGCCGGTCATCGCCAGCGGATAGATCAAGCCGGTGATGAGCGTAAGCGCGAGCAGCACGACGATGGCCGGACGAATTTCGCGCAACATGTCTGTCTCCCTAGGCGAGATGCAAGGCGGTGACCAAGAGGTCGATCGCCTTGATGCCGAAGAACGGAATGACGACGCCGCCGACTCCGTAGATCAAAAGATTGAGCCGCAGCAAGCCGGCGGCGCCGATCGGGCGATAGCGCACGCCTTTCAGCGACAGCGGAATGAGCGCGATGATGATCAGCGCGTTGAAGATGATGGCCGAGAGGATGGCGCTCTGCGGCGTCGTCAAGCCCATGATGTTGAGCGCTTGCAGCGGCCCGTGCGCCGCTCCCTCCGGCCGATAGAAGGTCGCGAACATTGCCGGGATGATGGCGAAATACTTCGCCACGTCGTTGGCGATCGAAAACGTGGTCAGCGCTCCGCGGGTCATCAGAAGCTGTTTGCCGATTTCGACGATCTCGATGAGCTTGGTCGGATTCGAATCGAGGTCGACCATGTTGCCCGCCTCGCGCGCCGCTTGCGTGCCGGTATTCATGGCGACGCCGACATCAGCTTGCGCGAGCGCAGGCGCGTCGTTGGTGCCGTCGCCGCACATGGCGACGAGCTTGCCCTTTGCCTGCTCGTTGCGGATGAGCCGCAGCTTGTCCTCGGGCGTCGCCTGCGCAAGAAAATCGTCGACGCCGGCTTCCGCAGCGATCGCCGCCGCGGTCATCGGATTGTCGCCGGTGATCATGATGGTGCGGATGCCCATGCGGCGCAGCTCGGCAAACCGCTCGCGGATACCGCCCTTGACGATGTCCTTGAGGTGAACGAGACCAAGGAGCCGGTCGTCTTTT
>DATMQV010000188.1:0-7276 GCA_035566615.1 Xanthobacteraceae bacterium
TTCATCAGCGTATCGATCATCGGCGCCTGCACACGATAGCGCAACGCCGAGTCGATGACCTCGTCGGTGACGTTGCGACCCGAATTTCCACCGCTGACGCCGTCGACGTGGAGGATCTTGATGCCCTCGATTTTCTCGAGCGGGCGCACACTTTCGCGGACAATGCCCTCGATACGCTCCAAGAGCTTCTCGCGCAGACGTCCGGCACGCGCCGGTTCGCTCAACAGATTCTCCGCCTCGTTGAGCTGACGGGCGCCTGTCGCATCGACCTCGTAACGTTCGGCCGCCGCGAGCGCACGAATCTTCTCGGCTTCGGCCGCCGCTTCCGCCGCGATCTTCTGCGCTTCCGCAAAGCTTCGGGCGGCGCGCATCTCCGCTTCGGCCTTGGCGGTGATATGGAGCGCCTCGCGCTCAACCTCGCGCTGCGCGGCGATCATCTCGGTGAGCTTGCGCCGCTCGGCGATTTCGCGCTCACGGGCGGTGATCACCTGCTCCTCAGCCTGAATGACTTTGAGCCGCACGGCTTCGGCAGCGGCAAGCGCCGCGGAGCGCTCGGAAGCCTTTTTGGCGAGTTCGACCGCCTTGCTCATTTCCGCCATTTCCACGAGCTTGTCGCGCTCGGTCGCCAATGTGCGCACGTCGCGATCCTTGGCGATGCGCGCCTCCTCGATGCCACGCTCCGTGGCGATGCGAGCCCGCTCCACCTCCTCGGCGGCTGCGATTTCCGCCTCTTCGAACGCCTGCCGCTTGGCGATCTGCAGGCCCTCGAGATGCCGCTCGCGCTCGAGCCGGATCTGATCGAGAGCGCGGTCCTGGGCAATCCGCTCGGCCTCGGTGAGCTGGTTCTCGATAATCTCGGTGCGACGCTTCTCCGCCTCCGCCTTGATCACCGCGAGCGTCTTTTCGGCGAGCGCGATCTGCCGGTCGAGCTCTAAAATCTCGAGCGCCTTCTGGCGAGCGATTTCGTGTTCGCGCTGCTCGCGCTCACGGGCGATCCGCGCGGTTTCCAGGTGCAGGTCGAGATTGATCTGTTCGCGCTCGGTCTGCTCGCGCATCTTGAGCTCGGCTTCGTCGAGTGCGCGGCGGCGGGCGATTTCGCGGCGCTGCGTCTCTTCTTCGCTGCGGATGCGTTCCTGGGTGATGGCGAGTTGCTGCACAAGTCGCGCCGTTTCGACCGCCTGCCGCGAGGCAAGCTGGGCTTCTTCGGCCTCCTGCTCGCGGAGCGCCCGCTCCTTCATCAGCTCCGCGCGCTGCATAGCGCGGCGGAACTCGACCTCGCGTTCCTGTTCGAGCCGGGCGTATTCGGTCTCGCGATCGATCTCGAAGACCTTCTTTTGCGCTTCCAGATTCTGGTTGCGGATATCGACCAGCGTGCGCTGCTCAATCTCGTTGCGCATCTTGCGCCGCGTTTCGATCGATTCCGTCAGTTGGGTCAGGCCCTCGGCGTCGAACGCATTCGACGGATCGAAATATTCCAGGCTGGTCTGATCCAGATCGACAATGGCGACGTTCTCCAGTTCGAGGCCGTTGGCGGCCAGCGCCTCGGAGGCGAGATCCCGCACCTGGTTGGCATAGTCGCGGCGCTGTTCGTGCATCTCCTCGAGCGTCATTTGCGCCGCCACCAT
This sequence comes from Xanthobacteraceae bacterium, assembly GCA_035566615.1. Classification (GTDB taxonomy): domain Bacteria; phylum Pseudomonadota; class Alphaproteobacteria; order Rhizobiales; family Xanthobacteraceae; genus BOG-931. Next base: position 1,626 of record DATMQV010000188.1, read on the forward strand.
GCGCATGGCCGAAGCGAATTTGCCCTCCATCAGGCTGCGGATGCCGTCCTCCTGCAGCGTGCGCCGGCCTAACGTCTGAGCGGCGGCGGCGACAGCCCCGCTGGAAGCGCCGACACGCACGAAGAATTCAGCGATAATGTCGACGCGCATGCGGTTGCGGGTGATGAGCGCGCCATTGTCGCGCCGCGTCACCTCGATGCGCATGACATTCATGTTGACCGGCGCGATCTCGTGCAGCACCGGAATGACGAAGGCGCCGCCATTGACCACGACCTTTTCGCCCAAGAAGCCGGTGCGGACGAACGCCGTTTCTTTGGTGGACCGGCGATAGAGCCAGCGCAGAATGTAGACGAGGATGACAATGGCGATGGCGATGCCGATCAGCCAAAGCAACACTTCCCCCAAAGTATTCGCACTCATTTCAGCCTCCACTCATTCAGCCGGACGCGCCGCCGCCCGATTGGATCCAGTGTTGTCATTTCAGCCGCAGCGTCTTAAGCGTTTTGCTTGAGCATGATCTTTTCGGAAAACCGGCTTCCACTTTTCCGGATCATGCTCTACGCCGTGTTTCGCAGTGGCGGTGAAATCGAACGGAAAGCCTCGACCACCGCCTCGAAAAACGACGGATCGTTGATGTTTCCCTTGACGCGTTCGACCGAGCGCCTCGTGGCCGAACGCACGGTCTTCTCGATCGCCTCGAACAGCGCCGCATCCGCCTCGGGATCATGAAATGGCGCGCCGGGCTTGTCGAGCATGGATACGCCGCCTTCAGGCAGCAAAAAGCGCACCGGACCTTCCATCAAATTCAATCGCTGACCGATCCATTCGCCGATCGCGCGGTTCTCATCACGCGTGGTGCGCATGAGCGTGACGTTCGGATTGTGAATAACAAATTGGCGGTTGGCAAACCACGCGGGCACTGTGTCCCGCGGGCCGAAATTCACCATATCCAACGCGCCGGTCGAACCGACATAGGGCAGGCCCGTGCGAATGGCGGCGCCGAACCGATCGCGATCGGCGGCGAGAATGCCGCCCACCATCATATCGGCGACCTCGGTCGTGGTCAGGTCCAAAAAGCCCGCGAGCAGGCCGGAATCGCCAAGCGCCTCCATGGCGCGGCCGCCGACGCCGGTGGCGTGAAACACCAGACAATCGTAGTCGGGCTCCAGCCGTTTGGTCACCGCCTGCACGCACGGCGTCGTCACACCGAACATGGTGATGCCGAGCGCCGGCCGGCTCATCCTGCGCTTGGCCTCATAAGCCTCCCGGCTCGGCATCTGCGCGATCATGCCGGCGAGCCCATGCGCGGCGTTGGCGAGCACCTGTTCGGTAATGGAATTGAGCCCCTGCACGTCGGCGACCGAGTGAAACATGACAACGTCGGTCGCGCCGACATAGTCGCGCACGTCGCCGGCAGCGACCGTGGAGACCATCACCTTCGGAATGCCGACCGGCAGCGCACGCATGCCGGCCGTCGCCAATGTCGTACCGCCGGAGCCGCCGGCAGAGATGACGCCGCCGATACGCGGTTCGCGCGCTACCCAGCGCGCAAACGCTTCGGCCATGGCGGTGACTGAGCGTCCACGATCCGATGAAAACACCGCCGATGTGCCGCCCGGATGCATGCTCGCCACCTGCAGCGGCGTCACATCCGCCGTGGACGGCTTGCCTGACGTTGACAGATCCACGGTGCGGGTCGGAATGCCAAGCGCTTTTAGACGGTCGCGGATGAATTTAAGCTCGCGGCCTTTGGTGTCGAACGTACCGGCGATGATGGCGGTGCGTCCGATCCGCTCCGCGAACGGAATAGTGAAAACACGCCGGCTTTGATCCTCGGGATGGGAAGCTTCCATCATCGATTGCCGCAGGCTTGTCGCCGGCATCTTCCAGCGCTCCGGCAATAGCGGGTTGGCCGCCGGCGCTTCAGCAAGCGGCGCGCGCGAGCTGGCGCTGCTCCCTTCACCGCGCTCGACGCGATACACTTCGGCCATCAGGGCTTCGATGCTTTCGCCGGCTGTGGGCTCTTGCGGCGGCAGATCGTCGTCTTCCTGCCGGCCGACGCCGAGCAGGCGTTGCTGCAGCTCGCGGTCGGCGGCGAGCACGCGCGCCTCCATGACCCTGTTGGTGCGGCCATTGACCATGATGGCGACGTGATCGGAAATAGCGGTCGCCACGCCGATATTCTGCTCGACCACGAGGATCGCCATCGAGCCCTCGCGCGCGAGCTTTACCAACATGGCCTCGACTTGCTCGACGATCACCGGCGCGAGCCCTTCCGTCGGCTCGTCCATGATCAAGAGGTGCGGGTTGCCGAGAAGCGCGCGGCCAATCGCGAGCATTTGTTGCTCGCCGCCGGACAATTGCGTGCCGCCGCTGGTGCGCCGTTCATAGAGGCGCGGGAAAGTCTCATAGACGCGCTCCACCGTCCATGGCGCATCCGGCCCGCCGGTGGCCACAAGGCGTAAATGCTCGTCGACCGAGAGACTTGGCCAGACGCGCCTCCCCTGCGGCACATAACCGACGCCCAAGCGATGGATAATGTGCGGCTCAAGCCGCGATGTCTCGCGGCCGCGAATGCGGATGCTGCCGGAACGCGCCGATTTCAGGCCGGCAATGGTGTTGCACAGCGTGCTCTTTCCCATGCCGTTTCGGCCGACCACGGCGAGCACCCCATGGTCGATCGTCATGGATACGCCCTGAATGGCGTGGCTCTCGCCGTAATAGACCTGGAGGTCCTCGATCTTCAGCGCCGGCGCATCGCGGGGCTCAGCCATGACGACCTCCGAGATACACTTCCTGCACCTGCGGATCGTCTTCGATTTCTTCCGGCGTGCCTTCTTTGAACATCCTGCCATTATGCAGCATCGTGACATACTCGGTGACGCGCAGCGCCACGTCGAGATCGTGCTCGATGATGATGTAGCCGATATGTTTCGGCAGCGCGTTGAGAATGGTGACGAGATCGCGCCGCTCGGTCGGCGACAGCCCGGCCGCGGGCTCGTCGAACAGAATGAAACGCGGAGCGCCCGCAAGCGCCAGGGCAATTTCGAGCTGCCGCTGCTGGCCGTGGCTCAAGGTCGCTACTAGCCGTTCGCGTATCGCCTCCAAATGCACCGCATGAATGATGGTTTCCGCCTGCATCATGGTGCGGTCGTCGGCGCGGGGGCGCGTGAGCGAGAAGCGGCCGCGGGAAACGCCGCGGCAGGCGAGATAGACGGAATCGCGAACGCTGAGCCCGCCAAACAGCTGCGATATCTGGTAGGTCCGCCGCAATCCGCGGCGGATCCGTTCTTGCACCGGCAGTGTGGTGATGTCTTCGTTGAAAAAGCGGATGCGCCCCGCAGTCGGCATGAAGTCGCCGGTGATGGCGTTGAACAGCGTCGTCTTGCCGGCGCCGTTCGAGCCGATCACCGCCCGCCGTTCGCTGGCGGGGATTTTCATGCTGATGCCGGAGAGCGCCACCAGCGCGCCGAAGTGCCGTGCCACGCCTTCGAGCTCGAGCGCATGCGCTCCCGACTCTTGCAGACGCGCGGCAACGGACACTTCGGACACCGGCAGTCTCTCGTACAGAGCGGCTATGGGCAGCTCGGATTGTCGCGGTTGGCCTTTCCAAGCGCGAGGAAATCCGCTTCGGGAATACCCAGCGTCTGGTTCACCTGCGGAATGACCTTGATGAGCTTGTTGTAGAGCGTACCGTCGGCGTTCTTGCTCACCTCGGTCAGGAAGTTGTCCGCGATCGCGTTGCGGTTCTTGTCCAATGACACTTTGCCGGTCGGCGTGTCGAGCACCAGACTCGCCAACGTCGTGCGCAACTTGCCGCCACCATCGGACACGTCGGCATTGACCTTCTGCAAGCCCGTCAGGAGCGCCGTCATATTGATGTAGTAGCCTTGCGCAAACAGCGACGGCGAGGGAAAGGCATTCGGCTGCTTCTTGTAGGAGGCAACGAACTTCTGCCATTCCGGCGCCTTGTTGTCGTCGGCGATCGGGCCTGCGGACGGCGTACCGATCACGACGTCGTGGATCTTGCCCTTGGAGCCGAGGATGGTCTGATCGACTGTGACCGAGCCGCCGACCAGCGGCGCCTGTCCGCCAGCTTGTTGATACTGGGTCAGGAAGTTCACCGAGTCGGCGCCGCCGAGCACAACATAGATGGCGTCGATATTGTCGGGCATCGCGGCGATCACCGAGGAGAAGTCCTTGGTGCCGATCGGTACCCAGAATTTCTTCACGACGTGACCGCCGGCCTTGCAGAACGGCGCCATGAAGCCGAACACCTGCGTGTACGGGAACGAATAATCCTCGGCTAAAGTCGCGACGCGCTTGTAGCCCTTGGTGTTGTAGGCGTAGTCGCCCAGGCCGGCCATCCACTGCGCGCCGTCGGTGGAGAAGCGGAAGAAATTGGGAGCCGGGTCGCGCAGCGTCGTGTCCTGCGCCGCAGAGGTGCCGTTGACGACGGTGACGTCGGGCTTGGTCTTGAGGTAGTCCTTGATCGCCAAGCCTTCGTCACCCGACAAAGGCCCAACCACGACCTTCGCGCCATCCTGCTCCACCAGCTTGCGTATGGCGCGCACGGCGCTGTCGGGCGAACCATCCGACGAACCCTTGATGATCTCGATCTTCTTGCCCGCGACCTTGCCGCCGAAATCATCGACCGCCATGACGGCGCCACGCATGCTGTCCTCGCCCAGCACCGTGAACGCGCCCTCGAAGGTGGCGAGAACGCCGACCTTGATGGTGTCTTCCGCCATGGCCAGGGACGGGATTGCCAGTCCCGCGGCCAGGCCGACGCCCAAAAGCAGTCGTCGATGTAAAGTCATTCTATCCTCCCTTGTGTGGATTGTGTTTGTGCACGAAGCACCGCTCCCGCCGTTATGCGGGAACGCAAGGACTCCTGCGCCAGTAGGGGTCTTATTCTGCCCCACAAGCCCAGAAGACCATCCGGCGACGTGAACACGATCGCCAGAAAGACAAGCCCGATCAGCGTATTGAAACGCTCGGCGCCTACGATATCGATGGCGAAGGTCTGGATCAGGATCACGAACACCGCGCCGATGAACGGCCCGATCGGATGACGCAAACCGCCGATCACCGCGATGACCAGAACTTCGATGGCCTGACCAACGTCGATCGTGCCCGGCGACACCCGGCCGTTGAACCACACCAGAAGGACGCCAGCCAACCCGGCGATGATGCCGGAATAGAAATACGCAACGACCTTGTGCGCGGTGATGTCGAAACCGACCGCGCGCATACGGCGCCCGTTATCGCGGATCGCCTGCAGCGCCAGCCCGAAGGTCGAGCGCGAGCAATAGAGCACGGCCACATAGCAGGCGGCCGCCACGAACAAACAAAGATAATAGAATGGTATCGGAGCGCGCCAATTGACGCCCGCGACCTCGGGCGTCGGAATTCCGGCATAGCCGGAATGGCCGTTGAACAGCGTGTAGTTCTGCTGCGCGAAATAGAAGAACGCAGCCGCGATCGCGAGCGTGATCATGATGGTGTAGATGCCCTCGGTGCGGACCGAGATCGCGCCGATGAGGGCGGAAGCCGTAGCGGCCAAGAGTACCGCAAACGGCACCAGCACCCACCATGGCCAGCCGAAGCCATGGACGTGGATGTTGTTGGTTCCGAAGATCGCAATCGTA
>DATMQV010000189.1:0-7846 GCA_035566615.1 Xanthobacteraceae bacterium
TGCGCCATGTGCTTTTGGGGCGAAGCGCTTGTGCTCGGCCCCAACATCAATATGCCGATGGCGGAGGAAGCGGTGCAGCCCGCCTTCGCAGCCATCCAGAAGGCGCGAGCGCTCGCCGCTTCCGCAAGCCCGCGCGAGCAGATGCTGATCGCCGCGCTGTCCAAACGCTATGCGGAAGATCCGAAAGCCGATCGCAAGGAACTCGATGAGGCCTATGCGGCCGCCATGGAGAAAGCCGCCGAAAAATTTCCGGACGACGACGACATCGCCGTGCTGTACGCGGAATCCGTCATGGATGTGAGCCCGTGGAATTATTGGCAGCCCGGCGGGCATGACCCGACGCCGCAAGCGGCGCCGATCGTGCCGACATTGGAGCGCGTGCTTGCCAGAAATCCGGCTCATCCCGGCGCGGCGCATTATTACATTCACGCAGTGGAGGCATCGGATCGTCCGCAGCGCGCGGAGCCCTTTGCCGACCGGCTGCGCGGCGCGATGCCGGCGGCCGGGCATCTCGTGCACATGCCGAGCCACATCTATTATCGCGTCGGCCGGTATCTCGACGCTTTTTCCGTCAACAAGTCGGCGGTGGCGGTCGATGAAACCTATCTGAGTGCGACCGACGCGCCGATAGGCGTTTACCGGCTCGGATACTATCCGCACAACATTCACTTCATGATGGCGGCGGCGCAAATGGCCGGTGACGGCGGGGTCGTGATCGCCGCGGCCGAGAAACTGCGCAACCTCATACCGGACGAAGTCGCGCGTGGCATCGCGATGACCCATCCGATCAAGGCGGCGCCCTATTTCGCGCATGCCCAATTCAGCGCGCCGGATACGATCCTGGCGCTGCCCAATCCCGGCGCCGACATCCCGTATGCGCAAGCGATGTGGCGCTACGCGCGCTCGCTTGCCGCCACCGCAAAGGGCGATTTCACCGGCGCTGAAGCGGAGGCGAATGCGATCACGGGCATTGCCAACAGGGCCGATTTCTCGGCGCTGCAAGCCGTCGGCATTCCGGCGACCGATGTCTTGAAGCTTGCGCGCGCCCTGGCGGACGGCCGCCTCGCGCAGGCGCAAGGCGACAGCCAAGCCGCCATCGCTTCGTTCGAAGAAGCCGCCGCGCTGCAGGATGGGCTGCCCTACACCGAGCCGCCATTCTGGTATTATCCGGTGCGGCAAACGCTCGCAGCCGCCCTGTTGCAGGCCGGCCGCCTGGACGAGGCCGAAGCACAGTTCAAGCGGGCGCTTGAGCGCGCGCCCAATAACGGGTGGTCGTATTACGGCCTTGCCAAGGTTTACGCCGCGCAAGGCAATGCGGCGGCCGCAAAACAGGCCGAGGAGAACCTGGCCAAGACCTGGATCGGCAACCGCTCCTTGCTGCAACTCTCGAAGCTCTAGCCGTGGTCCGATCGACTTAAATTGCACGTCTCGGAATCACGCTCTGGAACCAGAGCCACTGTCAGTGAGCTGTAAACCAAGGCCATAGGTTATAGCGCGAAAATGGGCTATCAGTTCGTCTGCGCGACTACGATGAGGGCCGCATGAGCGCGGAAGGCCCGAACGTGCAGCGCCGCCTGGCCGCGGTTCTGGCCGCGGACGTGGTCGGCTATAGCCGTCTGATGGAGGTCGACGAAGCTGGGACGCTGGCCCGGCTCAAAACCGTGCGGCTTGAGCTGATCGATCCGGCGATCACCAACTGCAAGGGCCGCATCATCAAGACCACCGGCGATGGTCTCCTGGTGGAATTTCAAAGCGTCACCGAGGCGCTGCGCTGCGCGGTCGATTTCCAGGAACGAATGGCGCGGCGCAATCGCGACATGGCCGCGTCGCGCGCGTTGCTCTATCGCATCGGCATCAATTTGGGCGACGTCATCGTCGAGGACAACGATATCTTCGGCGACGGCGTCAACGTCGCCGCGCGGCTTGAAGGGCTGGCGGAGCCGGGCGGCATCTGCATTTCCGCCGCCGTGCGCGATCAGGTTGCCGACCGTCTGCCGGTCGGTTTCCAGGATCTCGGCGAGCAGCACGTCAAAAATATCAGCCGTCCGATCCGCGTGTACAAAGTGGTGCTGAACGGCCAAGCCAACGAATCGGCCGGCGTCACCGGCGCGCAGGCGGCGCCGCAACTCAGCGTTCGCAAATCGTCGATCGCCGTGTTGCCATTCGTCAATATGAGCGGCGATCCGGAGCAGGAGTTTTTCGCCGACGGGCTGACCGAGGACATCATCACCGAACTGTCGCGCTTCCGCCAGTTGCTGGTGATCTCGCGCAACGCGGTTTTTGTTCACAAGGGCAAGCCGATCAAACCGCAGCAGGTCGCGCGGGAATTCGGCGTGGACTATGTGGTCGAGGGCAGCGTGCGCAAAGCCGCCGATCGCGTCAGAGTGACGGTCCAGCTGATCGACGGCGAAACCGAGACGCACCTCTGGGCCGAGCGCTACGACCGCAAGCTCGAGGATATCTTCGCCATCCAGGACGAAGTGACGTCGTCGATCGCGGCGACGCTGTTCGGCCGGGTCGAAGCCGCGCGGCACGACCGGGTACAACGCAAACTGACTGGCAGCATGGCAGCGTACGAGTATGTGCTGACCGGCAAAGTCATGCACCACTGGTCCAATCCCGAATCCAACGTGCAGGCCATCCGCATGCTCGACCGGGCGATCGAGCTCGACCCGAATTATGCCCACGCCCATGCCTGGAAGGCTTGCGTCACCGGGCAGGCTTGGCTCAACGGCTGGTGCGAAGATCGCGCCGCCAGCTTGCTCGTGATTGCGGAGGAGCTGCAAATCGCCTTGTCGCTCGACGACAACGATGCCGACGTGCATCGGATCCTGGCGGCGCTGAAATTGAATTTCAACGAACACGACAAGGCGACTTATCATCAGAGCCGCGCGCTCGAGCTCAATCCGAACAGCGATCTGATTGTCGTTCAGCAGGGCGAATTGTTGACCTGGCTCGGGCGGCCGACCGAAGGCATCGAGTGGATTCGACGGGCGATGCGGCTCAATCCCTATCATCCCGAGCGGTTCTGGAGTCATCTGGGGCGCGCGCAATATACCGGCCGCTGCTATGCCGATTCGATCGGGTCTTTCAGCAGGCTGACAAAGCCCGATCAATCGCATCATGCCTTTCTGGCCGCCGCGTCGGCGCAACTGGGCAATCGGGTGTCGGCCACTGCGCACGCGCGCGAAGTGCTGGCACGGCAAGAGAACTTTACGGTCAGCGCGTTCCTGCAGACGCTGCATTATCAGCAACCGTCCGACACCGAACACGTGCGCGAGGGCTTGTTGAAGGCCGACCTGCCCGCCTAGCGGCCGACGGCCACGATTTTCCCCGCTGTGCCTCCCCGTTGCGCGCGACGGCCGGCCGCCCCGGCTTTCTTCATGCAAAAGGCAAGTGCACGCGCTGAGCGGCTCGCGCCGCACCGGCAAGGGCCGACAATCTCGCCTCTGCGTGATACGACATCGATCAAGGATGAGGCGAGATGGGCAGGCAAACGGCAACGGCGGTACAACTCAAACCGGAGGATTACCGGCTGCTTGCGGAATTTCGCCGCCTGTTGCGCCAGTTTCTGGTGTTCAGCGAACAGCAGGCGCTGGGGGTCGGGCTCGCCCCGCAGCAGCATCAGGCCTTGCTGGCGATCAAGGGCTCACCCGACGGCCCGCCCACCGTCGGCGACCTCGCCGAGCGTCTTGCCATCCGGCATAACAGCGCGGTCGGCCTGATCAACCGGCTGGTCAGCGCGGGTTATGTGACGCGGCGCGACGATCCGAGCGACAAGCGCCGCGCGAGCCTCGCCTTGACCAAAGCGGGCGAGGCGATCCTGACGAAATTGTCCGCCGCGCACCGCGCCGAGTTGCGGCGCATCGCGCCGCTGCTCAAGCCGCTGGTGGCGCAGTTGCAAAAGTGATGGCATGGGAAAGCGCTGGGTCGCCGGCTGCTGCGCGCCTTAGGCACTCGTCGCGATTTCGTTATTGCGCGCCTCCTTCCCCCTGACCTTTACGTGCTGTCCGTAAAAATCGACGATCTGCCGTGCCGCCTCCTGCGTCAGCTTGGTGTAGCGGTCGAAGGTCCGTGTCAGCTCATCCGGCTGCGGATTGCGCTCGGCCACGTACATCAGCAGCAATTCCTTGACGGTGATCCAGGAGCAACCGGCCGCCTTGCCAAGGATGAGGATCATGTCCTCGCCCTTGTCGATAAGGGCACGTTCCACGAGGTCGACGGGAAAACGTCCAAGCTTGGCGAGCGCAATCACGGTACGGGTAAATTCCTGCGCGTGCGCCGGCGCATGCACATTCGCCTCGGTGAACGGTTGCGCGTTGAAGGAGCGGTTGGCGTCGCGTAGCGCATTGGCAAAGCGCTGCGACGTCTTGCGCACTTCCTGCTGCAGGCCGGTCGCCACCTCGTCAACCGTGTCGCGGATGGCCGCGCCGGCTTCCGGGTTGGCGGCTTCCAGCTTGGCGCGCACCGAGGCGGAAGCGGTTTCAAGAAGCTTGAGGAAATACTGGCGGGGCAGGTCGCGTCGGCGTGCAAGCGCGAGCGTCAGCTTGCGGTCGCGCCGGGCGCGGTGGCTCAGCTTGTCGTAGCCGGCCAGCGAAAAGCGCGCACCCGTATTGGCGGCGACTTTGTGGATCACCTTGCGATTGCCGCGTTCGACCAGAACGTCGGTGACGCGCTCGCTGAGTCTGAGGCGCTGAGCGATGGCGAACAGATGGTCCTGGCTCTTGGTGGTGGCGTTCTCGACCAGATCGGCATCGCTGAGCTGCTGCGCGTGGATCAGGACCGACTGAGCGACCGCGATCGCGTCATCGAAGGCGAGCGAGCGGATCAGCTGCGGCGGGGCATTGTCGATATGGGCCAGGCGGCGGGCCAATCTCGCCCGCGCCTTGACTTCGATGTCGGAGCAGAGCTTTTGCAGCACATCGTCAAACAACGCGATCTGCTGGCTGGAATAGCCGCGCGAGCCGGCCGCGAACAGATCGGCGACGCGCTCCAGAATGCGCTTGCGCTCGTCACCGCCGCCGGTCGCGAGCGCGGCGTTCAACTCGTCGATCAGCGATTGATTTTTGTAGCGGCTGGGATCTGGAGCGGCGGTCGCGGTTTCGGCCATGGGAATTACAACCAATGGTGCAGCAATGGAGCGTTTTTGAACTTTCTCTTCGCCCACCGTGGAGCGTCGATGAAATCGACATGCATCCTAGAGACGAAGTGCAAAAATTCGCGCAATCCGGGCAAAGCAAAACGGCCGAAAATTTTAAGAAAATTACCGGCCCGCGCACGTGGGAGCAGCGGGCCAATCCTGCGCACGCCCGGTCGCAAAGACCGCTAGAAACGCGGATTTCGTCGCCGCCATCGAAGCGGGCACTGTCGCCGCTTGTCCTCATATCCGCCAAATGCCCGCGTCCGGCGGCGCCGGAATGACAATCTTATTTGTTCTCGAATTTCGCCGGCCGCTTGGCGATGAAGGCGGCCATGCCTTCCTTCTGATCGGCGGTCGCGAACATGGAGTGAAACACCCGCCGCTCGAAGCGCACGCCCTCGGCGAGCGAGGTTTCGAATGCCACGTTGACCGCTTCCTTTGCCGCCAGCACCGACGGCAGCGACATCGACGCGATTGTCTCGGCGGTCTTGATCGCCTCGTCGAGCAGGTTGGCGAGCGGCACGATGCGCGCGACAAGGCCCGCGCGTTCGGCCTCGTTCACGTCCATCATCCGGCCGGTGAGCATGATGTCCATGGCTTTGGCCTTGCCGACCGCGCGGGTGAAACGCTGTGTGCCGCCGATGCCGGGAATAACGCCGAGCTTGATTTCCGGCTGGCCGAATTTCGCATTGTCGGCGGCGATGAGAATGTCGCATTGCATGGCGAGCTCGCAGCCGCCACCGAGCGCAAAGCCTGCGACCGCAGCGATCACCGGCTTGCGCACGGTGGCGGCCCGATCCCAGTTCGCGGCGAAGTCGCCCAGATAGGCTTCGGCGAAGGTCTTTTCCGCCATTTCCTTGATATCGGCGCCGGCGGCGAAAGCCTTGTCGGAGCCGGTGATCACGATGCAGCCAATATTGGCATCGGCCTCGAAGGCGTTGAGCGCGTGCGTCAGGTCGGTCATCAGCGCGCGGTTGAGCGCATTGAGCGCTTGCGGGCGGTTGAGCCGGATCAAGCCGACCTTGCCGCGGGTTTCGACAATGACGTTCTCGTAAGCCATGGCGTTTCTCTCGGTGTTCTGAATTCCTCCCCCTAAAAGGGGGAAGGTAGGGTGGGGGTCTGCAGAGTCGAAGCTCGCGTGGTGCAGCGTACGGACCCCCACCCGCTTCGCTTCGCTCGCGACCTCCCCCTTTCAGGGGGAGGAAAGAAAAGAACGATCACTTCTGGCATACCGGGCAGTAGAAGGTCGAGCGTCCATTCTGCACGATGCGTTTGACGATGCCGGGGCAGCGCGGCGTCACGCAGCGCTGGCCCTCGCGGTCATAGACGCGGAAATGGTGCTGGAAATAACCCAGATCGCCGTCCGGCCTTTTGTGATCGCGCAGCGATGAGCCGCCGGCCTTGATCGCATCATTGAGCACCGCCTTGATGCTGTTTACGAGCCGCTCGGCGCGTTCGTTCGGCGCGCGCGATTTGCTCGCGATGGTGGCGGCGATGCGCTTGGGCGAAAGGAGCGCGCGATGCAGCGCCTCGCACGCATAGATGTTGCCGATGCCGGCGACGACCCGCTGATCCAAAAGCGCCGCCTTCAGGCTCGTCTTCTTGCCCTTGCAGGCCGCCGCCAGCATGGCGGCGTCGAAGGCGTGGCCGAGCGGCTCCGGCCCGAGCCGGTTGAGCAGCGGCTCATCCTCGAGCTTGCCGCGCGGTACGATCTTCATCGAGCCGAAGCGGCGCGGATCGTTGAACGTCACGATTGCGCCCGAGGACATGTGAAACACCACATGATCGTGCGCTGCGTGCTTCTCGCGCTTATGATAGGTGCGCGCCAGCTTCTTGGAACCGGCTTCGCGAAAGACATGAAACGAGCCGGACATGCCGAGATGCATGAGCAAAATATCGCCGGAGGAAAGATCGGCGAGCAGATATTTCGCCCGCCGGCCGAGCCCGGTCACGGTCTTGCCTTGCAGGCGCTCCTTGAAATCTTTCGGCAGCGGCCAGCGCAGATCGCTGCGGTGCACATCGACCTTGGCAAAGCGCGCGCCATCCATCGCCGGCTCGAGCCCGCGGCGCACGGTTTCGACTTCGGGAAGCTCGGGCATCAGTCGCTCGCGCCTGGGCCCGCGTGTTGCTGGGCGCGTTCGCCGAACGTGATGCGATTGTTAAACGGATCGATAACGCTCACTTCGGTCATGCCCCATTCTTGCTCCTGAATTCCGGGTCGCATATGGCGGTAGCGTTTGTCATTCAGTTCGCGCTGCAAATCCCGCACGCCGGTCGTGTACACATAGGCTATGGAGCCCGGCGTGCCATCGCCAGGATGCTCGCTCAAATGAATCACTAGCCCGCCCCGGGAGATCTGCATATAGACCGGTGCGCCCGGCTCGAAGCGATGCTCCCAATCGACCTTGAAGCCGAGAAAATCGAGGTAGAACTCACGCGCCTCGTCGAGCGAGAAGATGCGGAAAATCGGAACGGCGCGCTCGAATTGGACTGTCATCCGTTACCTCTTGCCGGTGGCGTTGCATCCTTTCAACCATGCCGGACGGGCTTTGTAGCGCTGTGACGCCAGTCGCGCTATCGTCCGGCCGGCGAAAAAACCGATGTCCCATGATGCCCAATCGTGATGCCCGATAGCGAACGCAAATACGCCGATTTTGGCGCGCGCCAAGTGCCGCTCGGAGACAAGCAGGCGCTGGTCGACGACGT
>DATMQV010000190.1:0-5148 GCA_035566615.1 Xanthobacteraceae bacterium
CCGCTTTGGTGTGCAGACGCGGCATCTTGTAGTTCACCACCGCGACGCCGACGGTGTCTTTGCTGCTCGATATGTCGCCGTGCAACATGAACGTTCTCCTTGGTGACAAGCTCTTGTTTCGATCCGAATGTCGCGGCCTAAACGGACCGCGGCACCGGCAACACGCTCAAACCGCCATATGGCGGTGGACCAGATCGTCGCTCAGCCCGCGGGATTCCAGAACGATCTGAAAGTGTCCGCGGGCGTCGAGCTTGGCCACTCGCGGCCACAGATAGGTGTGATTGTTGCTCGGGGGCGGATGAATCCGGATCGATGCGCACGCGCCCTTGCGGCGCGTCGAATTCGGAATCGCGCAGCGCCGGCAGCAGCCGTTCCGGGTCGTCGGTACCGGCCCGCGCAAGCGCCGCGGCGGCGAGATGGACCTGAAAATAGGCGGCTTCCGCGCCGGCGGTCACCGGCGCATCGGCGCCGTAGCGGAGCTTGTAGGCGCTGATGAATCGCCGCGCCGCCGCGGTGGCCAGCGCCTCGAAGAAGGGCGCAGCCGTGATATGACCCTCGGCCGCCTCGGGCGACATTTCCGCGACTTCGGCCTCGCTGGTCGTAAGGCTCGCGATCGGCATCTTGTTTGGGTCGAAACCGGCCCGCCGATAGGCTTCATAGAACACGGCGGTCGACTGGCCGACGACGGTCGAAAACACCACGTCGGGCTTGAGCGCTGCGATCTTGCTGATCGCCTTGTTGAAGTCCTTGGCCTGGGCATCGAGCGGAACGTAGAGCTCGTCCAGCACCTTGCCCTTCGACTGGCTGATGAAATCGGCCATCACCCGGTTGGATTCGTACGGGTAGATATAATTCGAGCCGATCAGCAGAAAGCGGTTGCCGTAGTGCTGCAGCAAATACTTGGCCAATTGCAGGGAATTTTGATTGGGGGCCGCGCCCGTATAGATGCAATGCAAAGAATATTCGAAGCCCTCGTAGAGGGTCGGATAGAACAACAAACCCCGAAAAGCCTCGACCACTGGCAGCACCGCTTTGCGGTTGCTCGACATGTAGCAGCCGAAGATCAGCCGCACCCGATCGGCGGTCAGAAGTCTTTCCGCCAGCGCGCGGAATTGCTTCGGATTGGAGGCGGGATCGTAGATGTTGGGCTCGATCGGCCGGCCGAGGACGCCGCCGGCTTTGTTGATCTCATCAACGGCAAGCAACGTCCCATTGAGCTGTGACCGCTCAATCGCTGCCGTCACCCCGGTCTGCGAAAACAAAACGCCAACGCGCCAAGTCATTTCGTGGCTTCCGTCATTTCGTCGCTTCCGTCATGTCGTCGCTTCCGTCATGTCGTCACTGTCGTCATTCGCAACATACCTTTTCGCGCAAGATCATCGTCCAGCCGGCAATCTAGACCGTGATCCCATTCTAATTGAATTGGATCAAGGTCTAGTGGATCGACTTATTTCTTCGGGACACAGTTGCAGAGCTTCCGGACTTGCGCAACTCTGCCGCGCGCTTTTGAGAATTTGTCCCCCGGGGGGCGGGTTCGCGTCAGGCGCTAGGCGGCGCGAATGATCAAGCCATGGCTTGCCGCCGCGGCAAACAGCCATTCGCAAAAGCTTGCGGCAAAGCTGCGCGGCACGGCGAAATCGTAGGTCGGCGTGGGGTCGACTTGCCAAAGATGCACGCTGATATGGCCGACCAGCGTGAGGGCTGTGTCACCGGGGCTGAAGACCCGCGGATCGAGATCAATAGGAACGCCCTTCGCCAGCACCTCGCGCACGCTCGGTCCGCCGATGCGGAACACGCAGCGCCCGTCGGTCTGGTTGATCACAGAAGCCACGCCGGACAATTCGTTACGCAACATCGCCTCAAGCGAAGCTCCGGTTTGCGCCGACGTCCCGGCGAGCCATCGGCCCGGTCCGGCCCAAATGAAATTCAAGCTGTCGAGGCCTGCAACACGGGCGTTTTCGGCGTGCTGCGCGGCCATCGGCAAGGCGAGACCAAAACGCTCTCGCACGCGCTTTTGCAATTCGCCGGTTTTGCTGTTGCGCGCCAGCACGTACGCGAGAGCCAGATCGGTGCGCAATGCGACAGCGACACCTGGCTCGTCAGCATGGTCGCCATGGGTTCCCGGCCGTAGCAACTGCTCCAACCCGGAGCGTGGAAAAAGCGAAAAATCAGCCACGCAGCCGCTCTCCCTTCGGATCCAAGAACACCGGCGCGCAGACTTCAACCTCGATGAACCTGTCGCGCATGAAATCGACCATCATGAAGGTTTGGCCGATCCGCTCGATGCCGCCGACAATGAAGCCGAGCCCAACCCAGTGATTGAGACTGGGCGAGAAAGCAACGGAGGTAATGATGCCCTGGTCGTTCTCCGCCATGAGAGCGGCGCCGACCGGCAAAAGATTCGCGCCGGCGTAAAGCCGCGTGGCCGCATCGCGTGGACGGAGCCCGACGAGTTTCGGCCGTTTGGGATCGGCGAGCGCAGGCCGGGCCGCCATCACGCGGCCGATAAAATCCTTCTTGCTGGACATCATGCGGCCCAAGCCGAGGTCGTCGGCGGTCGTGCGGCCGTCGAGTTCGTTGCCGGCGACGTGACCTTTTTCGATGCGCATGACACCGAGCGCCTCGGTGCCATACGGCACGATGCCGAACGGCTCGCCCGCCTGCATCAGTATGCGGGCGAGCGCGTCGCCATAGCGCGCCGGCACGCCGATTTCATAGGCAAGCTCGCCGGAAAACGAGAGCCGATAGAGGCGGGCCGGAATGCCGTTACACACTTTAAGTTCAGCAACCGCCATGTAGGGAAAATCGGCATTGCTGATGCTGAAAGGCGGATCGACCAGTTGCGCCAGCACGTCGCGAGCCTTGGGGCCGGCGAGTGAAAACTGCGCCCATTCGTCGGTCGCAGAAGCGAACTGAACATCGAGTTCCGGCCACAGCACCTGATGGCAGAACTGCATGTGCGCAAACACGCGAACGGCGTTCGCCGTCGTGGTGGTCATGAAATAGCGGTCGTCGGCCAGGCGCGACGTCGTCCCGTCGTCGAAGGCGATGCCATCTTCGCGCAACATCAGTCCATAGCGCGCGCGTCCGACCGGCAGGTTCGAGAATGTGTTGATGTAAAGGCGATCGAGGAAAGCGCCTGCGTCCGGACCGTGCACTTCGATCTTGCCCAGGGTGGAGACATCGCAGAATCCGACTGCCGAGCGCACCGCGCGTACTTCGCGCGAGACGGTCTCGAGCCAATCCTTCTCGCCCGAACGCGGAAAATATTGCGCGCGCAACCAGGCGCCGGTCTCGACAAACTCCGCGCCTTGCTCGTGCGCCCATTGATGCGAGGGCGTGAGCCGCGTCGGCCGAAATTGCTTGCCGCGGTGATGGCCGGCGAGTGCGCCGATGGCGATCGGAACATAAGGCGGCCGGTAGCTTGTCGTCCCGACTGCCGGGATCGCCTGGCCGGTGAGCGCAGCCATGATCGCAAGACCGTTGACGTTCGAGAGCTTACCCTGGTCGGTCGCCATGCCGAGCGTGGTGTAGCGCTTCAGATGCTCGACCGAGCGAAAGCCCTCGCGCTCGGCCAGCACGATATCATCGGCCGTGACGTCGTTCTGGAAATCGACAAAAGCCTTGTGGCCGCCCAGGTGCCAGAACGCGGTGACGGCGAATGTTTCATCGTCCGGGCGCGGCGGTTCTTGAACGGACGCTGCGAAGCCCGTGTCCTCTGCCGCCTTCCGACCCGCTTCGCTGCCTTCGATGAGACAATCGCGCAGCAGCATGCGACCGTTCGCTGCGCCGACCGCGGTCAGTCCGGGTGGCGTCTGCCCCGGCACAAAAGCCGCCAAATCCGCGTTCCACACCGGCCGGCCACCGTGGTGACAGGTCAAGCCCAGTTCGGGATTCCACCCACCCGAGATCGCAAGCGTATCAGCTTCGATCCGCTCGGACCCGCTACGCGTGGTTGCCGTAATCGCGCGAAGCAAGGAGCCACCACTCGTTCCGCTGACGTGCGCGTCGGCGATGATGCGAGCGTCCGGACATTGCGCTTTCAGATACTCCGGCACTTCGGGCCGGCTATCGATAATCGCGGCGATATCCGCGCCGCGTTTGCGCAAAGCTACCGCGGTTCGCCAGCCGTCGTCGTTGTTGGTGAGGAGCGCGACGCGTTCGCCCGGGCGGACGGCAAAGCGGTTCAGATAACTGCGCACCGCCGAGGCCATCATCACGCCCGGCCGGTCGTTGCCCGGGAAGACCAGCGGCCGCTCGATGGCGCCACTCGCCAGAATGGCGCGCTTGGCCATGATCCGCCACAGCCGCTGCCGCGGCTGGTGCGCAGGCGGCACCGGCAGATGATCGGCGACCCGCTCGATAGCGCCGTAAACGCCACCGTCATACACACCGAACACGCAGCTGCGCGGCATCAGCCGCACGTTGGGGAGGCTACGCAGTTCGGTGACAATCGCCTCGGCCCACGCGTTTCCAGGCACGCCGCCGAGCTCGCGATCGTCAGCCAGCAGGCGTCCGCCGGCGATGAAATCCTGCTCACACACGATGACGCGCGCGCCAGAACGCGCGGCCACTTGCGCGGCCGCCAGTCCAGCCGCGCCGGCGCCGATGATTAACACATCGCAAAAGGCGTAAGCCTGCTCGTAGTGGTCCGGGTCAGGCTCTGAAGCGGCGCGACCCAAGCCTGCGGCGCGTCGGATGAAGGGCTCGTACACGCGCTCCCAGAACGACGACGGCCACATGAAGGTTTTGTAGTAGAAGCCCGCCGGGAAAAACGGTGCCAGCAGCGAATTGACCGAGAGAAGATCGAAGCGCAGCGACGGCCAGCGGTTCTGGCTCGCCGCCTCAAGCCCGTCGAACATCTCGATTATGGTCGCGCGCGTGTTCGGCTCGCGCCGTGCGCCGCTACGCAATTCAACAAGCGCGTTCGGCTCTTCCGGCCCGGCGGTGAGAACGCCGCGCGGCCGGTGATATTTGAAACTGCGGCCGACCAGGCGGATGCCGTTCGCGAGTAGCGCCGACGCAAGCGTGTCGCCGGCGAAGCCGTCGATCGCTTGGCCGTCGAAATATCCGCGCACTCGCCGCGACCGATCGATCGATCCGCCGTTGAGACGATGCGGCTGTGGCCCGCCGGAAGGGGAGGACGCA
>DATMQV010000191.1:0-4966 GCA_035566615.1 Xanthobacteraceae bacterium
ATCACCGTTCCGGCCTATTTCAACGATGCTCAGCGCCAAGCCACCAAGGATGCCGGCAAGATCGCCGGCCTCGAAGTGCTGCGCATCATCAACGAACCGACGGCTGCCGCGCTCGCCTATGGGCTCGACAAGAGCAAGACCGGCACGATCGCGGTTTATGACCTCGGCGGCGGCACGTTCGATATTTCCATTCTCGAAATCGGCGACGGCGTGTTCGAGGTGAAGTCGACCAACGGCGACACCTTCCTGGGCGGTGAAGATTTCGACATGCGGCTGGTCAACTATCTGGCCGACGAATTCCAGAAGGAGCAGGGCATCGATCTGCGCCGCGACAAGCTCGCGTTGCAGCGGCTCAAGGAAGCCGCCGAGAAAGCCAAGATCGAGCTCTCGTCCACCACGCAGACCGAAATCAACCTGCCGTTCATCACCGCCGACGCCTCGGGACCGAAGCATCTGACGATGAAGCTTACCCGCGCCAAGTTCGAAGCGCTGGTCGACGATCTGGTGCAGAAGACGATCGAGCCGTGCCGGCAGGCGCTCAAAGACGCCGGGCTGACGGCGGCCGAGATCAACGAGGTCGTTCTGGTCGGCGGCATGACCCGCATGCCGAAGGTCCAAGAGGTCGTGAAGCAGCTGTTCGGCAAGGAGCCGCACAAGGGCGTCAATCCTGACGAAGTGGTTGCCGTCGGCGCCGCGATCCAAGCCGGCGTGCTGCAAGGCGACGTTAAGGACGTGCTGTTGCTCGACGTCACGCCGCTGTCGCTCGGCATCGAAACGCTCGGTGGCGTGTTCACCCGCCTGATCGACCGCAACACGACGATCCCGACCAAGAAGAGCCAGGTGTTCTCCACGGCCGAGGATGGTCAGACCGCGGTGACGATCCGGGTCTTCCAGGGTGAGCGCGAGATGGCGGCCGACAACAAGATGCTCGGCCAGTTCGATCTCATCGGCATTCCGCCGGCGCCGCGCGGCGTGCCGCAGATCGAGGTGACGTTCGACATCGACGCCAACGGCATCGTCAACGTGTCCGCCAAAGATAAAGGCACCGGCAAGGAGCAGCAGATCCGCATCCAGGCTTCCGGCGGCCTGTCCGAGACCGACATTCAGAAGATGGTGAAGGACGCCGAGGCGCACGCCGAAGAAGACAAGAAGCGCAAGGCGCAGGTCGAGGCCAAGAACCACGCCGAGGCGCTGGTCCACTCGACCGAGAAGACGCTGGCCGAGCATGGCTCGAAGGTCGGCGACGCCGACCGCCGTACGATCGAGAATGCCATCGCCGACCTGAAGGAAGCCCTCAAGGGCAGCGATGCGGACGCGATCACGGCCAAGACGAACGCGCTGGCGCAAGCTTCGATGAAGCTTGGCGAAGCGATGTACAAGCAATCCGCCGAGCAGCCCGGCGCCGCCGGAGCAGCCGAAGGCAAAAAGGATGACGTCGTCGACGCGGAGTTCACCGAAGTCGACGACGACAAGAAGAACAAGAAATCCGCCTAACAGCGGGGCAGGTCGATGCCACTGCGCGCAGTCAAATTTGCACCCCCGGACGCAAAGCCGGGGTGCATGCTTTTGACGCGCGCCATCCCGACGTGGAATGATTGGACGTCATCGGGTGGGGAATGATGGCCAAGCGCTGCTACTACGAGACACTGTCCGTCGAACGCACCGCGACGGAGATCGATATCAAGACCGCCTTCCGTAAGCAGGCGATGCAATGGCATCCGGATCGCAATCCCGGAGACGATGCAGCCGAGCATCGCTTCAAGGAGGTCAATGAGGCCTACGAGGTTCTCAAGGACCCCGACAAGCGGGCGGCTTATGACCGCTACGGCCATGCCGCCTTCGAGCACGGCAATGGCATGAACGGCGCCCATGGCTTCGGGGCCGATTTCGCCACCACTTTCTCGGACATCTTTGACGATCTGTTCGGGATGAGCGCCAGGCGCGGCCGCGGCTCGGGCCGCGAGCGCGGCGCCGACTTGCGCTACAATATGGAAATCTCGCTGCTCGAAGCCTTTTCGGGCAAGACCGCGCAGATCCGCATTCCGACGTCCGTCACCTGCGAAGCCTGCTCCGGCAGTGGGGCAAAGCCCGGCACCAAGCCGAAGGCGTGCCCAATGTGCGCAGGCCAAGGCAAAGTCCGCCATGCCCAAGGCTTTTTCACGCTCGAACGCACCTGCCCGAATTGCCAGGGCCGCGGCCAGGTGATCGAGAGTCCCTGCACGTCGTGCTCGGGCTCGGGCCGGGTGATGCGCGAGCGCACATTGTCGGTGAATATTCCGGCCGGCGTCGAAGACGGCACGCGCATTCGCCTCGCCGGCGAAGGCGAAGCCGGCGTGCGCGGCGGGCCGCCCGGGGACCTCTACATTTTCCTGTCGCTCGGCAGCCATCCGTTCTTCCAGCGCGAAGGCGCCGATCTGCACTGCCGCGTCCCGGTATCTCTCGTGACGGCGACGCTCGGCGGCGAATTCGAAGTCCCCACCATCGACGGCGGCAAAACGCGCGTGAAGGTGCCGGAAGGCATGCAGACCGGCCGGCGCTTCCGCCTGCAAGGCAAGGGCATGCCGGTGCTGCGCAGCCGGCAGTTCGGCGACATGTATGTTCAGGTGGTCGTCGAGACGCCGCAGAAGCTCACCAAGCGCCAGCGCGAACTTTTGCTCGAATTTGATCGGCTTTCGTCGACCGAGACGCAGCCCGAGTCGTCCGGATTCTTCGGCAAGGTCAAGGACTTCCTTGACGGGCTCGGGCCCGGCCGCGCCAATTCCGCGTAAACCGCCGCGGCGGAGCCGGGCGGCTAGTCTTTAGGCAGTGAATGTTCTAAAAGGGCGGCGTTTCGTCGCGTGTGATTGCCATGCCGCTTACGGCCCTGCGTACATTCGAAGAGAGGATCGAGCGGCAATTGCGGCTCCTCGAGCTGAAGAAGACTATCATCGAGCGCAACATCGGACGGCACATCCGGCTGTTTGAGCGTCGCCGCGACGATATCGGCAAAAAAATCGAAGATCAGATCCGGCAATTCGAGCGCAAGCGCGGTATCCGGCTCGACGACGAGGTGCGCTTCATCCGCTCCTGGATCGAGCGGCCGCTCAGCATTGGCGCGGTGACGCCTTCGAGCAAGATGCTCGCGCGCGCCATGGCTCGCTATGTCGATCCGCATAGCGATGGACCGGTCGTCGAGCTTGGCCCCGGTACTGGGCCTGTAACTGCCGCGCTCGTCGAAGCCGGCGTCGACCCTTCGCGGTTGGTTCTGGTGGAGTTCAATCCGGCCTTTTGCCGGATTTTGCGGACGCGCTATCCCGGCGCCACGCTGGTGCAGGGTGACGCCTACAGCATGCGCCGCCTGCTCGAGACGCTGTTGCTGCAGCCGGCGGCCGCGGTCGTTTCCGGCCTGCCGCTTGTGACCAAGCCCATGCGCCAGCGGCTGCGTCTCATCCGCGACGCTTTCGACCTCATGCTGCCGGGCGCGCCCTTTGTGCAGTTCACCTATTCGGTGGCCTCGCCGTTGCCGCGCCGGCTGGGCGGCTTCACGGTGGAGGCGTCGGAGCGCATCTGGATGAACATCCCGCCGGCGCGGGTATGGGTCTACCGGAAAAACTGACGCCTTCCACATGTATGGGCCGAAGATCCTGGTGATGGCCGGCTCGCTGCGCGCAGGCTCGCATAACGGGCGGCTCGCAGCTTTGGTTGCCAAGGAGCTGGCACTGGCTGAAGCCGACGTCACCCGCATCTCGCTCGCCGACTATCCGCTGCCGCTCCTCGACGCCGATCTCCTCGCCGATTCGGGTCCGCCCGATAATGCGGTGAAGCTCAAGCATATGTTGACCGCGCATCAGGGCGTGTTCATCGCCAGCCCCGAATACACCGCCTCGGTGACTCCGCTCCTGAAGAACGCCATCGACTGGACCACGCGCGTGCGCGGGCGCAACGACGAGCCTTACGCCGCGTTCAAGGATCGGGTGTTTGCCTTGGGCTCGGCGTCCGCTCGCGCCGACGGCGGCCTGCATGCGTTGTTGGCGCTGCGGCAAATTCTGGAAGTCGGCTGTAGCGCGCTGGTTCTGCCCGAGCAGATCAACGTCGGCCGCGCCGACGATGCTTTCGACGATATGGACAATCTCAAGGACGAAAATCTAACGACCACCTTGAAGGAAATGGTCCGAAGGCTTATCGACTTGGCGAGTGTGATGCCGAAAGCCGTGGAGTGAACGACCGGAATGCCGATTGCGCCGCGTGAGCGCCTGATCGTGGCGCTCGACCTCTCGTCGGTCGAGGCCGCGGAAGCGTTGGTGGTGCGGCTCGGAGATGCGGTATCGTTCTACAAGATCGGCTATCAGCTCGCTTATGCTGGCGGGCTGTCCTACGCGCAGAAGCTCACCGGCGCCGGCAAGCAGGTCTTTCTCGACCTCAAGCTGCACGATATCGGCAACACGGTTGCGCAAGGCGTGAAGAGCGTCGCGGCGCTGGGTGTAACATTCCTCACGGTTCACGCTTATCCGCAGACCATGCAGGCGGCGGTCGAGGCGCGGGGAGGGGCTTTGCGCATCCTCGGTGTCACGGTGCTCACCTCCTATGACGAAAACGACCTCAAGGCGGCCGGCTACGAGACTTCGGTAGAAGCACTGGTTGCGCGCCGCGCTGAGCAGGCGCGCGCGCTTGGGGTCGACGGCTTGGTCTGCTCGCCGGAAGAGGCAGCCAATGTGCGCGCCATCGCCGGCGCCGGCATGGCACTGGTGACACCCGGCATCCGCCCCACCGGCGCCGAGGCCGGCGACCAGAAGCGTATCATGACGCCGGCAGCAGCGATTGCGGCGGGCGCCGATTATCTCGTGGTCGGCCGGCCGATCGTGGCCGCTTCCGATCCGCGTGCCGCGGCGGAGGCGATTGTCGCTGAGATCGCGCAACAAGCGCGCAAGGAGACATGAGCATGCCGAAGGCCTACTGGATCGGGCGCGTCGATGTGCACAATGAGGAA
>DATMQV010000192.1:0-13698 GCA_035566615.1 Xanthobacteraceae bacterium
TGATAATGCCCCGTTGAATGGGGCGCTCGCGCGCAACTGTCGATTTGCCGCCATGGAAGCGGCAACGTGTCTTGCCTGGCTCAGCTCTGACCTGGCAGCAGCCGCCGGCCCGAGTCTTGGCTCCGCAAAGGCGCCGGCCCTTACGCCGGTTTGGCGACGGCTGGTTGGATGCCAACGTCATGCCATTCCCATAACGCGGCGGAACTCGTTTAGTTTCGATAGCGCCAACGGTGGATCGAGTTCGAGTCGCTTGAGTAGAAAATAGCGGCAGCGACACAAACACGAATGGCGATTGGGGGCTTTCCCGCTGATGGCGACGGAGCTCGCGCATTTCGCGCCCGCTCAAAGGATGCGTAGCCGGCGTGCCGTTCTTGGCCCTGCGGATGTGCAGGGTTGCGGTTTTGAAATCCACTTGCTCCCAAGCGGAGGTCCACCACTTCTGCCGCCCATGCCTGTAGGCCAGAAGCACCATCAGCGCGGCGCATGGGGCGGCCAGCGCTCTAGGACGCGGATGCCTTGGCGTAACGTGTAGCGACCGCGCGGTCGGCGGTTCTTTTCGGTGGCGAAGATCGCTCTTGCACACTCCAGGTCGTTGGAGGCGTGTATGAGCGCTTCGACATGAAGCTCGGCCGCATCCCACTTCTCGACCTTATAGAAATTGCGGCGATCAGCGTCGTTCGGGTCGAAGGTTTCGCGGTAGCCGAACTCGGCGAATTCCTGCGCAAGTTCGTCTTTGTCTTCGATCGACATGGGATAGGTCGCTTTGCGGAAACGACGTGTGATGGACCTGTATTGCAGTAAAGCAGGCGATCAGCGCGGCGCGGCGTCGGGTCAGGGCCTTCGCTGAACAAGCGGGTTGCCGTCTTCCCGTCGCGCAGCGCCAAGCAGGTCAGGCAGCTTGGCGATGTTCGCCGCTATCCGGCGCGCTTCATCCCTGGGTGAGCAGGTTGGCTTGGGGGTGCGTCCCCGTCTGATTTTCTATATCATTAGGCCGTAGGTCCTCGGGACGGGTGCCATACCAGTGAAGGGAGCCCGTTATGAAGATGTTTGCGTTGACCATCGCACTGCTTTTGGCGGCCTCGCCGGTCGCAGCGCAGCAACGGCTACAACAGGCCCTTGGTGCAGGCGGCCAGATAAACAATTCGACCCTTCCAAACACCGGCCTTATATGTATTCAAGAAATGGTTGCGACTTTCTGCAACCTAAGCGTCGGCCCGAACAACGCGGGCTATGGATCGAGCACCGCGTTTTCTGGATCGAGCGCCAGGTCTGGAACGAGCGCCGGGTCCGATCGAGCGCCGGGTCCGGAGTTGGTGCCGCATCAGGTAGCGGTATAAGTACTACCTCCATTCCGCCTTGCGGGGCGTTTCCGTCACCCAACGAATTGTGCAACTGAGCGCGCGATGGCGCATCAGCTAATGCCGCTTGGCCAATCGGCATGCGCGGGCGTGGTCAGGAGCAAGGCGAGAAGAATTAGGCGGGTCATGGTGTCCCCTTGGTGATGTGCCGACTAGCTTTAACAGCGCCTCGAATGCTTCGCGCTTCTCGTTGGACACTCTGCCGATTTCTCGTTGCCGCTCAATGCCGTCACTTAGCGTGTTTGGACAGCGTAACGTGTTGAATATTCTGGTTTCGCACGCTACGCGCCGGGTCGAGGCGCTGATCGCGCTCGACCGGGCGACGCCGGTGCGGGCCGACACGAAAGTAGCGCTCGCGTTCCAGGGACTGACCGGCCTCGCCGACGTCTCGCTCGCGGGCGGCGCGCCCGACGCGGCGCCGGTCGTTGCCGGCGCCGGCGGACTGCCGACCATCTACGCCGACGCCAATGCCGGCGCCGATCTGACGCAAGCCGCACGCACGATGCTCGGACGCATCGACGGCATGATCGTCGAAAACGAAGAAGCGATGCGCGCCTCGATGCGCAATGTCGAGACGGTGACGGCGACGCTCGCCAAGAACTCGCAGCGGCTCGAGGCGGTGATGGCCGGCCTCGAAACCCTCACCGGCAGCGGCGATAAAAAGGGCGACATCGGCGAAGCGGCCGCCTCGATCCGCAAGCTCGCCGACAATCTCGACAAGCGAACCGACGAGATTTCGACCGGGCTTGTGCGCTTCTCCAATTCGGGTCTGAAGGAATACGAAGCGTTTGCGGTCGAGGGGCGCAAAACGCTGGTCGAGCTGCACAAGGCGATCAAGAATATCAACGATCACCCTTCGCAGCTCATTTTCGGGCGGTAGGATGAACTGGGTCCCCGCCTTCGCGGGGACAAGCGGCGTGAAGTATCCGCTCATTCCCGCGCAAGCGGGATCCAGCGCGGCTCGCTCGGGCTCGACGCTACGCGGCGATCTCGGCCTCTTCTTCGTCCTGCTCGACCAGGCGCGGGCCGGAGCGCGGATGCTCGGCGCCGGTTTCGAACCAGGTGAGAATCTCGAAGCGGCCGTCGTCGTGCTCGACCAGCGCCGAGCAGCTTTCGACCCAGTCGCCGCAATTCATGTAGCGGATGCCGAAATTGTCGTGAATGACCGCATGATGGATGTGGCCGCAGATCACGCCGTCCACCTGGCGGCGCTGCGCCTCCTCGGCCAAGGTCTGCTCGAAGGCGCCGATATAGTTCACCGCGTTCTTGACCTTGTGTTTCGCCCATTGCGACAGCGACCAATAGGAAAAACCCAGCCTACGGCGGACGGCGTTGAAATAACGATTGATCAGGATGGCGAGTTCGTAGGCGGTATCGCCCAGGAGCGCGAGCCAGCGCGCATGCTTGACGACCATGTCGAACACGTCGCCATGCACGACGAGATAACGGCGCCCGTCGGCGGCCTCGTGGACGGCGTTCTCGACCACCTCGATACCGCCGAAATGGGTGCCGTAATAGTCGCGCAGGAATTCGTCGTGATTGCCCGGCAGGTAGATCAGGCGCGCGCCCTTGCGGGCCTTGCGCAGCAGCTTCTGCACCACGTCGTTGTGCGGCTGCGGCCAATACCAGCCCGAGCGCAGTTGCCAGCCGTCGACGATATCGCCGACCAGATAGATCGTCTCGGCGTCGTGATAGCGCAGGAAGTCCAGAAGACGGTCGGCCTGGCAGCCGCGCGCGCCGAGATGAACATCAGATATAAAGAGAGTACGGAACAGACGCGTGCCGCGCTCGATTGCCACGATGTTTGATCTCTTGCTCGACTGCCATGGTGCGACTCTTGCGCACGCGTATAG
This sequence comes from Xanthobacteraceae bacterium, assembly GCA_035566615.1. Taxonomy (GTDB): domain Bacteria; phylum Pseudomonadota; class Alphaproteobacteria; order Rhizobiales; family Xanthobacteraceae; genus BOG-931. The sequence goes on from DATMQV010000192.1 coordinate 3,212, forward strand.
GTGCGTCGCATTGCAGCAAGATGACAACAACAAAAGTTAACGCCGGCGCCAAGCGGCCTAACAGCATCAAACGCCAACCCAATGGGTGTTTTTGGTCGATAGCAACCTTAAAAACAACAATGCTCGCAATAGGCGCGGACGCGCCGGAACACCCGCCGAGTCACAGCACTGTCACGCCGCGGCGTTAGACGATTCGGCGATGACAGCGCCGATTCTCACCGCCGCGTTTTTCCTCGTCGCCACGACCGGTGTCCATCTCGCAAGCCTCGCGATCGCGGCTTTGCGGCTGCGGCGCGCCCCGCCCGGCGATGCGCGCGGATCTGCCGATCTCCCTCCCGTCAGCCTGGTGCGCCCGCTGTGCGGCATCGACAATTTTGCGACCGATACCCTCCGTTCGACGTTCGAGCTCAACTATCCGCATTGCGAGATCCTGTTCTGCGTCGCGTCCGCAAAGGACCCCGTCATCCCGTTGATCGAAACGCTGATGGCCGAACAACCGGCAGCCGACGCGCGGCTGCTCGTCGGCGACGAGCGCGTGAGCAACAATCCGAAGCTGAATAATGTCCTCAAGGGCTGGCGCGCGGCGCGCTGCGACTGGATCGTGCTCGCCGATTCAAATGTGCTGATGCCGCCCGACTATATGGAGCGGCTGTTCGCAAGCTGGCGCGCTGATACCGGGCTCGTCGCCTCGCCGCCGATCGGCTCGCAGCCGCATAGCGTCTGGGCCGAGCTCGAATGCGCCTTCCTCAACACCTATCAGGCGCGCTGGCAATATATTGCCGACGCCTTCGGCTTCGGCTTCGCGCAGGGCAAGACCATGCTGTGGCGGCGCGCTGACTTGGATCGCGCCGGCGGCATCGAAGTGCTCGCCCGCGAAGTCGCCGAGGACGCGGCCGCGACCAAGGTGGTGCGCGACGCCGGCCGCAAAGTGCAGCTGGTGGACCGGCCGTTCCCGCAGCCGCTCGGCTATCGCAGCGCCGCCGAGGTATGGCACCGGCAGGTGCGCTGGGCGCGGCTGCGCCGGGCAAGCTTCTTTGCCTATTTTCTTCCCGAAGCCGTGTCGGGCGTCGTGCTGCCGATGATCGCGCTTGCGGCCGTCGCGCCGGCGCTCGGGCTGCCGCTCATGCCGACCATCCTGCTGTTCGGCGTGCTGTGGTATGCGGCGGAAACGCTCCTGGCCGCAGTCGCGGGCTGGCACATTTCGGCCCGTTATCCGCTCATTTGTTTGCTGCGCGACGCATTGTTGCCGGTGCTGTTTGTCAGCGCGCTGCAAGGCGACGACTTCGTCTGGCGCGGCAATGAAATGCAGGTCGAGCGGCTTCGCCCGCATGGCATGATGGCGCGCATGCGGCCTCGCCTTGCGGAAGTGGCGCCGAGGGCGCGGCAGCGGCTTCGTTCACTGCGCGAGCGGATGTCGTAGCCGCTCGCATTCGCCGGCAGCGCCGTGACCTCATTGAAACGGCAAAGGCGGGCGTCCCGGACGCCCGCCCTACGAGCCAATCGGCCTCCTGCCGCTAGAGCGCCATCGCTTCAGATTGAAACGATTGGCGCTCTGATTTTTGGTGGAGCACGATCTTTTCGGAAAACTGGCTTCCACTTTTCCGGATCGTGCTCAGGTGATGCCGATCGGCACGCCCGGCGAACCCGTTCCGCCCACGATCGGGACCGGCGTGAAGCTATAGACGAACTGATATTTCTTGTCGGCGATCAGGTCGTCAAAGAACAGATTCTCGTGATTGAGAATCCCGTGTTTGGTCTGCAGCGTCATGTGGACGGCGAACGCCAAGGTCTTGTCGGGATTGGGGACCACCTCGACCGCCCAGGTGTCGGCGCCGGTCAGGCAGAGATCCTTCTCGATGACCCAGTTGGCGACCTCGAGCCCGATGCCGGGCTCGCCGCTGTTGAACTTGTCGTTGTTCTTCTTCCACAGCGTGCCCCAGCCGGTATTGAAGAAGATCCCATCGCCGGGCCTGATATCGCCTTCCGACATATTCTGCTTCGCAAGCGCGGCGCGCACATCCGCCATGCTGATTTCCTCGCCCGCCTCCATCATGCGGCCCTTCACCGGGACCATGTCGACGAGATGGCCGCGCGTGAACAGCGGCTTGCAATGCTCGACGCCGAGCTTCTTGAGGCCATAAGCGTCGCTGAAATCCGCAACCGTATGGCCGTTGTAGAAACGCATCTCGGCCTTGTCGCCGGGTGCGCCCATGGCGATGCCGATATGGCCGAGATAGTCGAATTGCGTTCCCACCTGCCCGATCTCGGTGGTCACGAACTCATCGTGATAGACGAGGCGGTTTTCGCCGAACGGCCCGCCGGTCGGTCCGCCGGGAATGCGCAAGGTGAAGACGCGTTTGCCGAACAGCGGCATCGAGGCTTCATAGTCGTGTCCGAGCTTGTAGATCTTGCCGTCCTTGATCCATTTCGCCGTCTCGATCACTTTCGCCGGCGTGATGTGGTTCGACGCGCCGGCCTGATCGTCGGCGCCCCATTTGGACGGCCACCATTTTTCGGTGCTGAGCTTCGGCGGCGCGATCGGATCGGCGGCAGCCGGCGTGATCGGAGCAAGCCCGAATTTGCCGTAGCTCGCACCGGCGACGGCGCCCAGCCCTGCGCCTTTCAGAAATTCGCGGCGATCGGCGGGCGGCGACGTTTTCGAAGACGATGACGTGGTCGAAGGCGATGACGTACTCGATTCAGTCACGGCTTCGCGTTCACGACCGTCAGTCATGCGGCAGTCCTCCCCGTGAATTGCCCCGCTCAATCCCGAGCGGGCTGATTATCATTCGTTGCGGAAATCATGGTAATGTGCCCGGAAGACGGGAACAAGACACAAACGCACGCGACAAGCGCGAGAATTTTTGGTCTGCGTTTTTGGTCTACCTACCCGGCCGACCTCTAAAAGCGAGGGGCAAGCATGGGACTATTCGATGCCGATAAGTCCGCTACGCGACTCCCGGTTTCGCTGATCACGGGCTTCCTCGGCAGCGGCAAGACCACGCTTCTCAACAAGCTGTTGCGTCACCCCGGCATGGGGGACAGCGCCGTCATCATCAACGAATTCGGCGAGGTCGGGCTCGACCATTTGCTGGTCGAAGCCATCGACGGCGAGGTCGCGGTCCTGGCGAGCGGCTGCGTCTGCTGCACCTTGCGCAGCGACCTGGAAGAGACGCTGCGCAACCTCCTGATCAAGCGCGACCGCGGCGAAGTGCCGGCTTTCTCGCGCGTGCTGGTGGAGACCACCGGGCTCGCCGATCCGGCGCCGATCGTGCAGCTCTTGTTGAACAATCCGCTGGTCAGCCACTATCTGCGGCTCGACGCCGTGGTCACCACCGTCGACGCCGTCAACGGCTCACAGCAGATCGGCGAGCACGTGGAAGCGGTCAAGCAGGCAGCCCTCGCCGACCGTTTGCTGATGACCAAGACCGACCTCGCCGCTGCCGATACGATTGCGCAGCTGGACCGGCTGCTGATCTCACTCAATCCCGGCGCGGCGCGGCATGTCGTGTCGAACGGCGAGATTGCGCCCGACGCTCTGTTCGGCGCCGCCCTGTTCGATCCTTCACGTAAGACCGCCGACGTCCGCCGCTGGATCAACGAGCGCGCCTACCGGGCGCAAGTGCCTGGCAATGGGCATGATGGCCACGCGCATGACGGACATGCACAGGGCAGACACGCGCACGATCCGCATGCGCACGATCACACAGAGCACGCCCACACCAACGGCATCCGCGCCTGCTGCCTCACCAGTGACGAGCCGCTGTCCTGGGACGCCGTTTCAGCCTGGCTGGCACGGCTGCGAAAAGGCGCAGGCCAGGATCTGCTGCGCGTCAAAGGCATCCTCAATCTGATCGGCGAGAACGCGCCGGTCGCCATCCATGGCGTCCATCACGTGTTTCATCCGCCCGTGCAGCTCGAAAGCTGGCCGGATGCCGATCAGCGTTCGCGCATCGTCTTCATCACACGCGGGATCGAGCCTTCGGACCTGCACGCGAGCTTTGTCGAGCACGTCGGCGACGCGCGTATATGATCGGATGCTGCTGGCGCAGGGCTCGGGGCGCTTGCGAGAGGCGATCTGACTAGATTGACGTGACTTCCGCTCATTCCCGCGCAAGCGGGAATCCAGCCGGACGCGACAGACCTGCGGTTAGAACGCTGGGTCCCCGCTTTCGCGGGGACGAGCGGAAGGATTTCGGCCGAACCCATTCGATCGAATTGCGCCCTATTAGGGGCATTCCTCGCCACCTCACTCCGTAATGATGATGACGATCTTCTTGGTCGCCGGATCGACGATCAAGAGCTCGTTCTGCACCATGGCGTAGTGGTAGGATTGGACTTGCGGCACCTGGCTGCTGACGCTGTTCGGCAGTGATTTGAGCTGCAGGGAAGCCGGCACGGTCGCGCCGACCTTGGGTTCGAAGCCGGGCAGCGCATTGGTGGCTTGCTGACTGCCGAGCCTTTTCCAGATTTCAGCGCGTTGCGCGGTGCTGAGATTGAGCGCGCCCTGCTCGCCCTCATTCCTCTCCGTCATCATGCCGCTCGGCCGGCCGGGAATCTTCTCGTTGCCAGCGCTCTGGCTCGGCTGCTCGTCACGCATCTTCGCCGACTGGCTTGGCGTCTGATTGGCCTCCGCCCGTTCGGCCGCACCCGAATTCTCCCGCCGGCCGGTCATCTTGCCCGACTTGGCAGTGTCTTGGTCGGCGCGTTGGCCGGCGTCCGCGCGCTCCTCGTCGCCGGGATATGGCGGGCGGGCGGTCATCTTCGACGACTTGCCGATGCGCCCACCGCGCGGCGTCGGCGCAGTCGCTTCGTCCTCATCTTCGGAAAGGTCGGTCAGCGAATCCGGATAGCCGGGCTCCGGCGCATTTGCTTCGTCGTGCCCTTCGGATGCCTCGGGCATGATCGCCCGCGAATCCGGGCGGACCACCATCACGACCGGATCGCCGTTTTGGTCGATCGCATGCACCAAAAAAGATTCGGACATGATTCGAACGTTCGTAAACCCAGCGTCCCGCAGCGTGCTCTTCACCGCCTCGCGCGCCGCGGAGGATTGATCCGCGGTGCGCGCGGATCGATCCGGCGACGATGTCTGGGCTGAAGCGAATTGCGACGCGCTGAGAGCGATCGCACTGATCGCGATGATTCCGCACGCTTTTTGCATTTGGGTGCCTCCTACGACGAAGCCCCCCAGATGAACTGGACGAAAGGTGAACCGGATGCGCTGCGGAACGTTCCGATCGCCACGGCAAAATCGCGCCGCGTACCGCTTTAGCAGGCGCGATCCGCGGCTGCCCGTGAGTCTAGGCCGCCTTCGTTTCGATCATCGTGACATCCAGCATGAAGGAGCCGTCCGCTTCGATCTCGAAATGGTCGCGGATTTCGCGGGACGCTGCCATTTGCAGCGCCCTGATAGCGCGGACGTTATCCGGCGGCGTTTGCATCCGGGCAATCCAGGTTGGAAAATCCAGGCGAATCCGCCACGATCTGAAAGCCAGCAACGCAAAGCCCGAGCGGTTGAGCGCGGCGACCCATTCCGAGCTTGCGTAATCCCGAACATGCGAAGTGTCGCGGAGCAGTTCGACCGCCTGCAAGTGGGTGTCGAGCGCCGCGGCCTCCGGCGCAAAAGCGTCGATGAACACAGCTTTGGAACCGTGTTTGAGAACCCGTCGTGCCTCCCGCAGACCGGCCTCGAAATTCCGCCAGTGATGCGCCGAATACCGGCTGCCGAGGAAATCGAACCATTCATTCACGAATGTCAGACGTTCAGCGGAAGTCTCGGCCACCTCGACATTGCCCAATTCTCTGTCTTTTGCTGCTGCCGCCACCGCCGCCAGCATCTCCCGCGACAAGTCGGAGGCCGTCACCGCGCCGGCATAGTGCGCCATCATGTAGGCGACATGCCCACCGCCGGTTCCGAGGTCGAGAGCGCGCGCCGGTCGCACGGCGCTCACGACCTCCCTCAATGCCTCGAGATCCGGGCCGCGCGCATGGACTGCGCTTTCGACGTAGGCTTGGGCTCGCGGCCCGAATTGGGCGTCGATCACCTGTTCATGGGTTCGGTTCATCCGCCGATCCTCCTGCAGTCATTTCCCGAAGAATGGATCACGCTCAATTAAACTGTTACAAGTAGAATGTTATCCTATTATAGATTGTTCTATGCTCACTGCAGATCAGCGACGGCTTTTGGGCGAATTCATCCGTGCTCACCGCGAGCGCGCGCGGCCGGTGGAAGCGAGCGGCCGGCGGCGGACCCCGGGGCTGCGGCGTGAAGAACTGGCCGCGAAAGCCGGCATCAGCGCGACCTGGTGCGCGTGGATCGAACAGGGACGTCCGGTACAGGCGTCGTCGGAAGCGCTGGATCGGCTGGCGCGGGCGCTATCCTTGTCGCGCGCCGAGCGCGACTATTTGTTCGAACTGGCCGGGCGTTCGGACCCCGATATTCGGCCCGATCCGGATATTCCGGCGTCTTTGCTCGCAGCCGTCACGGCTGTTCGCCACCCCGCTTACGGTCTCGACCGCTTGTGGGACGCCTGTTGCTGGAACAAAGCGGCCTCCCGGCTTTTTCGCGGTTGGTTGGACGGCGACAACCAGCGAAATCTCTTGCGGTTTGTGTTTCTTGAATCGTCCGCGCGCAAACTGATCCCAAGGTGGGAGGATCGCGCCCGCCACATCCTCGCCGAGTTCCGCGCCGACTACCCGCGCAACTTTCGGGACGGGCGCGTACGCAGCTTTGTCGAGACGCTTCGCCGCAAGAGTCCGTTGTTCGAAGCCGCCTGGAATGAGCACGATGTTCGACGGCGCGACGGCGGGCTACGCATCTTCAATCATCCGGACGAAGGCCGGCGCGCCTTCATTCAGCACACATTCATTGCCTCGGAGCGGCCGGACTACAAACTCGTGCTGCTGGTGCCTACGGCAAGCCCTGCGAATCGCGCTTCGTCGAAATGAGACAGCGATCTTGCGCAGGCGCGGATCACGCGTGCTCCGCCATCAGCGTGCCATCGCGCGCTGCGCGGCTTCTCTCGCGATGGCGTCGATCGCGGCACGATCGGCCGGAAAATCGGCTGCGATCCAGGCCGCCTCTGCGGCGCGCATGGCAGCGCCGAGCGGCGGCCCTGCGGCAATGCCGATGCTCATGAAATCCGCCGCCTTGAGCGGAAAGACCGGCGCCGGCCAGCGCAGCGGCAGGGTCGCCAGTTCATGCCAGGCGGTGACGGCCGCGCCCGCCTCCGATCGGATCCAAGCCACCAACACGCGATCAACAAAGGATTGCGAACCGATCTTATAAAGAAGTGCACGCGCGGCCCTCGCATCCGGCTCCGGCGCAACACGCCACCAGCCTTCCAGCGCCAGGAGCCGTTCGGATTCGGCGTTCGTTAGCCGCAGCCGCTCGCCGAGTCGTTCGGCATCTTCCTCGACCCACACGCCGAGCGCGCCGAGCCGGCGCACGGCGTCGGCTTTGAGGCCGACCGCCGCTTCGAGCTTGATCATGTTCTCGAAGCTCGCGAGATGAGCGACGCCGCCCAACACCATGCTCAGAAGCCCGCTCTCCGCCATCACGGCGAGCGTGGGCGTGGCGCGAGCGGCTAGGAGAAGCTTGAGCAACTCCATGCGCACGCGCTCGCGCGACAGCGTCTCAAGGCCGGCGCGGGCGAGGATGCAGGCGTGCACGCCGGCCGGATCAGGCGGGCCCGCGCCGAAATGCGCATGGAAGCGGAAGAAGCGCAGGATGCGCAGGTAGTCTTCCTCGATCCGCCGCCGCGGCTCGCCGATGAAGCGCACGCGCTGCGCGGCAATATCGGCAAGGCCGCCGACATAATCGTGCACCTTGCCGTCCAGCCCAGCCGACAGCGCGTTGATGGTGAAGTCGCGCCGCTCGGCGTCGGCCTTCCAGTCGCGTCCGAATACCACGCGCGCCTTGCGTCCGAACGTCTCGACATCTTCGCGCAGCGTTGTGACCTCGACCGGATGATGATCGACGATGGCCGTGATGGTGCCGTGCTCGATGCCGGTCGGCGCGGCCTTGCCGCCCGCAGCCTGCACGCGCCGCATCACTTCCTCCGGCAGCGCCGTCGTCGCCACATCGATCTCGGCGACGGGAAGCCCCAGCAGCGTGTTGCGCACGGCGCCGCCGACCACGCGTGCTTGCTCACCGTCGCGGTTGAGCAGCGCAAGCAAGCGCGCCACGGCGCCTTCTTTCAGCCAAGGCGCATCGAGCGCGGCGGCGACGGGTGCCGTCATCCGTAGATCCGGTCGTAGAGATTACGCACGATGCCCGCGGTGATGCCCCAGATATAACGGTCGCCGAACGGCACGGCGTAATATTCGCGCTCGATGCCTTTCCATTCGCGGCTGCGCCGCTGGTGATTTTCCGGCGTCATCAGAAAGTCGAGCGGCACTTCGAAGGTTTCGGTGACCTCGCGCGGATTGAGCGCGAGCGTGAAATCCGGGCGCACGCGCGCGACCGTCGGCAGAATGCGAAAGCCAGAGAAGGTCAAATAAAGATCAAGATAGCCGAGCGGCTCGATCAGCGTCGGCGAAAGGCCGACCTCTTCCCGCGCCTCGCGCAGCGCCGCCGCCACCGGGCTTTCGTCGCCGGGATCGATCTTGCCGCCGGGAAACGCCACTTGGCCGGCGTGGCTTGCAAGCTCCTGCGTGCGGATCGTGAACAGCACGGTCGGCACGGCACGATCGATCACCGGAATAAGCACGGCCGCGGGCTTGGTTGCAGCGACTCCGGCGCGCTCCCACATCGACGGATTGAGATCGAGATCGCCGCGCGCGCCGTGCGCCATCGGATCGGTGAGCGCGGGCGGTATGGTCAATGTCAGCCGTGCGCGGGCGCGATCAAAGAAATCCTCCGCAGCCATCGGCTGCAATTCTGCGCTTTGCTTGGTCACGCGAATTCCCTCACCTGCTCGGCCGGCGCCATGGGAAAGAACTCGCCCATGGAGGTCACGCCGAACATGGCCTGGCCCGCAACCTCGCGCTCCTCGCCGAGCTCGACAAGATCGAAAAACAATGCGCGCGTCACCTTGGCCCATAAATCGCGGCGCACGTGCAAATAAGGTTTCAGTCCGCCGGTACCGGCTTCCGGCTCGAAGCGCAGGTTATGCGCGGGACCGCACTGCACCCAGTCATCGACGTTTGTGCGGAAATTCAGCATCCGGCCCGATGCCGATTGTTCCACATTCAATTCGACCGCCAGAAAGGGCGCGTCGTCGACCGTTATGCCGCACTTCTCCACCGGCGTGACCAGAAAGTATTTGTCGCCCTCCCGCTTGAGCACGGAGGCGAAGAGCTTAACCAAAGCCGGCCGGCCGATCGGCGTCTTCAGGTAGTACCAGGTGCCGTCGGCGCCGATGCGCATGTCAAGATCGCCGCAAAACGGCGGATTCCAGCGCTCGACCGGCGGCAGCCCTTTGGACTGGCCCGCCGCCTCGGCTAGCGAGCCTGTGATTGCGTCCAATCCGAATTGCCCTGCCTTCGCCATGGTTTGCCTTGAACCTGTCCGCTTGGACATTACGTCCGGGGGCAGCGCTACTCGCGGGTTCGTGATCGCTCGGCAGCGGTTGCGCCGCATGGGATTTAAGTTGTGTTCCCGATGAATGAAAGAATCGTCCCTAAATCCGGCAGTTTCTGGTGGTGGCGCATATATTGCATCGCCAAATAGTGGTGCAAAGCTGGCTGGTTTTGTTCGTGCCCGCGCGCCGAATCTGATTCGCTTGCGATTGCGGCCTGAAAGATAAGGAGTCGACCCATGCCCGCTGTCAGCGGAGACGGGCTTGAAAAGCTTGAAGACATGATCGTGCGCGCGGCCGAGTCGAGCGCCGATCACGTGCGCGCGGCCAAGGCTGCCATCGGCACGGTGATTTTCGGCCAGGATAAGGTCATCGAGCAGGCGATCATCACCATTCTCTCCGGCGGACACGCGCTGTTGCTCGGCGTTCCCGGCCTCGCCAAAACCAAGCTGGTCGAGACGATGGGAACGGTGGTTGGGCTCGACGCGCGCCGCATCCAATTCACGCCCGATTTGATGCCGTCCGACATTCTCGGAACCGAGGTGCTGGAGGAAAGCCAGGCCGGCAAGCGGAGCTTCCGCTTTCTCTCGGGGCCGGTGTTCGCGCAGCTTCTGATGGCCGACGAGATCAATCGCGCCAGCCCGCGCACGCAATCGGCGCTGCTGCAGGCCATGCAGGAACAGCATGTCACCGTTGCGGGCACACGTCACGACCTGCCGCGTCCCTTCCATGTACTTGCGACCCAGAACCCGCTCGAGCAGGAAGGAACCTATCCGTTGCCGGAAGCCCAGCTCGACCGCTTCCTCATGGAGATCGACGTCGACTATCCCGACAAGGACGCCGAGCGCAAAATTCTGTTCGAGACGACCGGCGCCGAAGAGACGCGCGCCAAGGCGGCGATGACCGCTGAGGATCTGATGGCAGCGCAGCGGCTGGTGCGGCGCTTGCCGGTCGGCGAATCCG
>DATMQV010000193.1:0-4703 GCA_035566615.1 Xanthobacteraceae bacterium
CATTTCCTGCGCCGACGCCCTCTCGATCAAGCCCGCCGAGCGCGGCACGCCGCCGGCAATCGTCCACAGAACGCCGGTGCCGACCCAGGTCATGCATTCGAGCACCTTGCGGCGGTTTAACCCATCTTCTTCCACATCGCGCATGTTTTTCTCTCCTCGACGCCAAGCATTGTGGCTTGTGAGGACGAGATCGGGCGGCGCGGCCGTTTATTCCCGGAACTCTGAAAATTTCGCGACGGGAGAATTTTTGGTGAATGCGCTTACAGCATGATCCGGAAAGATCGTGCTCAAACAAAACGCTGGAGGGGATGACGATTCTGAGAAAAGTCGTCCCGCTCTAGTGCGCCAGCGATGCCGGCTTGGCGCGCTCTGAAGCCGCCGTCGCGGCCGGCGCCTTCACCTGCCGCACGGCGGCCGGCGAGCGCGCCGCGCAAAAGTCCGTGACCGCAGCCGTGACGGCCTTGGCGATCGCAAGCCGGCGCTCGGGCGTGCCGAGTTCGAGCTCTTCCTGCCGGTTCACGATCGAGCCTGCTTCCAGGAGCACCGCCGGCATCCGCGCGGTGCGCAGCACGACGAGGTGATCGTAGCGATACACACCGGCTTCGGGATCAACGAGATCATGCCGGAAACGCTTCATGATCGGGAAGGTGTAGTGCGGCGTGTAGTGCAGGCCCTGCTTCTGCAATTCCGTGCCGAGCAGATGACCGAAGGCAAGACTGCCGTTCCGGTCGCCATTGGCGTTCGAAAAAAAGATCGCGTAGCCGCTGAAGCGGTCGCAGTACTGGTTCTTCTTGCCTTCATATTCCCAGGTCTCGGCGAGAGAATCCGGCACCGAATCGTGATGAATCGCGATGAAGAGATCGGCATGCGCGTCGTTCGCGCGCATGCCGCGCTGGAAAAGCCCGCGCCACGGCGCGGCTGCGGTGATCAGCTTGGTGGTTTGGTCGAAGCCTGCCTCCAGCAGCGCCTGCTTGATCGCGTCCGCAAGCTGCATGTTGAATGAATATTCCGTCACACCGCGGGCGCTGAGTGCGCCGGGCACGGCAGCAGTATGGCCGACGTCGAGGATCACCCGGTAGGCCGACGGTACGCAGGCTCCGCCTTTGGCGCCTTCCGCAAAGGCTGGCGCGCTCCATGCCGCCAGGCAGGCGGCGGCCGCGAGAATGGCGCCGAGGCCCGTCGTGTGAGGATGCGGAAATTTCCGAAGACGCGGGAGCGTGCTCATGGCCCGTTCATCATGCCTTAACCGCCATAGCGAGCTTCGCCCCTTTTGTCCACGGACGAGTGTCGCTGCAATGCGGCGAACCAGTGTCTAAGGTATACTTGTCCCCCGCTTGGGCCTGTCGTACCAAACAAACGCAGGCATCACACGCGAAGCATTGGCAACTCAGATAGGAGCGAACTGAAATGACCGTTCGCGAACCAGTCTTAACCACTGTTGCAATTATGGATTTGCGCCCGACCCAGATCACGGTCGGCATGCGCGAGGTCGAGGCGAAGCGCAAGCGCTGGCGCGAGACCAGCGGCAAGAAAGGCGGGAAATTCCTCGGCTCCCACATGATCCCGGTCGTGCTCGGGCCGAAGCGCCGGCATTACGTCGTCGACCACCATCATCTGTCACGCGCCTTGCATGAAGAGGGCGTCAAGGAAATGGCGGTGACGGTGACGGCCAATCTGAGCGCGCTCGAGCCGGATGAGTTCTGGACGGTCATGGACAACCGCAACTGGATGCATCCGTTCGATATTGACGGCCGCCGCCGCCATTATGACGACATTCCCAAAACGGTGACCGGGCTCGTCGACGATCCGTTCCGCTCGCTCGCTGGCGAGCTGCGCCGCGCCGGCGGCTTTGCCAAGGACACGACGCCGTTCAGTGAATTTCTCTGGGCGGACTTTTTGCGCCGGCGCGTCAAGCGCAAGGTGGTCGAGAACGATTTCAATCGCGCGCTGGAAAGGGCGCTGGAGCTCGCCAAGAGCGACGCGGCGAACCATCTGCCGGGCTGGTGCGGGCCGGCGCCGGAAGCACCGTAAGAGCGGCGCGTCCAGCGTCGCCGCGATCGCTTCGGCTTGTTCTGACGGAATGCCGGGCTTGCGATCGCGCCGGATGGCTCGGGCGCGATCAGTGTCTTATGCTGCGAACTGCACGGCGAATGGCGGCCTGTTGACGTGTCCTGCGGTCGATTTTTTCCAGGTGCAGCGCTTTGCCTTTTTGCCGCTTTTCGCTCATAGTCGTTATATTTTCTGAGATATAACGATGAATTTCACGGAAGTAAGCCTTCGCAGACGTGAAACGCGTTGCCACAGCGATTGAGGAAAACACAGCATGGCCCAAGCTAAAACCATTCCAATGAGCCGCCATCCATATGCGGACGGCTCCTACAAAAAGATGCTCATCGACGGCAAATGGGTGGACGCCGCTTCCGGCAAGCACTTCGAAAGCCGCAATCCCGCGACCGGCGAATTGCTGGCCACGGTGGCGGAGGGCGACGCCGAAGACATCAACCGCGCGGTCGCCGCGGCACGCAAGGCATTCGAAGGGCCGTGGAGCAAGTTCAAGCCGTATGAGCGCCAGCAGATTCTCTTGAAGCTTGCCGATCTGGTCGAGCGTCATTTCGACGAACTGAGCTCGCTCGACACCCTCGACATGGGCGCGCCGATCAGCCGGACCCGTGGCACACGGCTGCGCGTCCTTGGCATGCTGCGCTACTACGCCGGCCAGGCCACCGCCATCCACGGCGAGACCATTCCGAACTCGCTGCCCGGCGAGATATTTTCCTACACGCTGAAAGAGCCCGTGGGCGTGGTCGGCGCGATCATTCCCTGGAACGGCCCGCTCGGCGCCTCGGTCTGGAAAATCGGTCCGGCGCTGGCCGCCGGCTGCACCGTCATCCTCAAGCCGGCCGAAGAGGCGCCGCTGACGGCGCTGCGGCTCGGCGAATTGGCGGTGGAAGCCGGCGTCCCGCCCGGCGTGGTCAATGTCGTGCCCGGCTATGGCGAAACCGCCGGTGCCGCGCTCGCCTCGCATCCGGGTGTCGACAAGGTCGCCTTCACCGGCTCGCACATGACCGGCCAATCGATCGTGCGGGCGTCGGCCGGCAACCTCAAGCGCGTCTCGCTCGAGCTTGGCGGCAAGTCGCCTGACATCGTATTTGCCGATGCCGATATCGAGGCGGCCGTGCCCGGCGCCGCCATGGCGGTGTTCGCCAACTCCGGCCAGATCTGCAGCGCGGGCACGCGGCTGTTCGTCGAGCAAAAAGTCTATGACGAATTCACCGACCGGGTCGCGGCGTTCGGCAAGAATCTCCGCGTCGGCAATGGGCTCGATCCGGAAACGCAGATCGGCCCGCTGGTGTCGGAGCAGCAGCTCGAGCGCGTGTCCGGCTATCTCAGCCTCGGCAAGCAGGAGGGAGCGCGCGCGCTCGCCGGTGGCGAGCGTTTGACGGAAGGGCCGCTGGCGAAAGGCTATTTCGTGCCGCCGACGGTGTTCGCCGATGTGCGCGACGATATGCGCATCGCCCAGGAAGAGATTTTTGGTCCGGTCATCTCGGCGATCCCATTCAAGGATATGGACGAACTGGTCCAGCGCGCCAACGCCACCATGTTCGGTCTTGGCAGCGGCGTCTGGACCCGCGATGTCAGCAAGGCGCATCGCTTGGCGAGCGCAATCCGCGCCGGCTCGGTCTGGGTCAATTGCTATCAGGCCATGGATCCGGCGGTGCCGTTCGGCGGCTACAAGATGAGCGGCTACGGCCGCGAGTCGGGGCTCCAGCACATGGAGGAATATCTCAACGTGAAAGCCGTCTGGATCAAGACCGCCTAAAGAATGCCGGCGATTTGCACAGACTGCTGTGCCTGCAACTGTGGCGCAGCAGTCTGCTCATTCTCGAGTGCAAGCCTAAAGACTCTATGCTGCCCAAAACTGGCTGAGCATGGGCTAACTGATTTTGCTGACCGGGCTCAGTCACCCTTCTCAGAAATTGGCGTGCCGGGCGACGCTTCGACGCTCGCGATCCGATCGAGGTTTTCGATCAGGCGCGTGAGCAGGGCAATAAGCAGCCTAGCCTCCTCGTCCGTGAAGCCGCGCAGTGCCTCACGATTACCCCGGAGTAAGGCAGCAACCGCGTCCGGCAGGCGCGCTTCTGCGACCTCCGTCAGTGTGATGCGGCTGCTGCGCCCATCGGCCGGGTCGGGCGCGCGCTGAATCAGCCCGTCCCGCTCCATGCGGGCGAGCATCTGTGCCATCGGCGGCTGCTCGATCTTGGCGAAGCGGGCGAGATCGCGTTGCGTGCTTGCCCGGCCATCCTGAAGCGCGACCAGCACTGGCAGATGTCCAACGCCGAAGCCAAGCGGCTTGAGGCGGGCTTCGCTGAGGCGGGCGAACCCGCGCGCCGCGAGACTGATCAGGTGCCCAGGCGTCGAGAGCACATCCAGATCCATCGCACCTCACCCCTTGCACTTACTGAGGCTCATATGTATACGTGCATATGTATTTTAACGCAACACCCGCACTATCCGAGGAGAAAACCCAATGGACGATGACGTCAAAGTCCTTGAACGCATCTACGATCGCTTTAATGCGCGGGACATAGACGGCGTGCTGACCGCGCTCACCGATGATGTCGCCTGGGCCAACGGTATGGATGGTGGCCACGTCCATGGCCGCGAGGCCGTACGCGAGTACTGGACGCGCCAGTGGGCCATAG
>DATMQV010000194.1:0-2202 GCA_035566615.1 Xanthobacteraceae bacterium
GCCCGTGTTTCAATCGCCTCTCCGACATGGCGCTGATTTATCGCTTTATTCTCTCACGAAATATGTTGGCGGCCATAGCGATCTCATTGGCGGCGCAATTCTAGGCTCCGCCGCCGACCTGAAGCCCATTCGCGCGATGCGCAGCGCCATCGGCACGCAGCTCGACCCGCATTCGTGCTGGATGTTGGCGCGCTCTCTGGAGACGCTTTCGCTTCGGATGGGGCGAGCGGCCAGCAATGCCGCGACCGTGGCGAACTTCCTCGCTGGTCACCCCAAGGTGGCGTGCGTCCATTATCCGCCTTTGCTTCCCGCCGACCACCCCACGCAGAAGTTGATGGAGAGGCAGTCCAGTTCGGCCGGCTCGACATTCTCCTTCGACGTCAAAGGAGATCAAGCGGACGCATTCGCTTTCCTCAATCGCCTTCAGGTATTCAAATTGGCGGTCAGTCTGGGCGGAACGGAATCCTTGATTTGCCATCCCACGACGACAGTGCATTCCGGGCTCACGGAACAAGCCCGTCGTGAAATCGGAATTACTCCGTCATTGGTCCGCATGTCGATCGGGATCGAGCATCCTGACGATCTTATCGCCGACATTAGCCAAGCCTTCGCGTGACGTCCGCTGCTGGCGCAAGAGACCAACAATTTGCTTGGCTGAATGTCGGCTTACTGGGGTAAACTAGCCGGCGGCGGCGGGATGTCGTCCGGCACGAAGAAGTCCGGCGCCAGCGTCTGCGTCGGATCGACGCGATAGTGTTCCAAATCTTCGATGCCGTTTTCGGCCAAAAAACTGTCATCGATGAGAAAGCGCCCGGTGAGTTCGCGCGAGGAGCTGGAGAAAATGGAGCAGGCCGCGTCGGCCATGATCTCGGGCTTACGCGCCTTGCGAACCATCGCATCACCGCCTAGCAGGTTCTGCACCGCGGCGGTGGCGATCACAGTGCGTGGCCAGAGCGCGTTCACGGCAATTCCTTTGGGGCGCAGCTCGCCGGCGAGCCCGAGTACGACAAGGCTCATGCCGAACTTGGCCATGGCATAGCCGGTGTACGGCGCGAACCACTTTTCCTTCATGTCGAGCGGCGGCGAGATCATGAGAATGTGCGGATTTGCCGCCTTTTCGAGATGGGGAATTGCCCATTTCGAGACGACGAACGTGCCGCGCGCGTTGACCTGATGCATGAGGTCGAACCGCTTCATGTCGGTGTCGACCACCGGCGTGAGCTGGATCGCGCTCGCGTTGTTGACGACGATATCGATGCCGCCGAACCGGGCAGCCGTCTTGCCGAGCGCATCCTTCACCATCGCTTCGTCGCGAACGTCGACCACGAGCGGCAGGGCCCTGCCGCCGGCGCGCTCGATTTCTTCGGCGGCGGTATAGATGGTGCCGAGAAGCTTCGGGTGCGGCTCGGAGGTCTTTGCGGCGATCGCAATGTTGGCGCCGTCGCGGGCGGCGCGAAGCGCGATCGCAAGCCCGATGCCGCGCGAAGCGCCGGTGATGAACAGTGTCTTTCGGGCAAGCGACATCTTCGGCCTCATTTCCTACGCGAGAGGAACGCCTCGAAAGCCGCGCGCGCCTCGTCGGATTTCAGGAGCTCTTTGAAATGCATCGCTTCCGTATTGATCCGCTCGACGACATCGTCAAGATGGCCGCGCATCAGTTGGCGTGCCAACGCGACGACCCCGGCCGGAAGTGCTGCAATCTCAAGCGCCGCCTTCAGAGCGACGTCGTCGACCTTTGCGGAGAGCGGGCGGCCCATGCCCAGCATCGAGAACGCGCGGGCATAGCCCATGCGCGTCGGCGCGAGCAGACTCGATGCAGCTTCGGGTATGAGCGCGAGCTTCAAGAACGGCGTTGAGAACACCGCACCGGCACCGGCGACGACATGATCAAAGTGGAACAGCATGGTCGTCCCGATGCCGATGGCAACGCCGCCGACTGCGGCGACCAGCAGCTCCCGCAAGCCGCGGTCGCGCAGCAAGGCGTGGAAATCGGCGCATTGAGCTGCGAGGTCTCTGGAGGCCTCTGCGTGACTGGTTATTCGCTCCAACGCCGATGGGCTGACTGGGCTAGCCGATCGGCCCCGCCCGGGCCGCCAGCCGCGCCTCACCGAGGCCCAGCGGTGTGAGGTGGCGAAGTGGGTGGAAGACGGCCCTGACCGCAAGACCGATGGCGTGGTGCGCTGGCGCTGGGCCGACTTGCGT